>NZ_SCOC01000002.1:0-246726 GCF_005502615.1 Gordonia sp. ALPHA1B1 | reverse complement strand
CTGGGCCTTCAGTTCCGGGTCGACACGACGAACACAGGGTGGGGACTTTTATCTGGCCACCAGCGGGGACCTCGACCTGGCCACCAGTGGGGACTTTCTCATGGCCATGGACAGCTCCTCGACTGTCGTTCACAGCGAAGTGTCACCACCAAGACCACTCACACTGTCACCGATGTCCTGATGCGGAAGTGTCACCGATGTCCTGCGAGATAACACTCGGGATCTCCCGGGTTGTCTCGCAATCCAATCACGCCGCACCGACAGGACTGAAGCGTCGCCTCGGTGGCCTCGACGGGCGCGGCGTCCTCGCTTCGCTCGGTCGGCGCTGCTCGACAAGCGGGACTCTGCGGCGCTGCTCGACAAGCGGGACTCTGCGGCACTGCTCGACAAGCGGGACTCTGCGGCGCTGCTCGACAAGCGGGACACGGCTCCTCTGCTCGACCAGCAGAGAACGGCGGCGCACCACAACGAGCGACGGCGGACGGGTGTCAGCGGGAGTTCTCGGCAACCATCCGTTCGCGGATGCCGCCGGCGACCCCGGTGCTGTTCGGGTTGGGGTCGTGGATCGCACCCGCGTGCGGCTCGACCGGCGTCCCCTTCTCGGTCTCGGACTTCGCCGTCGCCGCCGAGAATCGCTCGGTGATCCCGGGCATGAGGTGATGAGAAGCGTTGGCGGCCTTGGCTTTGTAGCCGACCGGTTGGTCCAGCTTCGGGTCGGTGCAGGCTGCCACGATCGCGTCGACCACGATCTGCGGATCGTCCATCGCGGACATCCGCGGTTCGTGCCCGGTTTAGTTGGCGGCGTGGACCCACCACGGGGTGTCCACGGCCCACGGCATGATGGTGCCGACCTTGATGGCGTCGTCGCCGGCCATGCGCAGCTCTTCGCTGATCGAGTGTCCGAGGCTCCGAACCGCCGCTTTCGTTGCGGCGTAGGTGTTCTGGAGTGCGATCGGTACCTCGCTGTCGACCGAGCCCACGTTGATGAGTGTGCCGCGACCCTGCGACCGGAAGACGCGCAGCGCCGCATGTGCGCCGTAGATCAGGCCCTTCAGGTTCACGTCGACGAGGCGAGCGTGGTCCTCGATCGGGATGTCCCAGAAGTATCCGACCGCGCCGACGCCGACGTTGTTCACCCACACGTCGATCGACCCGAACCGTTCGAGCGCGGCGGACGCGAGATGGGCGACGGCACGCGGATCGCTGACATCGGTGGGCACCGCCAGCGCCGACCCGCCCTTGCCGGTGATCTCCGCGACGACCTCGTCGAGGACCGCGGTTCGACGCGCCGCGACGACGACGTTCGCGCCGAGTTCTCCGAGTCGCACCGCGGCGCCGCGTCCGAATCCGCTCGACGCGCCGGCGATGACGACGGTGGAGCCGTTGATTTCCTTGTTGTCTGTCATGGTGATCGCCTACCCGAGGCGGGGTTCACCAAACCGAGAGGAGGCGCGCTCAGCCCGCGGCGCGGGACTGCCGGAAGGACTCGATCGCGGCGAGATCGTACGAGTTCGCCGCGGTCCCGATGCCCTGGGCGACGTGCGCGGCCACCGCGCAACCGAGTTCGGCGGAGTCGGCGAGACCGAGCCCGCGCAGCCGGCCGGTCAAGAACCCGGCGGAGAACGAGTCGCCGCAACCGGTGGTGTCGACGACGTCCACCTCGAACGCCGGCACCGCGACCACGTCGTCGCCGGTCACGACCAGCGCACCGTCGGCACCGCGGGTGAGCGCGACGCAACCGACACCGCGGTCCAGGAGCGCCCGTGCGCCGTAGGTGAGGTCGTCGGTTCCGGTCAGTCCCCGGGTCTGCTCGTCGTTGGGCAGCAGGTAGTCGAGGTGGGGAAGTGCGTCGGCGATCCACTCGAGAAGGCCGGGGTCGCCAGCCGACAGCAGATCGGCCGACGTCGTGATCCCGCGGTCGCGCGCCCGGCCGAGGAGCTCTGCGGCGACGGCGCCGCCCAGGAATTCCGGGCCGCCGAGGTGCAGGTGGTCGAGCCCGGTCAGCGCGTCTGCACCCAGGTCGTCGGGCGTGAACTGTGCGTTCGCCCCGATGCAGTGCCACGCGGGACGGTCTCCATTGGGTCGGACGGGTATGACCGATGACGACGTCTGGACCCCGGGCTTCGGAACCAGGCCGCCGGTGTCGACGCCTTCGGCGTCCAGCAGTGCGGTCAGCGAACGCCCGATCGTGTCGTCGCCGATCGCTCCGTGGGTCCGGACCGTGGCGCCCAGCCGACTGAGGACGAGCGCGGTTCCGCCCGCGGTACCGGCGGCGGAGAAACCGATGGACTGGACGAGCGCGCCGTCGGACCCCGCCGGGATGGACTCGATCCCGACGACGTGGATGTCCAGCACATGGACGCCCACGGTTGCGATCGTCGGCGGTTCGAGCCGCGGTGAGGGTGTCACGTCCGGTTCTCCTTGGGTGTCCCGTAGTCCAGCCGGATCGCCTGGGCGACAGTGGACTGCTGTTGGTCCTCGGTGAGTTCGCGAGGCCGGCCCATGCTGCTGGTCCGGTGAAAGAGGGTCGCGAGCCACTCCAGCAGCAGGGCGTTCTCCACCGCGTGGGCCAGGCTGGAGCCGCGTGCCACCGAACCGTGGTTCGCCATCAGCGCGACCTGGGTGTCGACCAGCGCGTCGGCGACGATCCCGGCGAGCTCCGGGCTCCCGAACGTGGCGTACGGCGCGACCGGGATGGCACCGCCGAGGCCGAGTTGCTGGTAGTGCAGCACCGGTAACGAGGTCAGTCCGCTGACGCAGGCGACCGCGGTCCCGAAGGGTGCGTGGGTGTGGACGATCGCCTGTGTGCCGGTTTCCTCGTAGACGCGGAGGTGCAGGTCCAGCTCGGACGACGGCGCGATCGGCCCGTCGACGACGTCGCCGGCAAGGGACACCACCGTCACGTCGGTCGCGGCACAGTTCGCGAGCACGACCCCGGTTCCGGTGATCGCGACGTGATCGCCCGCACGCGCCGACACGTTGCCGGAGGTGCCGATCAGCAGACCTTCGGCCGCCAGCCGTCGAGCGGCTGCGGCGACCTCGTCGCGTATCGACGGGTCGCTCATCGGCCGAATGCGTCGGTCCGCACTCCGCGGAGAAGGATCGCCGGGCATGTCGCGGAACTCGGAGCGCATTCGGTACGTTGGGACCACATACCGGACATTTACGCACATGCCTTTGCTCCCGGCACCCGGTATGAAATACCCGAGCACCAGCGAGAGAGACGATGAGACGCGGAAAGCGCCGAAAACGCCGACGACACCAGTCGGCCCCCTGTTGTGAATTGAATGACCCGGGTGTTCCGCCCGGCCCCGACACCGGGACGGTCTCATGCTGACCCTCCTCGGAATCGGACTCGGAATCCTGGTGGTCTTCCTGATCACCGCCCTCACCGGTTACTTCGTGGCCCAGGAATTCGGCTACATGGCGGTCGACCGGTCCCGCCTCAAAGCCCGTGCCGAAACCGGTGACGCCGCCGCGAAACGCGCGCTCGCGGTCACCCGCCGCACGTCCTTCATGCTCTCCGGCGCCCAGCTGGGCATCACTGTCACCGGCCTGCTCGTCGGCTACGTGGCCGAACCCCTGATCGGTTCCGGCGTCGGCGAGCTGCTCGGCGGCGTGGGTATCCCGGTGGGCGTGGGTGTCGCGATCGGCACGATCATCGCGATCATCTTCTCCACCGTCGTGCAGATGGTCTTCGGTGAGCTGTTCCCCAAGAACCTCGCCATCGCCCGGCCCGAGCCGGTCGCACGGTGGCTCGCCCGTTCGACGACGATCTACCTGGCCGTATTCGGTTGGCTCATCGCATTGTTCGACAAGTCGTCGAACCTGCTGCTGCGAGCGCTGCGCATCGAGCCCGTGCACGACGTCGAGCATTCGGCGTCGGTGCGCGACCTCGAGCACATCGTCGCCGAGTCCCGCGACGCGGGTGACCTGCCCGACGAGCTGTCCGTCCTGCTCGACCGTGTGCTCGAATTCCCCACGCGCACCGCAGAACACGCGATGATCCCGCGACCGAACACCGATCATGTCGACGCCGATCTGGCGGCGGGTGAGGTGCTGACACTGATGAGCACCGGCCACACGCGGTACCCCGTGCTGGCCGGCGGTGACGACGAGGTACGCGGCGTGATCCACCTCCAGGACCTCCTGGAGTGGAGCTACGCGCTGAAAAAACAACCGCCGCAGGCTGATTCGTCGGCCACCGCGGTAGACCTGTGTCGTCCCGCGGTGGTGGTGCCCTCGACGCTCCCGCTGCCCGAGGTGTTGGAGACCCTCGCGGACGCACATGACGAGATGGCGGTGGTCATCGACGAATACGGCGGCTTCGCCGGGGTCGTGACCGCCGAGGACATCGCCGAGGAACTGGTCGGCGAGATCGACGACGAACACGACTCCGAGGCGACCGTCGCGATCGAGGAGAGCCCCGAGGGATGGCGCGTGCGGGGTGACGCACACGTCGACGAGGTCTCCCGGACCGTCGGCTGGGACCTCCCCGAAGGCGACTACGAGACGATGGCCGGACTGGTGATCGCCGAATTCGTCGGACTCCCGGAGGTCGGGGACACGGTGACGATCGAGATCGATCCCGATCCGTCGACCCTGCTCGAAGACGACGAGGCGCCACCCCGCACCGTGCGGGCCACGGTGCTCGAAGTCGACAAGCGCGTCCCCGCTCTGCTGTCGATGAGCGTGGCACACAACGACAACAACCCGGGCGAGAAGAGCCCGGACGACAGGAACCGGGGCGAGAAGAAGAACCCGGCCGAGAACGGAGAGGAGAGCGACAATGGATAACCCGTGGGTCGTCGCGGCCGTCACCGTGGCCCTGATCGCGTCCAGCGCCTTCTTCGTCGCGGTCGAGTTCGCCCTCATCGCCGCACGTCGGCACCGGCTCGAAGACGCGGCCGCGACCAGCGGCAGCGCCCGCGCAGCACTGCGCAGCGCATCGGAACTGTCGGTGTTGCTCGCCGGGTCGCAGCTCGGCATCACGGTGTGCACGCTGGCACTGGGTTCGATCACGAAACCCGCTGTGCACCACTGGCTCACGCCGCTGTTCGCCGGGTGGGGTCTGCCGTACTGGTCGGCCGACGTGATCGGCTTCGTCCTCGCCCTCGTCATCGTGACGTTCCTGCACCTCGTCGTCGGTGAGATGGCGCCGAAGTCGTGGGCCATCGCCCACCCCGAGAAGTCGGCGATCATGCTCGCGATCCCGATGCGCGCCTTCATGTGGGTGACCCGTCCGTTCATCGTCCAGCTCAACCACCTCGCCAACTGGTGTCTCAAGCGTGTCGGCGTCGAACCGGTGGACCAGGTCGCGACCGGGCAGGACAGCGACGCCCTCCGCCACCTGGTGGAGCACTCGGCCACCGTGGGCACACTCGACGAGCGGTACCACGCCCACCTGACGAGTGCTCTGGAACTGGAGTCGTTGACCGTCGGCGACGTCGTGACCCCCAACGACCATCTGGCCGTGGTCGGTCCGGCCGCGGACGCCGATGAGATCCAGACCGCCGGCCGGACCTCGGGCCACCTGCGGCTGCTGGTGCGCGACGATGCGTCCGGGGCGCCGGTCCGCGGTGTCGTGCATGTGCGCGACAGCCTGACCGCGTCGGCCGGCACCACGGCGGCCGATCTCATGCGCCCGGTCCTGAGCGTCGAATCGGCGCAGCCGGTGTACGAGACGCTCACCGCCATGCGGGAACAGCGCGCCCACCTCGCGCTCGTCACCGATGGGGGCCGCGCGGTCGGACTCATCACCATCAACGACGTGCTCCAGCGGTTGCTGGCGACCACGGCGTAGGAGGGTTGACGAGCGCGCGTCGCTTACCCTTCGTGGCTCGTCGCTTGCGCTCCTCGCACCTCAGGGAGCAGGGATTATGCGTTCTGGGGACGTGGGCCGCTAGGTCCACTCGTCGGCCGTCAGGAACCACGGTTCGGCCGGCAGCGCGGCGGGGTCGAACCGGTTCGCCAGTTGCTCCGCGCGCACGGGCTCGTCCCGGCCGCCGAGCCCCAGTGAATGGGCGATGCGAGACAACACGGTCGACGTCGTCACCCCTGCGGCGGCGAGGTCGGCCAGGGTCACCGCCCCGTCCCGCTTGCTGAGCCGGATTCCGTTGGCGTTGAGCACCATCGGGACGTGCGCGTACGTCGGTGGGGCCTTCCCGAGCAGCGCCGCCAGGTAGGCCTGCCGGGGCGCCGACGACAACAGATCGTCCCCGCGGACGACCTGGTCGACGCCCTGCGCGGCATCGTCGACGACGACGGCCAGGTTGTAGGCGGGGGTGCCGTCGTTGCGCAGCAGCACGAAGTCGTCGACCGCGCCCATGTAGGGGCCGTGCAGCAGGTCGTCGACGCCGTACTCCCGGACGTCGGCCCGCAGCCGGATCGCGGGTGGCCGGGTGGCACGGCGTTCGTCGCGCTCGGCGGCGGTGAGGTCGCGGCACGTGCCCGGGTAGGCGCCCTGCGGCGCATGGGGTGCGGACGGCGCGTCGAGGATCTCTCGGCGGGTGCAGAAACACTCGAAGGTGCGGCCGGCGTCGCGCAGGTCGTCGAGGACGGCACGGTATGCCTCGAGCCGGTCGGTCTGGTGGACGACGGGCGGGTCCCAGTCGAGGCCCAGGGCCGCGAGATCGGACAACTGCCGGGAATCCGCACCCTCGACGGCTCGGTCGAGATCCTCCATCCGGATCAGGAATTGTCGGCCGGTGGTCCGCGCGAAGAGCCAGGCGAGCACGGCGGTCCGCAGATTGCCGACGTGGAGGTCTCCGGAGGGGGAGGGCGCGTACCGGCCCGCTCGCTGCGTCGACACCGCGTCGAGATTACCGGTCGGCGATGAGAATCCGCGCTGCGGCCGGTCTGCCTGTAACGGCCCGGACGACGACACGCCGGGTATGCGGCGGCGCGTAGGCGTTGCGGTCCCGTCGACGAGTGAGGAACGATGAGTTTCATGGATCTCCCGGTCATGCCGCCTGTTGCGCCGATGCTGGCCAAGGCGGTGACCAGCGTGCCGCCGCAGCCCGACGGTTCGGTGGCGTGGTCGTATGAACCCAAGTGGGATGGTTTTCGCGCGTTGGTCTTCCGCGACGGCGACGAGGTGACGATCGGATCGCGAGGCGGCAAGGACCTGGCCCGGTACTTCCCCGAGATCGTCGCGGCGGTGAAGGACGAACTGCCCGACAAGGTGGTCCTCGACGGTGAGATCGGGGTGCCGGCACTGATCGGCGACACGCATCGGCTCGACTGGGATTCGCTCGCGCAGCGCATCCATCCGGCGGAATCGCGCGTCACCATGCTCGCGGAGAAGACACCGGCGATCTTCATCGGATTCGACGCGCTGGCGCTGGAGTCGACGAGCGTGATGGCCGAACCCTTCGAGGTGCGCCGGGAGGCCCTGCTACGGGCCGTCGGTCCGGGCGGCCGGGACCGACGCGTGCATGTCAGCCGGGTGACGAGCGACCCGGCGGTCGCCGAGGACTGGTTCTCCGCCTTCGAAGGCGCCGGGCTCGACGGCGTCGTCGCCAAGCGACTCGACGGCGTGTACGTCGAGAACAAGCGGGAGATGCTGAAGATCAAACACAAGCGGACCGCGGACTGTGTCATCTTCGGGTATCGAATCCACAAGTCGGGCACGGGGATCGGATCGATGCTGCTCGGACTGTACGGCGACGACGGCGAACTGCGGATGGTCGGCGGGGCGGGTGCCTTCTCCGACGCCAAGCGGATCGAGTTGCAGCAGATGTTCGAGCCGATGCGGCTGGACCCGGAGAAGGCGTCGCCGGGCGAGCCGACGCGGTGGCGTTCGGAGAAATCGGGGGAGTGGATCCCGATCCGTCCGGAGCTGGTCGCGGAGTTCGCCTATGACCAGATGGAGAACCATCGCTTTCGGCACACGGTGAAATTCCTTCGCTGGCGGCCCGATCGAGAACCGGAGAGCTGCGGTTACGACCAGCTCGACGTCCCGCTGACCTACGATCTCCACGACGTCCTCGAAGGAGAATGACCATGGCATCTCGTTCGCCCGCCGAGGAACTCGACGTCGACGGGGTCGCCGTCCGGATGAGCAACCCGGACAAGATCTACTTCCCCGAACTCGGCGAGAACGGCGGCCGCAAGCGCGATCTCGTCGGGTACTACCGCACCGTCGCACTCGGCGACACGGGTGGCAGGGCCGACGACAGCGGCGACGGACCGCTGATGCGCGCCACCCGCGACCGCCCGACCTTTCTGCAGCGCTTCCCCGACGGCGTCGAGGGCGAGGAGATCTACCAGAAGCACATCGCGAAGAAGCGGCCCGAGCATGTGCGGTCCACCCCGATCGTGTTCCCCTCCAAACGAACCGGCGACGCGATCCGTCCCACGGTGCCGGCTGATCTCGTGTGGGGCGCGAACCTGGGGACCGTCACCTTCCATACCTGGCCGACCCTCCACCCCGACAACGACCATCCCGATCAGCTTCGCATCGACCTCGATCCGCAACCCGGCACGACGTTCGAGGATGTCCGGCGTGTGGCGATCGAGGGGCTCAAGCCCCTGCTCGACGAACTGGGCTTCACCGGTTTCGTGAAGACCTCGGGCGGTCGGGGAGTACACGTGTACGTGCCCATCGAACCGCTGTGGGACTTCATCGCGACCCGACGCTGCGTCATCGCGATCGCCCGGGAACTCGAACGCCGCGACCCGGACGCGGTCACCACATCGTGGTGGAAAGAAGAACGCGGAGAACGGATCTTCATCGATTACAACCAGAACGCCCGCGACCGCACTATGGCATCCCCGTACTCCGTTCGACGCAGCGCCCGCGCCCGGGTGTCGACGCCGGTGACGTGGGACGAACTCGCCGACGTCGATCCGGACGACTGCACCATCGCGACCGTCCCGAAGCTCCTGGAAGATCGCGGCGACCCATGGGCCGACATCGCCGACCACCGGCGCGGCGTCGAGAAACTGCTGGAGATGGTGCAGGCCGACGACGCAAACGGACTGGGCGACATGCCTTATCCGCCCAGCTATCCCAAGATGCCGGGCGAGCCGCCGCGCGTACAGCCGAGCAAGAAGGTCGCCGAGCACTGGGATGAGAAGGGCAACCGACGCTCCGACGGCTGATGCCCGGGTTCCGTATGGGTCAGCGGCGCAGCGCCTCGGCCGCCCAGGTCGCGAAACTCTGCCAGCCCACATCAGGGAACCGGCGGTGCAGCGTCGGGATGTCGACCTCGTACCCGCGGTCGCCGAGGAACGTGAACATCGCCCGCATGTCCTCGGACTCGATACGTTCGGGATCGTAGGACTCCGCCGTGACCGTGGTGCCGAGAACGTCGCCGATGATGCGCGCCATCTCCTCGGGCGTCGGCTGATCGGACGCGAGGTCGATGCGCTGGCCGATGTGGACGTCGGGCGCGGCGAACAGGGTGGCGACGAGTCGGCCGAGGTCGCGCCGCGAGAGTTGTTGCAGCGGCTTGTCCGCGGGCATCGCGATCGGCATCACGCCCGCCGCCAGGGCGTCGGCTCCGCCGAGCAGATTGTCGAAGAAGTAGGCCGGGCCGACGATCGTGTGCGGGATCTCGGTGGCTGCCAGCATCTGCTCGACCTCGAACTTGGAATCGAAATGCGGCACGCCGGTCTGGCGATCGGCCGAGGCCACCGAGGAGAACACGAGGTAGGGGATCGATGCGGACGTGGCGGCTTCGATCAGCGCACGACCCTGACCGATCTCGGCCTCGACGCCGGATTCGAACGGGGTGGTGAGCGCGAACACGCCCGCGGACCCGGTGAATGCCTCGGTGAGACCCGACCCGCTCACGATGTCCCCGACGGCGAGTTCGACGCCTCGGTCGGCCAGGCGTGCCGCCTTGCTCGACACCGCGTCCCGCACAACGGCGCGGACCGGGAAACCGGCCTCGAGCAGCGCGTCGAGCACAGCGCCGCCCTGCCCTCCGGTGGCTCCGACGACAACGACAGGAGAGGAATCGGCCATGTCGTCGACCCTAGCGGTCACGCTCGACGGCCGGACGGTTTGGGTGAGTGCGCCGTCGGCGGCTATCATCTCGACGTTGGAGGATTCGCCTAGTGGCCTATGGCGCTCGCCTGGAACGCGGGTTGGGTTAACAGCCCTCAGGGGTTCGAATCCCCTATCCTCCGCCACCGAAGGTCCGCAGTGACACCCGTATTACCGGGTGACACCGCGGACCTTCGTCGTATCCCCGAGCGTGCGGGCCGAGTGTGATCGAGCCGCGCGGACCGGTTCGAGGACCCCGGCTCCGGCCGCCGGAACCCCTCGCTACACTGGACGACGGATCCCGCGCGGCGTGCATCCTGTGAACTCCCCCAGGGCCGGAAGGCAGCAAGGGTCAACGGGCTCTCTCGGGTGCGCGGGGTCCCCTATTTTCCCGATACGAAGTTTCAGGTCAGGGGCGTCGGCCACCCGCACCGGCGTCGAGCCGCGAGAGGGCCAACGTTGAATTTTCACTCGATGAGTGCCGACCAACTCCGGAACACCCAGACGGAACTGACCAAGCAATACGAGGCGCTGCGCGCGCTGGGTCTCAAGCTCGACCTCACCCGCGGCAAGCCGGCCCCCGAGCAGCTCGATCTCTCGAACGGTCTCCTGTCGCTGCCCGGTGACGAGTTCCGAGACGGCGCGGGCACCGACACCCGCAACTACGGCGGACTCAACGGACTGCCCGAGTTGCGCGGCATCTTCGGTGAACTCCTCGCCGTCGACCCCGACAACCTCCACGCGCTCGGCAACTCGAGCCTCGAGATCATGCACGACCTCACGGTCTTCGGGCTGTTGCACGGCACCGTCGACTCCGACGAGCCGTGGGGACGTCAGACGATCAAGTTCCTGTGCCCGTCGCCCGGTTATGACCGCCACTTCGCGATCACCGAGAGCTTCGGCATCGAGATGATCCCGGTGCCGATGCTGCCCGACGGCCCCGACGTGCGGGTGTGCGCCGAACTCGTCGCCGCCGACCCGAGCATCAAGGGCATGTGGGCGGTGCCCACCTACTCGAACCCGACCGGCGTCACCTTCTCCGAGGAAGTGACCCGCGGACTGCTCGAGATGCCCGCGGCGCCGGACTTCCGGATCTACTGGGACAACGCCTACGTCGTCCACACGCTGGTGGAGACCCCGCCGACGCCGCTGCCGATCCTGGAGATGGCGGCGCAGGCCGGGCACCCGAACCGCGTGTACGTCCTCGGCTCGACGTCGAAGATCACCTTCGCCGGCGCCGGCGTCTCGTTCTTCGGGTCGTCGCCGGAGAATCTGGCCTGGTTCAGCAAGTACCTGTCGCTGAAGACCATCGGACCCGACAAGGTCAATCAGCTGCGTCACCTCAAGTTCTTCGGCGATGCCGACGGTGTGCGGGCGCACATGGCCCGCCACCGGGAGATCCTCGCCCCGAAGTTCAAGCTCGTGCTCGACATCCTCGAGGACCGTCTCACGGAGTCGAAGGTGGCGTCGTGGTCGGAGCCGGAGGGCGGCTACTTCATCAGCCTCGACGTCGTCGACGGCGCGGCCCGACGCACCATCGAGCTGGCCAAAGAAGCCGGTATCGCGCTCACCGCCGCCGGATCGGCGTTCCCGTACAAGACCGATCCGCACGATCAGAACATCCGACTCGCACCGACGTTCCCGAACACCGACGACCTGCGGGCCGCGATGGACGGGGTGTCCACGTGCGTGCTGCTGGCCGCGGCGGAGACCCTGCTCGCCCGCTCCAGCTGACCCGACACGCCGATCCCGGCGTTAGATTGCTCTCATTCTCCGGCGAGTGCGCTGGCGTGCGCGCCACTTTGTGACAGGCTTTCAAATCGTGAATCTGCCCAGGCCGGTTCTTCTCGCAACCGGTTTCGCCGTCGTGGGGGTCATCGCACTGGCACTCCAGGATGTCGTCGTACCCCTGGGCGCCCAATTCTGGGGTTTGCTGCACAACCAGATCGATCTCTCGGTGTACCAGGCGGGCGCCCGGGCGGTCGCCAACGGCGTCAGTCTCTACGACGTCAAGATGATCGGCGACCTGGACTACACCTACTCGCCGTTCTCCGCCTTGCTGTTCAGTCCGCTGGCCTGGATGTCGTTCGACGTCGCCCGCATGTTGTGGTCGGCGGGCATCGTCGTTGCGCTCTACCTGGTGATCATGCTGAGCTTCCGCAGCCTCGGCCGGCCGGTGACCTGGCCGTTGCGCGTGATCGCGGCGTCGCTGGTGGCGGTGGCGATGTTGTTCGAGCCGGTTCGTACGACGATCTGGTACGGGCAGATCAATGTGTTCCTGATGCTCGTGATCGTGGCCGATCTGGCGCGTCCGGACGGTGGACGCCTCAAGGGGTTCTGGACCGGAGTCGCCGCGGGAATCAAGCTGACGCCCCTCATCTTCGCCGGTTACTTCCTCGTGCAACGGAACTGGCGCGCCCTCGCCGGGGTCGTGGGCGGCTTCGCCACCACCATGCTCATCGGGTTCGCCGCCTTGCCCGGGGACTCGTGGTCGTACTGGACGGGCAAACTGTTCGAGTCCGACCGGGTCGGTTCGGCTCAGTTGCGCGGTAACCAGTCCCTGCGCGGCATGCTGGCCAACCACCTCGACACCGACAATCCGCCGACGCTGCTCTGGCTCGCCCTCGTGCTGGCAGTGCTGGCGGTCGGCTTCGCGGCGGCGACGTACGCCCATCGCAAAGGTCAGGAACTCCTCGCCGTCAGCATCGTCGGGATGACCGCCTGCGTGGTGTCGCCGATGTCGTGGGGCCACCACTGGGTGTGGTTCATCCCGATCCTGGTCATCGGAATCCACCTGGTCCTCGACGCCCGGCAGCCGCGGGCACCGCGGGTGTGGGCCGGCGTGGGCGTGGCGGCACTGGTGCTACTCGCGTTCTCGTGGCCGACGCATGTACCGGCGCTGATCCCGGACGGCTATTACACGGGGCTGTACGTCAAGACCCGCATCACGTGGCTCAACTGGTTCACGGTCAGCCCCTATCTGTGGGCCTACCTCGGCGTGCTTGTCGCGACGGTCGTCGGCCTGCGGATGGTCGGCAGCCGCGGCTACTCCTCGCCGACGCCCGCCGACCCGATCATCCCGCCCGGCGTCGCGGCTGCCGTGATCGCCGAGGGCGGGCTGCCGACCGGCGATGCGGGCGGCACCGGCAGTGAGGGCACACGACGGCCGGACACGGGTGGCGAGGAGTCCGGGCCGCGCGACTCGCGAGGCACGTCCGGGCATACTCCGCGTACTTCGGAAGACACCCCCGGGATGGCCGATGACCTGGTCGGAACCGATGGCGAACCCGTCACCGAGACACCCGATCAGGGGCCCGCTGCACCAGTGTGAGGCACACTCATCGACTGTCACGGGTCGCCGGTAGTCTCGACGCGTGGCTCTGTATCGCACCTATCGCCCGGCTACCTTCGCCGACGTCGTGGGGCAGGAGCACGTCACCGATCCGTTGAGCCGTGCCCTGGATTCCGGTCGCATCAATCACGCGTATCTCTTCTCCGGTCCTCGCGGTTGTGGCAAGACGTCGTCGGCGCGGATCCTGGCTCGTTCGCTGAACTGTGTGCAGGGCCCCACCTCCACACCGTGCGGAACGTGCGTCTCCTGTGTGGCGCTCGCGCCGGGCGGCCCGGGCAACCTCGACGTCATCGAGCTCGACGCCGCGAGTCACGGCGGTGTCGACGACACCCGCGAGCTGCGCGACCGCGCCTTCTATGCGCCCGCCGAGTCGCGCTACCGCGTGTTCATCGTCGACGAGGCGCACATGGTGACGAACGCGGGATTCAACGCGCTCCTGAAGATCGTCGAAGAGCCGCCGGAGCATCTGATCTTCGTGTTCGCGACCACCGAACCCGAGAAGGTGCTGCCGACCATCCGGTCGCGCACCCACCACTACCCGTTCCGGCTGCTCGCGCCGCCGGTCATGCGCGGTCTCCTGGAGACGATCTGTGAGCGCGAGGGCGTGACCGTCGCGTCCGAGGTGTACCCGCTCGTCATACGGGCGGGTGGCGGTTCGCCTCGTGACTCGCTGTCGATCCTCGATCAGCTGCTGGCCGGCGCCGACGACCAGGGTGTCGCCTACGAACGCGCACTGGCGCTGCTCGGCGTCACCGACGTGGCGCTGATCGACACCGCGGTCGACGCTCTCGCCGACGCCGACGGTTCGGCATTGTTCGGCACGGTGGAGAAGGTGGTCGACGCCGGGCACGATCCTCGACGGTTCGCCGTCGACCTGCTGGAACGTCTTCGCGATCTGATTCTGCTGCAGGCTGTTCCGGACGCCGCGGACCGCGGACTCGTCGAGGCGCCGGGTGACCAGCTCGCCCGCATGCGCGCCCAGATCGAGACCCTCGGGCCCGCGTCGCTGACCAGGTTCGCCGAGATCGTGCACAACGCGCTCGGGGAGATGCGCGGCACGACGTCGCCGCGACTCCTGCTCGAGGTGATGTGCGCGCGGATGCTGCTGCCCGCGGTCTCCGCCGACGACGCAGCTCTGTTGCAGCGACTCGAACGACTCGAGTCGGGAATCGGCACGACGTCGATCCCGGTACCCGCGAAACCGGCTGAGCCGGAACCGGAACCGAAGTTCGTGCGGCCCTCGCAGCGCAAGGCGATGGAAGAGGCCAAGGCTGCCGAGGCGTCCGAGCGCGCAGCCGCGGAAGCCGTCGAGGCCGATGCCGCGCAACCCGACACCGGCCGGGTGCCGGAACCGGTGGTGTCTGAGCCGGTTGCGCCGGCGACGGTGGTGGAGACTCCTGCGCCGGAACCCGTCGTTGCTGAAGCGGTCACGGCAGACGCGGCGCCCGAGGCGGTTGAACACGACTCGACCGACGTCGCAACGGGTTCGGGGGTCGAGGCCGAGGCGGTGCTGCCCGCGGAGGAGCCCGCCGACGACGAGTCGATGCTCGACGAACTGATCGCCGACCAACCGAGTGCCGAGGCGGCAGAGGTCGAACCGGCGCCGGCCGCTGACGCCTCATCGGACGACGAGACGGCATCTCTGATCGAGGTGCCCGCCCCGCCGACGCCGCCGACTCAGCCGCCGGCACGGTCCGACCGGACCCCGTCCGCACCCGAACCGCCGTCGCGCCATCGGGACGCGTCCTCGCCCGAACCGGAACCGATTGCCGAACCGGCGTCGACCGCGGCGTACGACGACATCCCGCTGCCCGATGAGCCCGTCGACGAGGACGACGTCCCGCCACCCGACGCGATGCCGGTCCGTGCCCGTCGGCCCGAGCCCGAGCCGGTGCCCGAACCGGAGCCCGAGCCCGAGGCGACCGCCGGGCTCGACGCCGACTCGGTTCGCAAGCGGTATCAGGACATCCGGGCCGCGGTGCGGGAACGGTCGAAGAGTCTCGAGCCGATGCTGTCGGCGGCGGTCATCGCCGACGTCGACGGGACGACCGTCGTGCTCTCGCATCCGGTCGAGGTGCTGGTCGGGCGGTTGTCCGCGCCGCACGCCGTGACGATCATCCGCGAGGCGCTCACCGAGGTCTTCGGCACCGAACTCGACGTGCGTACCGTGCACCAGGCGCCGGGCGCCGCCGCGCCCTCCGCCACGTCGACCGCGCCGCCGTCGAAGCAAGCGGCCAAGGCTCGGCAGTCGTACTCACGTCCGAGCCGCGCGCGTGACCAGTCGGCGGCGCCGGCCCCCACACCGGACCCGGTCGCCGAACCGGAGGAGCCCGAGCCGCCACGTGCCGACGAGGACATCCCGCACGACGAACGCGCGGAGATGGTGGCCGATGCACGCACCGGCAGCCCCGAGCAGCGGCTCGACCCCGACCAGGTGGCGCTGGAACTGCTCAAGTCGGAGCTGGGGGCACGGCCGCTCGAGTGACCGGGTGCGCTCGGGAAGCTTTGTCTGAAAACCGCCCCGCGCAACAGGTTCGACGACGATACGCCGCGTGTCCGATTTCTGAGGGCGGTTTTCAGAGGCGGGTCGGGCTCAGGCGTCCCACCACGGCCGGAGTGGCACCTGGTGGCCGCCGTCCTCGTCGAGTTTGGTGGCGAGCACGTGGTGGAGCTGGATGATGTTGCGGTCGAATCCGATTCGGCAACCGGCCATGTAGAGGCCCCACAGCCGCGCGGTGCCCTCGCCGACCTCGGCCACCGCTTCGTCCCAGTGCTCGACGAGGTTGATGTTCCAGTCGCGCAGCGTCATCGCGTAGTGCTCGCGGAAGTTCTCCTCGTGGATGACCTCCATGCCGCCGATGTCCTGCAGCTTGGAGATGATCTTGCCGGAGCCGGTGAGCTCGCCGTCGGGGAAGACGTAGCGGTCGATGAACGATCCCGCCTTGCTGCGGCTCGCGTTGTCGGGGCGCGTGATGCAGTGATTCAGCAGCATGCCGCCGGGACGGAGCTTGTCGCGCATGAACCCGAAGTAGGACGGGTAGTTGTGGACACCGATGTGCTCGGTGAGCCCGATGGACGACACGGCGTCGAATCCGCTTTCGGTGACGTCGCGGTAGTCGCTGTGCCGGACCTCGGCGAACTCGCCGAGCCCTTCGTCGGCGATCGCTTTCTGGGCCCACTGTGCCTGTTCGGCGGACAGCGTCGCCCCGATCGCGTGGACACCCCGACGCGCGGCATAGCGGACCATTCCGCCCCAGCCACATCCGATGTCGAGGAGGCGGTCGCCGGGCTTGAGGCGGAGCTTCTCGAAGATGAGGCGGTACTTGTTCTCCTGCGCGGCTTCCAGCGATGCGTCGCGTTCCGGGTAGACGGCGCAGGTGTACGTCATCGAAGGTCCGAGCACCCACTCGTAGAACGTGTTCGAGACGTCGTAGTGGTAGTGGATGACCTCGGCATCACGAGACTTGCTGTGCCGCAGTCCTTCCGCAAATCGACGCCAGCGCGGCACGGCCTCCTGCGGCGGCGGTGCGATCGGCTTGAAGTGATCGATGCCCAGCGACCGCGCGATGTGGGCGAGCGACAGGGGGGAGGGGCGGTGGAACTGCAGGTTGCTGGCCAGTGCCTTCAGCGCGGGGTACGGATCACCGGGATGCGCGCCGATGAGTTCGAGATCGCCTGCGATGTAGGCGCGCGCGAGTCCGAGATCGCCGGGTGCGGTCACCAGATACGTTGTTCCGCGCGGGGTCTTCAGGTCGAGGCCGTACTGGGCGTCGACGGGTCCGGCGCTGCTGCCGTCGTAGGCGGTGATCCGGATCGACAGGTTTCCGCCGAGGAGTGCTTCGAAGATCTCGGCGAGGGTCATCTTGCCGGCGTGCGAGTCCACACTTGACGCCGAACTCTCCTTGAACGTGGTCATTGGCGTTTCACCGCTTTCGAGTAGAGGTCCAGCAGACGACCCCGCGGGTCGTACCGCTTCTTGAGGAGCCGATAACTCTCTCCGCCGTAGAGTTCGTCGAACTCCTCCGGCGTGTAGAAACTCTCTGAATACAGCGACTTGTGGCCGTCGAGTTCGGCGACCTTGCGTTCGATGGTCTTGTTGGTGTGCCCGGGATCGCCCGGGGTGACCGGCACGGCGGACCAGAAGCCTACATTGACGTACGTGCGTTGCGGGGCAAGGGGATACAGCGGCCAGGGGCGTACCGTATCGGCGCCGGGGAGGGCGGGCTCGCGAAGCCGGAGGGGGCACAGCCAGATCGGTTCGATGGGAATCTCGGAGAGGAACCACTCGACGTAGTCGGCGGTCCGGTCGATGGGAACCTCGATGTCCTGCACGACGCGTTCACCCGCCGGTAGTCCCTTGCGGGCGTTCAACCGGTCGCCGATGTCGAATCGCTGGTCGAGACCGATCAGCTTCCAGTAGAAACTGCTGCGGAGGTACCGCTTCGGCCACCAGCGCCGGATTCGCGGGTTCTGTGCACCGAAGGCGCGCGAGCACCAGAACCAGTCGGTGTCCCAGCGCCAGAGATAATCGTGGATCGTCAACCGGTCGGTCGTCTTCTGTTGGATGGACCGATAGAAGATGTCCATCCCGGTGTAATCGCTGACCGGTCCGTCCTCGTCGGTCTGCCGGCCGAGCGTCAGATAGGACTCCTTGGCGGAGAACACGACTCCGTCGAGGTAGTCGACCGGTTCGCCGTCGTGTGACTTCGTGGTGACGATCGTGTCCATCGCCGACTGGAGGTCGACGATGCTCGTGAACCGAAGATGGCGCAGCGCGACATACGGCTTCACCGGCTCCAGCTCGATGCGTAACCGCACCGAATAGCCGAGCGTGCCATAGGAATTGGGGAAACCGAAGAAGAGGTCGGCGTGTTCGTTGGTCGGCGTCGCGGTCAGGATCTCGCCGTCGCCGGTGAGGATGTCGATCTCGAGAACCGACTCATGGGGCAGTCCGGAGCGGAAGGACGTGCTCTCGATGCCGAGTCCGGTGACCGCGCCGCCGAGGGTGATCGTCTTGAGCTGTGGGACGACCAGCGGTGCGAGGCCGTACGGCAGAGTGGCCGCGACGAGGTTCTCGTAGGTGCACATGCCGGCGACGTCGGCGGTGCGCGCCTCGGGATTCACCGAGATGACCCGATCGAGTCCGGAGACGTCCAGTCCCGGATGCGGATTGGCGGCGCGCTTACGAAAGAGGTTGGACGTCTTCTTCGCAAGACGCACGGTTGCCTGCGGCGGGATGGCACGATAGCTGGCCAGAAGGTCGGCAACCCCCTGGTCGAATGCCGCTCCCCCCATCTCGAGCCCGTTGATCACCCGGTTAGCCTAGGACTTGATCAGTTCGCCCGCCAATCGTTTCGTAACTGAGGAGTGTCCAATCGTGGGTCAGGTTTCCGCATCGCAGTCGCTCGACATCGCCGCCGCCCCGGACGCCGTGGTCGGAGCTCTCGCCGACTATGAGGTCGTGCGGCCGGCCATCCTCCCGGAGCAGTACCGCGACTACAAGGTGATCAGCGGCGGCAAGGGCGACGGCACCGTCGTGCACTGGATTCTGCAGGCGACGTCGAAGCGGCAGCGCGACGTGCAGGCGACCGTCAGCGTCACCCCGGACACCGTCACCGAGCGCGACGCCAACTCGACGATGGTGACCACCTACTCCGTCGCGGCATCGGGCAGCGGTTCGCGCGTCACGACCACCACCACGTGGCAAGGGGCCGGCGGCATCGGTGGGTTCTTCGAGAAGACATTTGCGCCGAAGGGTCTCAACCGGATTCAGGCCGAGGTCCTCGGCAACCTGAAGAAGCGCCTCGAGAGCTGACGGCTCGGCATCTCCGACCGCGGCGCTCGATGACCTGCTCACCCGACAGCATGCGATGACCGGCGCGGGATCGACCGATCCCGTCCGGCGCCGCCGTGGCCGGGCAAGGCCGTCGCCCTTGCCCATCCGCGACGGCGTCGACGCCACGCGCGTGGTGTTGCGTTCAGGGCCGGAGCTGACCGTCGGTCAGGCGCTGCTGGCCGCGCCCGCGCTGGCGGGGCTGACCGCCGACGATCTGGGTCGACGCGCCGCCGCGGGCGAGATCGTCGATGCCGACGGCCGACCCGCGGATCTGGCCGCGCCGTCGAGCCGCAATGTCTCGCTGTACCTCTACCGCGACCTCGACGACGAGATCGCGGTCCCGTTCGACCTGCCGGTGATCCACCGTGACGAGAACATCGTCGTGGTGGACAAACCGCATTTCCTCGCCACGATGCCGCGGGGTCGTCACGTGACCGAGACCGCGCTGGTGCGGCTGCGTCGAGAACTGGGCTCCGACACCGTCTCACCGGCGCACCGCCTGGACCGCCTCACCGCCGGGGTGCTGCTGTTCACGCTGCGGCCCGAGGTGCGCGCGGCCTATCAGGACCTGTTCGCGTCCCGGACCGCCCGCAAGGAGTACCTCGCGCTCGCGCCGGCCGACGAGGCGCTGGCGTCGACCGTGACCGTGCGGGACCGGATCGAGAAGACCGCGGGCGACCTACGCGCCCTCGTGGTGGACGGGCCGGTCAACGCCATCAGCGACATCACGCTGACCGAGGTCGTCGGCGGCCTCGGCGTCTATCGGCTGGTGCCACACACCGGCCGCACCCATCAGCTCCGGTTGCACATGGCGTCGCTCGGGGTGCCCATCGTCGACGACCCGCTCTACCCCGACGTGCGGCCGGGACTCGCCGCTCTTCCGGATCACGGGGACTTCACCCGGCCGCTACGCCTGGTCGCCCGAGTGCTGGAGTTCACCGATCCGCTGACCGGAGTGGAGCGCCGGTTCGAGAGCCGACGGCCGGTGTCGGGGTCGGGGTAGGGCCACGATCTACCCTGGCGCCATGACCATCCGCGCGTCCTACGAACGGCATCCCGACCTGGGCTGCGAGGCCGTGGTCTTCATCGACGACGAGTCACTGGCCTGTTTCCAGATCCAGCGCGATCTGGTCGGCGGGCCGCGCGCCGACGAATACTGCGTCACCACGGGAGCCAGTGCGCCCGTCTACGGCGGGATCACGCAGTGGCGTCGCGTCGACGACCGGTTCGAGTTCGCGCTCACGGCGCGCGCGGGTCGGCTGTTCGGCGACGAGGTCCTGTCCTTCGAGGTGGCCGCCATCGAGGAGTCGACCGTCGACGACATCGCCGCGCATGTCGATCGGTTGCTGCGCTGACGCTGCGACTACCCTGGGCCGGGTGACGCAACCATTCGATCCCAGCGCGTTGTTCGGCGGCGGTCAGGGCGGGGAGAACCCGATGGCCGGACTGCTGGCCCAGGCGCAGCAGATGCAGGAGAAGCTCCTGTCGGCGCAGAACGAGATCGCGGCGGCGGAGGTGGTCGGCAGTGCGGGCAACGGGCTCGTCACCGTGACCGGCAACGGCACCGGTGAGGTGACCGCCGTGTCGATCGACCCTAAGGTCGTCGATCCTGACGACGTGGAGACCCTGCAGGACCTGTTGCTCGGTGCGTTGGCCGACCTGTCGGAGAAGCGCGAACAGCTCGCCAGCGAGAAGATGGGCCCGCTCGCCGGTGGTCTCGGCGGCGGCCTCCCCGGATTGGGCGGCTGAGTACGCCCACCCCGCGTACGACGCCGAACGACGAGTAGGAATCCCGGACACCGTGGACGCAGATCAGCATGTATGAGGGACCGATCCAGGACCTGATCGACGAGCTGGCCAAACAGCCGGGCCTCGGTCCGAAGGGCGCCCAGCGCATCGCGTTCCACCTGCTGGCCGGGGAGAAGTCCGACATCGATCGCCTCGTCGCCGCGCTGGGACGGGTCCGCGACGACGTCGTCTTCTGCGCGGAGTGCGGGAACGTCTCGGCCAATCGGCTGTGCCGGATCTGTTCGGACGCCCGCCGCGACGCCAGCAAGATCTGTGTCGTCGAGGAGCCGAAAGACGTGCACGCGATCGAACGGACCAAGGAGTTCACCGGGCGCTACCACGTACTCGGTGGTGCTCTCGACCCGTTGTCCGGGATAGGCCCGGACCAGTTGCGTATCCGTGAACTGCTGCGTCGGCTGGCCAATCAGGAAGACGGCGTCGACGTCTCCGAGGTGATTGTCGCGACCGACCCGAACACCGAGGGCGAGGCGACCGCGACCTACCTCCAGCGCATGCTGAAGGACTTTCCCGGCCTGTCGGTCACCCGGCTCGCGTCGGGGCTGCCGATGGGCGGCGACCTCGAGTTCGCCGACGAACTCACGCTGGGTCGTGCACTGTCGGGTCGTCGCATCCTGGCGTGAGGTCGGTGGCCGTCGTACCCGGCAAACCGGACGGCTAGGGTCATGTGGTGATCTCGCGTAGTGGGTGGCGTCGTCGTGTCCGGGGTGTTGCAGCAGGCCTGACGGTGGTGGTCGCGGCCGGCCTGGTGGGTGCCGTACAAGGTGTGCAGCCGCCCGAAGCATCCGCTGCGCCCTCGCTCGACTGGCAGGCATGCCCCGCGGTGCACGGCGTACCGGCGACGGTCCGGTGTGCGACGGTCGAAGTTCCGCTCGACCACTCCGAGCCGAACGGCGAGACCATCGAGATCGGCGTGAGCCGTATGCAGGCGCACGACCAATCCCGGCGTCGCGGTGTCGTGATGGGCAACCCGGGAGGCCCGGGCGGCGACGGCATCGCGATGTTCAGTCAGCTGCGCCCGCCGGCGGCCATGCTCGACGAATGGGATCTGGTGGCCGTTCAGCCGCGCGGTCTGGTGTCGGGCACGCCGCTGCGCTGTGATCCGATCACCGGCGAGGAACCCGAACTGATGACGGCGCTGGGCAAGCTGAATCGCGATCGCTGCGAGGCGCGTACGCCCGGCCTCGGGGCGACCCTCACCACCGAGAACACCGCCCGTGACATGGAGGTCGTCCGGCGGCTGCTCGGGGAACCGAAGGTCAGTCTCTACGGCATCTCGTACGGCACCCTGCTGATGTCGACGTACGCGACACTGTTCCCGCAGCGCGTCGACCGGATGGTCCTCGACTCCGGTTTCGACCCGGGCGTGGTGTGGAACAGTCTTCTCTCCGTGCAGACACCCGGCTACAAGGCGCGGGTGCACGAGATGATGGCGTGGATCGCGCGCCACGACCGGATCTATCATCTCGGCACGACGCCACTCGCCGTGTACCGAAAGTGGAGCGACCGGGTCAGTGCCGAGGCCGGTGTGCCGCCATCGCTACTGGCGCCTCCCGCGCAGGTCGGGGACGTACCGCCGGGCTTGCGGGCGGTCGCACAGCAGTACATCGCGGGAACCGACCTGACCGCCGATGCACGTGCCAGGTTCGAGAACCTGGTGTTGACCTTGCTCCGGCCCGGGTCGCTGCAGCTGACGTCGCAGCTACTGGTGCTCACCCGCGCGCTCGCTCCTGATCGCAACTCCTGGCCGACGGTGGCGCTGATGACCGCGACCCCCGGCCGGAAGCTGCCCACCCCGGGCCCCGCCGCGCTCGAGGCCGCCCAGGTCTCGCAGGACATGCAGGCCGCGGTCCTATGCAACGAGAACCAGGTCCCCGCGCAGCCGTCGCTCGGCTTCCAGGCGTTCCTCGCGAACTACGTGACCGGGGATCCGTTCGAGGCGCCTGGTCTCGCCTACGAGTCCGGCCTCGCGTGTGCCGGAGCACCGGCGCTCGCGCGGCCGGTCGAGATCCGCAACCGCGGGCTGGCGGTGGCGCCCCTGCAGATCCAGAGCGTCGGCGACCCGCAGACCCCGTATCGCGGGTCGCTGAAGATGCGTGAACTCATGCGCAGCCACCTCATCACGGTCGGTGGTGGCGACCACGCGCAGCTCGGTCGCGCCAACAAGCCGCTCGACGACGCCATCGTCGAGTACCTCCGCGACGGCCGGACCTCGGTGCAGCGTGTCCCCGAAGCACCGATCACGGCTCCGCTCACCCGGTTGCCCTCGGCGTTCGCGTCCGGGGCGGCCGGTCGGTGACCCATCCTGATCTGGTGAACCTGCAGACCCGCGCCCGTGTGACCGAACTGGCCGCTCGCCTCGACGCCGGGATCGTCGCGATCGACGGACCGTCCGGAGCGGGCAAGTCGACGATCGCCGATCTCCTGGTCGCGGACCTGCGCGCTCGGGGAGTCGGGGTGACTCTGGTCCGCACCGACGACTTCGCGACGTGGGACGATCCCGTCGCGTGGTGGCCGGAGCTGGAAACCGATGTGCTGCACCCGTTCACCCGACGACGCGACTACCGGTACCGGCCCCGCGTGTGGCAGAACGGCGTCCCGGCCCCCGGGCCCCGCGTGTGGATCGAGTGGCAGCCGCTGCTGATCATCGAAGGGGTGTCCTCGGCGCGGCGCCGGATCGCCGACCGCCTGTCCCACGCGCTGTGGCTCGACGGCGGGACCCCGGGCGAACGGCTCGAGCGGACGGTCGCCCGCGACGGCGAGGACGCGCGAGGTCATCTTCAGGCGTGGCAGGAGTTCGAGCGCGGCTGGTTCGGCGTGGATCGCACGCGAGAACGGTGCGTCGTACTGGACTGAGCGGTCTCGGACTGACGGTCCCGTCGGCCGGCCGGGATGCCGAGCGGACGCCGCGGTTAGTGTCGAGGGATGGCCACCCGACGACGCTTCCGTGATCTGGCGGAGCTCGACGCGCAGCTGATCGAGTGCCGTGCATGCCCGCGCCTCGTCGAATGGCGGGAGTTGGTCGCGCAGGAGAAGCGACGCGCGTACGCCGACGAAAAGTACTGGGGGAGGCCGGTGGCCGGTATCGGTCCGGCGGATGCGCGACTGCTGATCGTCGGCCTCGCCCCCGCGGCGCACGGCGGGAATCGGACCGGGCGCATGTTCACGGGTGACCGCAGCGGCGATGTCCTGTTCTCGGCGCTGTATCGCGCCGGCCTTGCGAGCCAGCCGCTCTCGGTCGCGATCGGCGACGGATTGGAGCTGTTCGACACGCGGATCACCGCACCGGTCCACTGTGCACCACCGCAGAACAAGCCGACGGTCGAAGAGCGCGACACCTGTTCGTACTGGCTGCACGCCGAACTCGAGTTGCTCGCGCCGACGGTCCGTTCCGTGATGACACTCGGTGGATTCGGTTGGCAGTCAACGCTTCGTACCTTCGCGAGGCTCGGCTGGACGGTCCCGAAGCCGATGCCGAAGTTCGGTCACGGTGTCTCCACCACCCTCGTCCGCGACGGTGCCGAACTCGAGGTCTTCGGCTGCTACCACGTGAGCCAGCAGAACACCTTCACCGGACGGCTCACCGTGGAGATGGTCGTCGACGTACTCACGGCGGCGGCGCGGTCGGCGGGGATCGAGAGCGGGTGAGGCCCTTCGAGGCTCGTCGCTATCGCTCCTCGCACCTCAGGGAGCGGAGGGGTGCGTCGCCATCAGTGCGGTCCAAGTCCCTACCGACGCCGGCCGGCGGTGAGCCGCTCCCGGCGGAGCCGATCGACCTCGGGGAGGTCAAGCGGGGCAAGGGATTCGACGCCGAGCGCGGTGGCCAGGAGATGGTCGGCGAGTTCGGGGTTGCGGGCCAGCGCCGGACCGTGCATGTAGGTGCCGATGACGCTGCCCTGGACGACGCCCTCGGTGCCGTCGCCGACGCCGTTGCCGACGCCATGCCGTACGCGACCCAGTGGGGCCGCGTCGGACCCGAGAGTCGTTCCGCCGCGGTGGTTCTCGAAACCGGTGAGGGGTTGTGACAGTCCTGGGAGGGCGGGGTCGACCAACAACTCGCCGATACTCCGCTCCGCCTGGGGCGCCGTCGTGAGATCGAACAGGGAGATGCCGTCGACGCGTTCGCCCGCCGATGTCTCGTACCAGTGGCCGAGTACCTGGATGGCGGCGCAGATGGCCAGCACCGGCCGTCCGGCCGCCGCCGCCTGCTGCAGACCCGGGTAGCGCGTGAGGTGCCGGGTGGCGAGCCGCTGCGCGTAATCCTCGGCGCCACCGAGGGTGTAGACGTCGAGCGAGTCGGGAACCGGGTCGTCGAGGGTGATGTGGATGACCTCGGCGTCGATGCCGCGCATCAGCGCACGGCGCTTCAGGACGAGGGCGTTCCCGCCGTCCCCGTAGGTACCCATGACGTCGGGCAGGACGAGGCCGATCCGCAGGGTCGATTCGCTCACTGCTCCGCCTTCCGTGATCGTGCTGCGCGTTCCAGGGCGGTGCCGAGATCGCGGAACGCCGTGTAGTTCGCCAGGACCTCGACGCGTCCCGGCGGACAGGATGCGATGGCGGCCATGGGATCCGGGATGGTGGTGTGTTCGGCGCCCGCGTAGAGCAGCCGGACCGACAGGTCGGCGGCGCGCTCGCCGGCCGCGACGACCTGCATGGTCTCGAACGCCTCGAAGCGCACGTCCCACAACCAGGACAGGTCCTCGCCGTCGGGCACCTGGCCGTTGACCGCGATCACCAGCCCGTCGGCGTCCTGGTCGATCATCGACATCGCTTCTTGCCACCCGGCCGGGTTCTTCGCGAGAAGTGTTCGGACCGAGTGGTTTCCGACCTGGTGGATGCCGTACCGGCCGGCGACCTCGCCGACGGTGCCGACGGCGGCCACCGCGTTGCGCGGGTCGGCGCCCATCGCGACGGCCGCGGCCACCGCCTGCGTCGCGTTGCCGCGGTTGGCTCTGCCCGGCACCGCGAGCTCCAGGGGAGCGCTGAAACCGTCCGGGCCGTAGATGTTCTCGTCGTCGAACCACCAGTCGGGGGTGGGGCGGCGGAAGTTGTCGTCGCCGGTCGACCGCCACCCCTCCTCGGAACGGACGATCGGCTCGCCGGTACGGGGGCAGCTGACGGAATCGCCGACCCAGCTCGCGCCGGCCGCGACCCAGACCACGTCCGGGGCGTCGAAGGCGGCCGACGTCACCAGGACGTCGTCGCAGTTGGCGATCACCGTGGTCTCGGGATGACGTGCGATGCCTTCACGCAGCCGACGCTCGATCATGTTGATCTCCCCAACTCGGTCGAGCTGATCCCGGGAGAGGTTGAGCATCACGAGGACCTCGGGGTCGACGGCGTCGCTGACGTGCGGGACGTGCAGTTCGTCGACCTCGAGCGCGCAGAACGGCGCCGTGCGGCTCAGGGTCAGCGTCGCGATGATGCCGGCGTCCATGTTGGCGCCGTCGGCCTGGGTGGCGACCTCGCCGAGTTCGGCCATCGCGGCCGCGGTCATCCGTGTGGTCGTCGACTTTCCGTTGGTGCCGGTGACGATCGCGGTGCGTTTGCCCGCGGCGAGCCGACCCATGATCTGGGGGTCGATCTTCGCGGCGACCAGACCGCCGATCATCGACCCCTTGCCTCGTCCCGCGGTGCGCGACGCCCACCGGGCCGCGGCCGCAGCGCCCAGGGCGACGGCGGTACGGGCGGCAACACGGGTGTTCGTGCGGGTTGCGGAACCGGCGGAAGAGAGTCGGTCGGGCATGCGCACGAGTGTGTCACAGGCCGATCCGACGGGAGTGGTCGTGCCGTGCGCCGACGCCGCGTAGGCTCGGCGGCTGTGAGTCGCGACACCCATCTGCGCCTGTCCCTGCCCGCCCGAGTGCAACGCGGACTGTTGCTCGCCGTCGCACGAATCCCGGCCGGAGCGTTGACCGTTCTGGGGCGACGGGCACCGGTCAACTCCGACGGTGAGCGGGTCGCCCCCGAGCTTGCCGCGATCGGCTGGGCCAACGACAACGTGCCCGGGCTGAACCCCTTCCAGGGCGAGGTGGCGCAGTCGCGTGCGCAGACCGACGAGGTCGGCGCCGCCATGGCCGAGGCGCTGCCGCCCATGGCGGTGGAAGAGGACCTCGTCATCGACGGACCCGCCGGCCCGATCCCGGCCACCCGGTATCGCTCCACCACCGACTCGGCCGGGCTGCTCGTCTACTTCCACGGCGGCGGCTTCGTCACCGGCAGCCGGATCAGCCACGACACCTTCGTCCGGCGTCTGGCACATGGCACCGGCCTCGACGTGCTCTCCGTCGACTACCGGTTGGCCCCCGACGCCCCGTTCCCCGCGGCCGTCGAGGACGCGGTGGCGGCGTGGCGCTTCGCTGTCGAGGTGGCGCCGCGGTGGGGTCTCGATCCGGCGCGGATCGTCGTCGCCGGTGACAGCGCGGGCGGAAATCTCGCGACCGTCGTCGCCCGGGAGGTCCGTGGCGAAGCGGTCACCCCGGCTTTCCAGCTGCTCATCTACCCGGTGACCGACCAGGCCGCCGACACACCCTCGCGCCGGGAGTTCGCGTCGGGGTACTTCCTCACCGCCGACGGCATCGACTGGTTCACCGATCGCTACCTGCCCGACGCCGCGCAGCGGAGCGACCCGCGCTGCTCGCCACTGCTTGCCGACGATCTCAGCGGTCTCCCGCCCGCGCATGTCATGGTCGCCGGCTTCGACCCGCTGCGTGACGAGGGCCTCGCGTACGCGCGCAGGCTCGAGGAGGCCGGCGTGCCGGTCACGGTCCGGCGAGAGGGCGCGATGATCCACGGGTTCGTCAACATGACCTTGATCAGTCCGGGGGCCCGGGCCGCGGTCGACCGTCTGTGCGCGGTGGTGCGCGAGGCCCTTCCGTCGGCCGGGTCCAGCTCAGCCGCCTGAGCGCACCGGTGTTCCGGCGCCCGCCCGAGCGCCCGTCACCGCCGACACGGAATCGGCCGGCGCCGGGGTGGCACTTGGAACGATCGAGCGCCTACGGGCTCTCGGCCGGGCCATCACCCCGGCAGCGCACCCCGCGACGACGATGACCGCACCGACGATCTCCCCGACGCTGGGGACCTCGCCGAGCACGAAGAACGCGGCCGAGATCCCCACGACAGGTACGAGCAGCGACATCGGCGAGACCCGGCTCGCGTCGTTGCGTCCGAGCAGGGTGGTCCACAGACCCGCACCGATGACGGTGCCGAAGATCGCGAGATAGGCGAGTCCGCCGAGCGCACGCAGTCCGCTCTCGGTACCGAGTGTGGCGAGCGCGTCGAAGCCGGCGGATGGTCCCTCGACGATCAGGCTCACCGCATACAGCGGCGGAGTGGCGACGACGGCCATCCACAACGTCATCCGCAAGGAGTCGTCGGGACGGGCGAGTCTGCCCCCGATGTTGCCCGCTGCCCAGCTCAGACCACCGAGCACGGTGAGACCGATCGGGAGCAGAGCGGCCACGCCGAGGTCGCTGCCGCGCATCCGGTCGATCGCGATGACCGCCATGCCGAGAACCGCGACCGCCAGGCCGAGGATCTGCCCGGCGGTCATCCGTTCCCGGAGGAACAGCACGCTGAGCATGACCGTGAAGGGCGCCGAGGTCTGGAGGACCAGCGAGGCGAGCCCGGTCGGCATGCCCAGATCCATGGCGAGGAACAGCATGATGAACTGCACGCTGCCGAAGCCGGCGACGTACAGCAGGAACCACTTCAGGCGCACCTTCGGGAACCGCACGAACAACATGACCGGTATCGCCATCACCGCGAATCGCATCGCGGCGAGGAAGAACGGCGGGAAGTGGTCGAGCCCGACTCGGATCGCGATGAAGTTCAGTCCCCAGAGCAGGACGACGAACAACGCGAGGAGGCGATCACGAGTGGACATGGCCCCATCGTCGGCGTGGACGATGTGAAGGACAATCGAATTTAACCGGAATAACCATTCAGTTTCTCTGAACGGTTACTCCTGTGCCGCGGCGACCTTCGCCCGCACGTCATCCATGTCGAGCCCCTCGACGGCGCCGATCAGTTCCTCGAGCTGAGCCGCAGGTAGTGCACCGGGCTGGTTGAAGACCAGGATCCCGTCCCGGAATGCCATGAGCGTCGGGATGGAACGGATTCCGAGACTGCCGGCGAGCTGCTGCTCGGCCTCGGTGTCGATCTTGCCGAACACGATGTCGGAGTGTGCTTCGGAGGCCTTCTCGAAGACGGGCGCGAACTGCCGGCACGGGCCGCACCAGCCGGCCCAGAAGTCGAGGAGGACGATGCCGTCCGAGGCGATGGTGTCCTCGACGGTTTCCAGGGTGATGTCTTGTGATGCCATGCCCCCACCAACGGATCGGACCGCTCGGACATTCCACCCCGAGGGTCATGCCGTGACCCACGGCACCGCCTGACGACGACGTGGGCCTGAGTACCGTTGTCGCATGGAAGTCCGGCGTCTGCGGCTGCTGCGGGAATTCGCCGACCGGGAGTCGATCGGCGCGGTCGCCGAGGCGATGCACATGACCCCGTCGGCGGTGTCGCAACAGCTGAAGGTCCTGGCAGAGGAGGCCGGTGTCGCGTTGTTCGAACCCGATGGCCGCCGAATCCGATTGACCGAGGCGGGGCGTGCGCTCGTACTGCGCGCCGATGACGTGATCGCGGCGGTGGATCGGGCGCAGGAGGAGATGTCGTCGTATCGGTCGGGCAAGACCCGGGTCCGCCTGGCGATGTTCCCGTCCGGTGCGACCCTGCTGCTGCCGGCGGTCCTGGAGCGGGCCACCGCATCGGGCATCGACGTACACGCGGTCCACCTCGACGTCGGATACCACGACGCGGCACCGGCTCTCGCCGATCACGACGTCGTGGTCACCCACCGCGACGAACGGACCCCGGCGATCAACATCCCGCGGGTCCGCGTCACCGAGTTGATGCGTGAACCCGTCGACGTGATCGTCGCCGCCGGCAGCGAACTCGCCGTGCGCGACCAGGTCGCGGTCGCCGAACTCGCCGACCACGACTGGATCAGCGTCGAGGGCGGCTTCCCGGTCGACGATGTGCTGCAATCGATCTCGGCGGCGACCGGGGTGGCGCCCCGGGTGACACAGCGGATGCTGGACTTCACCACCATCGAGGCGCTCGTGGCCCACGGCCACGGCATCGCGCTGATGCCGCGTTTCGCGGTCCGGCACCCGGAGGTGAAACGACTGGTGCTCAAAGGAGTTCGCGCCGCACGGGTCTACGAGGCGCTGGCCCGGCCGCGTTCGCGGGCGGCCGTGCAGCAGGTCGTCGATCACCTGCGTGCGGTGGGTGCCGAACAGGGCTGACGGCCCGACGCCACCTGAGCGGGCCCGGATACGCCGACAGCCCGGGGCGTGTGCCCCGGGTTGTCGGTGATCGATCGCTGGACTCAGACGCCGAGGCTCTTGCCGACGATGTCCTTCATGATCTCGGTGGTGCCACCGAAGATCGTCTGGATACGAGCGTCGGTGTAGGCGCGGGCAACCCGGTACTCGTTCATGTAGCCGTAGCCGCCGTGCAGCTGGAGGCAGCTGTCGATGACCCGCTTGGCGAGCTCGGTACACCACCACTTGTTCTTCGAGGCGTCGACGGCGTTCAGTTCACCATCGAGGACGCCCTGCAGGCAGCGGTCGATGTAGACCTCGGCGATGTCGAGCTCGGTTGCCATCTCGGCGAGACTGAAGCGGTTCGCCTGGAAGGTGCCGATCGGACGACCGAAGGCCTTGCGGTCCTTGGTGTACTGCAGGGTCTCGTCGAAGATCGCACGTGCACCGGCGATGGCGCCGATGCCGATCGACAGCCGCTCCGACGGCAGGTTCTGCATGAGGTGGTAGAAGCCCATGCCCTCCTGGCCGAGCAGGTTCTCGACCGGCACGCGCACGTCGTTGAAGTGCAGCTCGGCGGTGTCCTGGGCCTTGAGGCCCATCTTGTCGAGCTTGCGACCGCGCTCGAAGCCCTCCATGCCGCGCTCGACGACGAGCAGCGAGAACGCCTTGTGGCCCGCCTCGGGATCGGGGTTGGTCCGGCAGACCACGACGACGAGGTCGGAGTTGATGCCCGACGAGATGAACGTCTTGTTGCCGTTCAGGACATAGTGATCGCCCTCGAGCTTGGCCGAGGTCTTGATGCCCGCCAGGTCGGAGCCAGCGCCCGGCTCGGTCATCGCGACGGCGAGGATCGTCTCGCCGGTGGCGATCCCGGGCATCCAGCGCTTCTTCTGCTCGTCGTTGGCGAGGTGCACGAAGTACGGTGCGACGACGTCGTTCTGCAGGCTGAGGCCGGGTGCCGCGCCGTCGAACTTCGCGAACTCCTCGACCACCACGGCGTTGAACCGGAAGTCGTCCATGGCACCGCCGCCGCCGTACTCCTCGGGGATGTTGAATCCGAGAAGACCTGCGTCACCGGCCTTCTTGAATGCGATGCGATCGACCTGACCGGCTCGCGTCCACTCCTCGGTGTACGGGGCGCATTCGCGCTGCAGGAACTGCCGCGCGGTTTCCCGCAGGGCCTCGTGCTCGTCTTCGAAGATGGTGCGTTTCATGGCTTCTGCCTTTCTGCTCTACTCGATCGTCGTTCAGGAGTTGTCGGTCGGTCAGTTGTCGTTCTGGTCGGCGTCGCGCGCGCCGACGACGCGCAGTGAGAGCAGCGCATACGACGCCGCGACCTCGGCCGGTGTCCGGGCACCCGAGGGGCGGTACCAGGTGGTGATCGCCTGGCATGCGCCGAACAGGTAGCGCAGCACGTCTTTCACGTCGTCGTCGAAGTGGAACTCACCGGATTCGACGCCACGCTCGATGACACTGGCGAGCAGCTCCTCGGTCTCGGTCCGCATCGCGACGTAGGTCTCCCGTCGCGGATCCTCGACGTCGAGGTGGCGGAACTCGCTTGCCACGCTGGCGAGTTCGACGTCGTTGGTCATGTGCAGGACGATCGACTCGATCGCGTTGGACAGCTGCTCGCTCGGCGTCCGTCCGGACTCGATGGCCGCACCCACCCACGCGAGCACAGCGGTCATCGCCGCCTCGAGCAGTTCGACCAGGATCCCCAGCTTGTTGTCGTGGTGGTAGTACAGCGTCGGCAGCGACACCCCCGCTCGCGAGGCGATGTCGCGGATCGAGGTGCCGTGGTAACCGCGTTCATAGAACGCGTGTTTCGCCGCGACGAGAGTGGCCGGCAGCGGAACCTGTTCGCGCAGCCGCCAGTCCAGACCGTCGGTCTCGATCGTGAATTTCCGGGCGGGAACCGCCCGGGCCGGCTCAGACACGTTCGATGATGGTGGCGTTGGCCATGCCCGCGCCCTCGCACATGGTCTGCAGGCCGTACCGGCCACCGGTCGCCTCGAGATGGTTGACGAGCGTGCCCAGCAGGCGGGTGCCCGACGATCCGAGCGCGTGGCCCAGCGCGATCGCGCCGCCCCGCGGGTTCAGCTTGGCCGGGTCGGCGCCGAACTCGTGGGCCCAGGCCAGGGGCACGGAGGCGAAGGCTTCGTTGACCTCGTAGGCGTCGATGTCGTCGATGGACAGTCCCGAGCGCGCGAGGATCTTGTGCGTGGCCGGGATGGGAGCGGTCAGCATGAAGATCGGATCGTCGCCGGCGACCGAGAACGAGTGGAACCGTGCGCGGGGGGTCAGGCCCAGCTTCGAGGCCATGACGTCGCTCATGATCAGTGCGCCCGACGCGCCGTCGGTCAGCGGCGACGAGTTACCGGGGGTGATGTGCCAGTTGATCTCCGGGAAGCGAGCCGCGAAGTCCTCGCTGTAGAACGACGGCTTCAGGCCCGACAAGCCCTCGGGAGTGGTGGTCGCGCGCACCGTCTCGTCGGTCTTGTGCGTGAACGTCGTGCCGTCGGCGTCAGCGACGTCGATGGGCAGGATCTCGCGATCGAAGAAGCCCTCGCCGGCCGCCGCGGCGGCACGCTGGTGGGACTGCGCGGCGAAGGCGTCGAGCGTGTCGCGGTCGAACTTCCACTTGGCGGCGACCAGTTCAGCGGAGATGCCCTGTCCGACAAGTCCATCCGGGTACCGTGCTTCGATGCTCGGGCCGTAGGGGCTGCGCCCGGCGGTGGTGAAGCCCATCGGGACGCGACTCATCGATTCCACGCCGGCGGCGATCACCACGTCGTAGGCGCCGGCGATGATGCCCTGCGCGGCGAAGTGGGCGGCCTGCTGGCTCGATCCGCACTGCCGGTCGACGGTGGTGGCGGGTACGGATTCGGGGAAGCCGGCGGACAGCAGCGCGGTCCGCGAGATGTTCAGGGCCTGCTCGCCGGCCTGACCGACGCAGCCGCCGATCACGTCGTCGACGAGTGCCGGATCGAGGTCGTTGCGCTCGACCAGGGAGCGCAGCACATGCGCGAGGAGCTCGACGGGCTTGGTCTCCGACAGCGAGCCACCGGGCTTGCCCTTTCCGGACGCGAGGCGGACGACGTCGACGATGACGGCTTCGGGCATGAGGGTTCCTCTCGGGAGCGGGTCACGGCGCAGCGCACCGCTTCGCGCGGCGTACTTTATCTAACGATCGTTATACCGGTCTAGCACGCGCCCGGCAGGGGAATCAACAACACTGGCCGCGGAAATGCGCGAAGCCCCCACCCGACAGGTCGGATGGGGGCAGATGTCGCGGTGGGTCAGATGGTGCCTTTGTCCGGCTGACCTGCAGGAACGGCGGTGAAGGTCCGGACGTCCAGCGGTCCGGAAAGCAGGCCCCCGATCGCCTTGCCGAGCGCGGTGAGCGCCGGGGCGGCGCCGTGGGTCGCGAGGGCCTCCATCGATTCCCAGCGCTCGATCATCACCAGGTCGGTCGAGTCGCCGGTGGCCTCGTGCAACGCGTATTTCCCGCATCCCGGCTCGCCGTGCACCTCGGGGATCGCAGCCAGCACGGCCTCCCGCACCGCCTGTTCTTCTCCGGGCTTGGGGGAGATGGTGGCGATGACGATCACTTCGGACATGGGGGCTCTCCGTTCGCGGTGGGGCTCGGCGTGTATCGCGACAATTCGTCGGTGATGTCCCTCGGACACCGGACACCCCGGTGACGTTAGGTCAGCGAGGCGTCTCGATGTGGCGATTTCGGCACCCGGCGCAAGAACGCCGGCCCCGAGCGGCTGCGCGCGGGAGGACCGGCGCGGCCGACGGGGCCGGCGAGGTGGGCGTCACGCGATGTCAGCGCCAGCCGAGGGCCGGCGCGACGTGCGTGAGGATCGATTCGAGGACGTGCGCGTTGTACTCGACACCGAGTTGGTTCGGCACGGTCAGCAGGAGAGTGTCGGCCGCGGCGATCGCCTCGTCCTCGCGCAACTGCTCGATCAGCTTGTCCGGCTCGTCCGCGTAACTGCGTCCGAAGCGGGCGACGCTGTTGTCGATGACGCCGACCTGATCGGATTCGGCGCCGCCGCGGCCGAAGTAGGCGCGATCACGGTCGTCGACGATGGCGAAGATGCTGCGGCTCACCGATACTCGTGGCTCACGCGGGTGTCCGGCATCGGCCCAGGCCTTGCGGAACCGCTGGATCTGTTCGGCTTGTAACTGGTGGAACGGCACCCCGGTGTCCTCGGTCAACAGCGTCGAGCTCATCAGGTTCATGCCCTGCTGGGCGGTCCATTCCGCGGTCGCCCGGGTCCCGGCGCCCCACCAGATGCGGTCCCGCAGGCCGGGGGACTGCGGCTCGATGGGCAGGAGTCCCGGCGGGTTGGGGAACATCGGACGGGGATTCGGCGTGGCGAAGCCGCCGCCTTCGATGACCTTCAGGAACACCTCGGTGTGCTGTCGCGCCATGTCCGCATCGGTCGACCCCTCGGGCGGTACGTAGCCGAAGTACTTGTAGCCGTCGATGACCTGCTCGGGGGACCCACGACTGATCCCGAGCTGCAGCCGGCCGCCGGAGATGAGATCCGCGGCGCCGGCGTCCTCGGCCATGTACAGCGGGTTCTCGTAGCGCATGTCGATGACCCCGGTGCCGATCTCGATGCGACTGGTCTTCGCGCCGATCGCGGCGAGCAACGGGAACGGCGATGCGAGTTGCCGTGCGAAGTGATGGACGCGGAAGTACGCACCGTCGGCGCCGAGCTCCTCGGCGGCCACCGCGAGGTCGATGGACTGCAGCAGCGTGTCCGCGCCGGACCGCACCTGGGACCCGTGGGCGTCCGACCAGTGACCGAACGACAGGAAACCGATGTTCTTCATGCCCTCTAAATGAAACTCTGGTCCGTTTTGTTCCCGTCAGAACGATTCCGTCCCGCCGATCGGCGCGATCGACGGGACGGAATCGGGTCTTCGAAGGGGGAGGGTCAGGGCGCCCAGGTGCCCGGGGCGGCCTCGCCGTCGGCGACCGGAACCGAGGTGACCCGGTAAGCGCGGTTCACCGCCGAGACGACCGCGCGCAGGCTGGCGGTGGTGATCGACGACGCGATGCCGACACCCCAGACCGTCTCGCCGTTGACCTCGGTCTCCACGTACGCCGCGGCGCTGGCGTCGCCGCCCGCGGTCAGAGCGTGCTCGCTGTAGTCGAGGACGCGGACGTCGTAGCCCACGGCGCCCAGCGCGTCGACGAAGGCAGCCAGCGGACCGTTGCCCGAACCGGAGATCTCGCGCTCGTTCCCCTCGACCTTGACCACCGCGGTGATGTGGTCGTCGCCACCGTCGACCTCGGCGGCGTCGACCTTCTGGCGCATCCGCTCCAGCGGCCACACCGGGTGAAGGTAGTTCTCCGCGAAGACATCCCACATCTCCTTGGGATTGACCTCACCGCCCTCGCCGTCGGTGATCTTCTGGATCTCGCGACTGAACTCGATCTGCAGGCGCCGCGGCAGGTTCATGCCGTGGTCGGCCTTCATGATGTAGGCGACGCCGCCCTTGCCGGACTGGCTGTTGACGCGGATGACCGCTTCGTAGTTGCGGCCGACGTCCTTGGGGTCGATCGGCAGATACGGTACGGCCCAGGTGATGTCGTCGACGTCGGAGTCGGCGTTGTCGGCGTCGACCTTCATCTGGTCGAGGCCCTTGTTGATCGCGTCCTGGTGGCTGCCCGAGAACGCGGTGTAGACCAGGTCGCCGCCGTAGGGATGACGCTCGGGGACGTTGAGCTGGTTGCAGTACTCGACCGTCCGGCGGATCTCGTCGATGTCGGAGAAGCTGATCTGCGGGTCGACGCCGCGGCTGAACATGTTCATGCCGAGGGTGACCAGACAGACGTTGCCGGTGCGCTCGCCGTTGCCGAACAGGCAGCCCTCGATACGGTCGGCGCCCGCCTGGTAGCCGAGTTCGGCTGCGGCGACGGCGGTTCCGCGGTCGTTGTGGGGGTGCAGGCTCAGGATGACCGAGTCGCGCCGGGCGAGATTGCGGTGCATCCACTCGATCGAGTCGGCGTAGACGTTGGGAGTGGCCATCTCGACGGTCGCCGGCAGATTGATGATCATCGGGCGCTCCGGGGTGGGGGCAATGATCTCGGTGACCGCGTCGCACACCTCCTTGGCGAAGCTCAGCTCGGTGCCCGTGTAGGACTCCGGCGAGTACTCGTACCGCCAGTTGGTGTCCGGGTAGTTCTGCTGTACCTCGAGGACCTTGTGTGCGGCGTCGGTCGCGATCTTGGTGATCGCCGCCTTGTCCGCGCGGAACACGACTCGACGCTGCAGGACCGACGTCGAGTTGTAGAAGTGGACGATCACGTTGGCCGCGCCGCGGCAGGCGTCGAAGGTGCGCTCGATCAGTTCGTCACGACACTGGGTCAGCACCTGGATCGTCACGTCGTCGGGGATGGCGCCGTCTTCGATGATCTCGCGGACGAAGTCGTAATCGGTCTGGCTGGCCGACGGGAAGCCGACCTCGATCTCCTTGTAACCCATCCGTACGAGGAGGTCGAACATGCGGCGCTTGCGTGCCGGGCTCATGGGGTCGATGAGTGCCTGGTTGCCGTCGCGGAGGTCGACCGCGCACCACATCGGGGCGGTGGTGATGACCTTGTCGGGCCAAGTGCGGTCGGGAACCGCCACTTTCTCGACCTCGTCGGCGAACTGTCGATAACGATGAACCGGCATCGCGGAGCTGCGCTGCGGGTTCCATGAGGGTTGTCCGGCGGGAATCGGGCCCGCGGGCTCGACGATTCGGCTGGCGCCGGAAGTGAAGCTGTCTGCTGGTGCCATGGTGGTCATTCTCCGTGTGTGGAAGGAAAGTGACCGGCGCGTCATGAGGCCCCGCGACGGAGGGCCGGTCGGTTCAGACCCCGCCGCGGCAACCGAGGAGGAGTGCGCGCTGCATGCGCTCGACTGTACTCCCCGGCGACGAGGTGGCCAAAGCTGCAGGTGAGGCCGGGTCATGACGTCCCCCTCTTCGGGGGGTGCCGCCTCACCGACACGGGCTCCAGACTATGACATGCCTCTCACCGCGCAGCCGGAGTGACCCAAATCATCCGAGCGGCGGACAGGGGCACCCGGACCGATGATGCCCGGGATCTCGAGCCGCCACCCCGACGCGGCCGTCTGCAGAAAGGGCTAACGCCAGTGACGACCATCCCCGCCGAACCGCCGGTGACCGAACCGCCGGAGGGTAAACGCACGAGCCTTCGACGCGTGGCCGCCGCGAGTTCCATCGGCACGACGATCGAGTTCTACGACTTCTTCATCTACGGCACCGCCGCCGCCCTGGTGTTCCCGACCGTGTTCTTCCCGGCCGCCGACGAGGTCACCGGGACCATCGCGTCCTTTGCCACCTTCGCCGTGGCCTTCTTCGCGCGGCCGGTCGGCGCGATGCTCTTCGGTCACTTCGGCGACCGGATCGGCCGTAAACGCACCCTGGTGTGGACCCTGCTCATCATGGGATTGGCGACGGTCGCGATCGGTCTTCTCCCCGGTTACGAGACCGGCGTGTTCGGCTTCGCCGAATCCGGGATCGGCATCGCGGCGCCCATCCTCCTCGTCTTCCTGCGGTTCCTGCAGGGCTTCGCCGTCGGCGGCGAATGGGCGGGCGCAACGCTTCTCACCGCCTAGTACGCCCCACCGGGCAAGCGGGGGCTGTACGCGATGTTCCCGCAACTCGGCCCGGCCTTCGCGTTCTTCCTGTCGAGCCTGACGTTCCTCATCGCGAGCCTGACGCTCGGCGAGACCAGTTCGGCCTTCCTCGACTACGGCTGGCGCATCCCGTTCATCCTGTCCTTCGCGCTCGTCGCCGTCGGGCTGTGGGTGCGGCTCGCGGTCGCGGAGACGCCGGTGTTCCGAGAAGCCCAGCAGCGCAGGGCAATCGACGGTCCCGTGGTCGACGGTCCGGCACTGCCGTTCCTCGACGCCTTCCGCCACCAGTGGCGCGAGATCCTCATCGCCGGCGGCGCGCTGGCGAGCCTGTTCTCGCTGTTCTACATGGGCACGGCGTTCCTCACGAACTACGGCACCAAGTCACTGGAGCTGTCCCGGACCTTCGTGCTGACCGCGGGGATGGGCGCGGCCGTGGTGTTCGGACTGTCCACCGCGGCGTCGGCGGTGTGGTCGGACCGCGTGGGTCGTCGCCGGGTCATCCTCACCTCGTGCAGCGTCGCGATCCCCTGGGCGCTGGTGCTGTTCCCGATCCTTGAGATCGGCGGCGGCTTCGCGTTCGTGGTCGGACTCTTCGGGACGCTGCTGATCTTCGGCATCGCCTACGGTCCGGCCGGTGCGCTTCTGCCCGAACTGTTCGAGGCGCGGTACCGCTACACCGGTGCGGGGATGGGTTACAACCTGGCCGGCATCCTCGGTGGGGCGATCCCGCCGCTGATCGCCGCCCCGCTGATCGCGGGTCCCGGTGCGATCTGGGTGGGTGTCCTGCTCGCCGGTCTGTCGGCACTCAGCGTCGTGTGCACGATCAAGATCGTCGAGACCAAGGACAAGACGATGCGGGCGTCGGTCACCGACGACGAGCAGGTGCCGGTCGCGTAAACGACTGTACCGCAATCAAATACAAGAAATCCGCCCCGGGCCTGTCGGCTCGGGGCGGAGTCGTTGCCACCGTCCGCAAGCTACGGGCGCTCCTCAGCTCAGGGAGCGGGAGTGGACGGCGTGTAGCGCAACCAGTCGACCTTCATGGTTGCCGGGCTCGGAGTCGTCGACGACGGGGGCCCGGGCCAGATGCCGCCGACCGCGACGTTGAGCAGTGCGTACATCGGCTTGTCGAAGACCCACCGTTCGTCGCCGGTGAGCGAGGAGCGGTTGATCGTGTAGACCGCGTTCCCGTCGATGGTGAAACGTATCTGCGACGACGACTTGGTCACCGCGTAGACGTGGAAGTCGCCCGGATCGATGCCGGTGAGGTCGTGGCCCCGCTCCCAGCGGCCGGCGAGCGGCCCCGGCAGCGGCAGTCCGGGGAGGAGATCGGCGAGCGAGAGATCGAGTGATCCCATCGCGGTGCCCAGCGCCGTCGGGCCGTGCACGCCCACGTGGACCCAGTCGGAGGAGTTGATCGTCTCGGCGATGTCGACCTCGCCGGCCGCCGGGTACCCGACGGAGTCGATGTCGCTTCCCAGCAGCCAGAACGCCGGGTGCAACCCGCGACCCTGCGGCAGGGAGATGCGCGCGGAGATCGTCCCGTAGGTGAACTCGAAGCTGTCCTCGGTGGTGAGCCGGGCCGACGTCCAGCCGCCGGTCGCCGCGCGGCGCGCCTCGATGAGCAGGTTGCCGTTGCCGTCGAGTCGCGAGTTCAGCCGATCGGCGGTGTAGTTCTGCACCTCGTTGTTGCCCCAACCGCCGGCGCCGGTCTCGTGCTGCAGCGCCGACGGGAGAGTGCCGGCGGCGCCATCGAATTCGAGGCTGAACGGCTCGTCGGCGTGGGCGGCCGCCGGCACGGACAGTGCTGCCGCGGCTGTCAGTGCGGTGACGGCGGCGACGGGCGCGAGGTGCGCTGCCAGTCGGCGGAGGAGTCCTCGAGGTTGAGGTGTGACAGTCATGGAGAACAAGTACCACACGTCACTTCTGTCTCATATGCCTCGTTCGTCACATCGGCCGGTCAGGCGCCTGCGGAGCCCGGGAACGCGGGATGTCCCCAGCGACCCGCGAACGCGACCTCGGACAGCGGGAGCCGGGTGCGGGGTTTCTCGTCGCGGGCGCGGATCTCCTCGGGAAGGGACGCCGGGTCGGCGAGCGCGCCGACTCCGAGCAGCACCAGCGGTCGTTTGTCGGCGGGGATCCCGAAGATGTCGCGGGCTGCCTCGGCGTCGAAACCGGCCATCGGATGGGCATTGAAGCCGAGGGCCTCGGACTGCAGGATCATCTGCGCCACCGCCAGTCCACAGTCGACGGCTCCGTACGTGTGGGCCTTCGAGTCGTCGGGGTCATCGGTGGTACAGACCAGGATCAGGGCTGCCGAGCGCGGCGCCCACCCCGAGTTCCCCCGGGTCAGGACGCCGGCGAGGGCGTCGAACGTCGGGTCGCCGCGCAGTCCCGCGATGAAGCGCACCGGCTGCACCCGGCCCCAGGTGGGAGCCCAGCGCCCGGCGTCGACGATCGTGGTGACGTCGTCGAGCGAGATGGTCGAGGACGGATCGTAGCCGCGGGCGCTGCGGCGGCCCGAGATGAGTTCGTGCATCCGCCCGAGGGTAGTGGCGCGGCGATCGCCGGGCTCGCTGTCAGGAGTCGGTGCGTGCGACGCCCACGGGACCGGTCGCCGGGAGCGAAGCGAGCGGGACCGAATCAGCACCGTCGGGAAGTTGCACCGCGGCGACCTCGGCCTGCGGATCGGTGGGCTCGTCGCGCATCACGAACAGCAGGACCGTGCCGAGTGCAAGGAGCGCGAGACCGCTCGCCAGCGACGCCGCGTGCATGCCGTCGACGAAGGCCTGCTTCGCGGCGGTGGCCAACCCCTCTCCGGCCGAACCCATGTCGGTCGCCCGGTGCAGGGTCTCGCCCAGGGTGTCGCCGAACGACCAACCCCGGTCGCCGTCTCGGAACACGAGGGTGGCCAGCGATCCGAGAAGGGCCAGGCCCATCGCGGTCCCGAGCTCGAAGCTCGTCTCCGAGATGCCCGACGCGGCGCCCGACCGCTCCGGCGGCACCGAGCCGACGACCACGACCGACACCAGGCTGAACTGGATGCCGTAGCCGACGCCCGCGATCGTCGTGCACAGCACGTACACCCAGACCGGGGTCGAGGTGCCGAGGGTCAGCATGCCGAGATTGCCTGCGGCGGCCAGGCCGACAGAACCGACGAAGGCCAGCCGGGTGCCCAGGAACGCGGCGACCCGGGTCGCGCCGATGGAGAACACCGCCACCGCGACGGCCATCGGGAGGCCGGCGATGGCCGCGGCCAGGACATCGTGGCCCATGACCGACTGGAGGTAGACGCCGGTCAGGTACGACATGCCGCCGAGGGCCATCATGCCGATCAGCGCAACGGCGACCGCTCCGCTGAACTGCGCATTGCCGAACAGCTTGAGGTCCAGGAGCGGTGACGTGACCCGGCGCTGGTGCAGCAGGAATGTGACGAGCAGCGCGGCACCCACCACTCCGGCGACGACCACGCCGGTCGTGGCGCCTTCGCTCGCGACCGTCTTGACGGCATAGACGAGCGGGAGGATTCCGGCCATCGAGAGCACGACGCCGACGACGTCGAACGGGTCGTTCGTCGCGGCCCGGTACTCGGGGATCAGGCGCGGCCCGAAGACGAACAGTGCGGCGAGCACCGGGACGTTGATGAGGAAGACCACGCCCCACCAGAAGTGGTGCAGCAGAACGCCTCCGATGACCGGGCCGACCGCACTGCCGCCGGCGAACGCCGCGGTCCACACACCGATCGCGCGCCCGCGCTCGCGGGCGTCGGGGAACATGTTGGCGATGAGCGACAGGCTCGAGGGCAGCAGGGTGGCACCGCCGATGCCCATGAGGGCGCGCGCCGCGATCAGGATCTCGGGCGAGGGTGCGAAGGCGGCGATGACCGACGCGATGCCGAACAGGGCGGCGCCGGCGAGGAGGATGCGTCGACGGCCGACGCGGTCCCCGACATTGCCCATCGTGATGAGCAGCCCGGCGATGAGGAAGCCGTAGATGTCGAGAATCCACAGCTGCTGGGCTGCGGACGGCGCGAGGGCATCGGTGATCGACGGGATGGCGAGGTACAGCACCGAGACGTCCATCGAGACCAGGAACACCGGCAGGGTCAGCACGGCCAGTCCCAGCCACGTTCGCCGGTCGGCGGTACCCGAGGTGGTCGGGCGGAGCCGGTTCGACGGGTCGAGCTGGGCGGACATCATTCCTCCTTCGCGGCAGACGGCAGCTACCTGCGCGTACGGTGTACGCGGGTCAGCGTACGGGGATGAGTACGCTGTACGCAATCGGATTATTCCCGCCCTGAGCAGGAGGAACGAGAACGTGACGGCCGACACCTCGAAACTGTCGACGGCGACGATCGTCGATGCCGCCATCGCCGTGGCCGACGATGCCGGGATCGGCTCGCTGTCGATGCGGCGGGTCGCCGAGAAGCTCGGGGTCGGGGCCATGTCGCTGTATCGCCACGTCGAGGACAAGGACGCGCTGCTGCAGGCGATGTCGACCGAGGTCGGACGGCGGTTCCCGTACCCCGTCGACACCGCGCCCGAGTGGCGGACACGGGTCGGGATCGCCGTCGACGTCGACTGGGACCTCTACACCCGGCATCCGTGGGTGGTCCTGGCCTACTCGTCGCCCCGGCACAGTTACGGCGAGGATTCGCTGGCGTGCCTCGACTGGCTGGCGGCCGGATTCCTCGAGCTCGGCGTCGGCATCGAACGCGCCACCGACATGGCGCTGTCGGTCTGGAGCTTCGTCCACGGCGTCGCCCTTGTCGCGGTGAGCGATCAGTTGCTTCACGACGACGCCCTGCTGCCGTCCGCGGGACTGGCCGAGGTGATCTCGGGGGAGTCCGAGGTCGAAGTCCCGTCGCATCTCGCCCGCCTCGCCGGCCGTCGCGATGCCGGCCGGCTGCTCGATCCCCGGGCGCGCCTCGACGCCGGAATCGACTACCTCTGCCTGGGATTCGCGGCGTCGGCGGTGTGACAACCTTCGGCTCCCTGAGAGGCGAGCGAAAAGGGTTTTTCTGCTCCCTGAGGTGCGAGCGTAGCGGGTCGTCTCCTGCTCCCTGAGGTGCGAGCGTAGCGGGTCGTCTCCTGCTCCCTGAGGTGCGAGCGTAGCGAGCCTCGAAGGGTCTCGCACGGCATCTCACCAGGCCCTTCGAGGCTCGTCGCTATCGCTCCTCGCACCTCGGGAGCAGAGGGTCCGCTCGTCGCGCTTGGGGGCAGAGGGGGTCCGCTCGTCGCGCTTGGGGGTAGAGGGGTCGCGCTCCTCGGGGAGCAGGGCAAGCGGTTGTCACATGGCGTGGGGGAACACGGTGAGCATGTGCGCGCCGAACCACGAGCTGCCGACCACGATCGGCACGACGATCAGTCCCGCGACCACCGGCCGCATCCGGGCGAGCGCCATCGCCAGCGGGATCAGCAGGACGAAGGCGGGCAGCAGCAACCGGGGCCGGCTCATCATCAGTCCGCTCGACAGCACGATCTGCGCGACCAGCAGCGAACCGTAGAGCAGGACCGGCCACGGCACCCGTGACCAGACGGCGACGCCCAGCATCACCAGCGTGCTCAGCACGATCCACGACGTGGCCACGGGGGCGATCTCGGCCGAATGGACGAGCATTTCGTTGATGAACTCGAAAGCGGCCACGCCCCAGTCGAACTGGGTGTCCCAGCCCTCGGTCTGGATGCGGAACCACCCGGTCGGCGACCCGGTGTGCGCCCACACCACGCAGAGATAGGCGAGGTAGCCGAGCGGGCTGATGACGATGGCGACGACCGCGCGAACGCGTGCCGCTCTCGGGACGTCGGTGCCGCGCGCCTGCCACAGGAACACGAGGGCGGCGAGCATCACGACCCCGATCAGGACCGCCGCCGTCGGCCGGCACAGCCCGCAGAGCCCCGCGACGACGCCGGCGAGGAGCCAGCGCTTCTCGAGGACCCCCACCAGCGCCCACACCGCGAGCGCGCAGAACAGCGCCTCGGTGTAGGCCATGTTCAGCACGATCGACATCGGCGTCGCCGCGAAGAGCACCACCAGGAACAGTCCGGTTCCGCGTTCGGGTGCCGGGCCGATCGGGGACCGTCGTGCCATGAGTCGGGCGCACACCATTCCGAGACGTGCTGCACCGATCGCCGCCACGCATCCCAGGATCAGGTTCACCGTGATCGCCGCACCGAAGGGACTCAGGCCCGGCAGCTTCGCGATCAAGCCCACCAGGTACGGGTAACCGGGAAAGAAGGCGTACGCGGTGTCGACGGTGTGCAGACCCCGGGCGTCGGTGAGCGTGTAGGGCACGCCGTCGTAGCCGTGGGTCGCGATCGCGATCATCCACTGCCCGTCCCAGACCGCCAGGGAGTCGCCCAGCGTGGTGCCGCGGAGATCGGCGAAGCGGGCCAGGACGAGGATGCCGACGGCCCGGATGACGAGGAAGACGAGGAGAGCGTCGAGCCACCAGCGATGACCACGGACCGCGGCGGGCGACGAACCGAGCGGACCGAAATAGCCGCGGGTCATCGACGCCAGTCGACGGCCGTAGCTGTTCGTACCGACGGGACCGGTTCCGGTGTCACCGACGTCGGTTGGGGAGGCCACGCGAGCGATCCTAGGGCGGATCACCTCGGTCCGGTCCCGTCGGGTGGGGCGGAGACCAGGTCAGAGCGGTCGCGGCGGTCCCGGTAAGGTTGTCCCGGCAAGTTGACGTCTATCGACCGGCACACTGGCCGGCGGGAGGTAACTCGACGTGGCCCTCGTGGTGCAGAAGTACGGCGGATCCTCGGTCGCAACGGCCGAACGCATCCGTCGCGTCGCCGAGCGGATCGTCGAGACCAAGAAGCAGGGCAACGACGTCGTCGTGGTCGTGTCGGCGATGGGCGACACCACCGATGAGCTCCTCGACCTCGCCCAGCAGGTCAACCCGGCGCCGCCGGCCCGTGAGATGGACATGCTGCTGACCTCGGGTGAGCGGATCTCCAACTCGCTCGTCGCGATGGCGATCAGCTCGATGGGCGCGCAGGCGCAGTCGTTCACCGGATCGCAGGCCGGTGTCATCACGACGAGCAGCCACGGCAAGGCCAAGATCATCGACGTCACGCCCGGGCGCGTTCGCAGCGCACTCGACGAGGGCAAGATCGTGCTGGTCGCCGGCTTCCAGGGCGTCTCGCAGGACACCAAGGACGTGACCACGCTGGGACGCGGCGGCTCCGACACCACCGCGGTCGCGCTGGCGGCCGCGCTCGAGGCCGACGTCTGCGAGATCTACACCGACGTCGACGGCGTCTACTCGGCCGATCCGCGGATCGTGCCCGACGCCCGCCGTCTCGACACCGTCTGCTTCGAGGAGATGCTCGAGCTGGCTGCCTGTGGCGCCAAGGTGCTGATGCTGCGGTGCGTCGAATACGCGCGCCGATACAACGTTCCCGTTCACGTGCGCTCGTCGTACTCGACCAAACCCGGCACCATTGTGACCGGATCGATGGAGGACATCCCCGTGGAAGAAGCCATTCTCACCGGCGTCGCACATGACCGCAGCGAGGCCAAGATCACCGTCGTCGGCCTCGACGACAAGCCCGGTTACGCCGCGCGGGTGTTCCGCGCCGTGGCCGACGCCGAGATCAACATCGACATGGTGTTGCAGAACGTCTCGAAGGTCGACACCGGCAAGACCGACATCACCTTCACCCTGCCGCGCGAGCTCGGGCCGCTCGGCGTCGAGAAGCTCACCAAGCTGCAGACCGAGATCGGGTTCACCGATCTGCTCTACGACGATCACATCGGCAAGGTGTCGCTCGTGGGCGCGGGCATGAAGTCGCACCCCGGTGTCACGGCCACCTTCTGTGAGGCCCTCAGCGAGGCCGGCGTGAACATCGAGCTGATCTCCACCTCGGAGATCCGGATCTCGGTGCTGTGCCGGGACACCGAACTCGACGACGCGGTGCGCGCTCTGCACGCCGCCTTCGATCTCGGCGGCGAAGAAGAAGCCGTCGTCTACGCCGGAACGGGGCGGTAGCAGTGACGGGGCGAGCGAAGCGACGGGAGATGTAATGGTACGTATCGGAGTCGTGGGCGCGACCGGTCAGGTCGGCGCCGTCATGCGAACCCTGTTGGCGGAGCGCAACTTCCCGGCCGACGAGGTGCGCTTCTTCGCGTCCTCGCGCTCGGCGGGCAAGAAGCTGCCGTGGGGCGACGGCGAGATCGTCGTCGAGGACACGGCCACCGCCGATCCGTCCGGACTCGACATCGCGCTGTTCTCGGCGGGTGCCACCATGTCGCGCGAACAGGCGCCGCGGTTCGCCGAGGCCGGCGTGACCGTCATCGACAACTCGTCGGCCTGGCGCAAGGATCCCGATGTGCCGCTGGTGGTCTCGGAGGTCAACGGTGAGCTGGCGAAGAACCCGCCCAAGGGCATCATCGCCAACCCGAACTGCACCACGATGGCGGCCATGCCGGTCCTCAAGCCGCTCCACGATGAGGCCGGTCTGCAGCGCCTGATCATCTCGAGCTACCAGGCGGTCTCGGGTAGCGGTCTGGCCGGTGTCGACGAATTGGCCACCCAGGTGCGTGCGGTCGCCGGCGACGCGGAGAAGCTCGTGCACGACGGTTCCGCCGTGGACTTCCCCGCCCCGAACAAATACGTCGCGCCGATCGCGTTCAACGTCGTGGCGCTCGCCGGTTCGCTCGTCGACGACGGTTCGGGTGAGACCGACGAGGACCAGAAGCTGCGCAACGAGTCGCGCAAGATCCTCGGGCTGCCCGGATTGCTCGTGAGCGGAACCTGCGTACGCGTGCCGGTGTTCACCGGCCACTCGCTGTCGATCAACGCGGAGTTCGCGAACCCGCTGTCGGCGGCACGTGCACAGGAGATCCTCGGTGGCGCAGCGGGTGTGGAGCTCGCGGACGTGCCGACGCCACTGGCCGCCGCCGGCAAGGATGCCTCGCTGGTCGGCCGGATCCGGCAGGACCCGGGTGTTCCGGACGGCCGCGGTCTCGCGCTGTTCGTCTCAGGGGACAACCTCCGGAAGGGCGCTGCCCTCAACACGATTCAGATCGCCGAGCTGCTCGTCTAGAGCACCTCAGGTGGCGGGGGCGATACAGCAGCCGCCGCTTCGGTGATGATCGCGCGCATCGACGCCTCCGCGACCTCCGGGTCGCGGAGGCGTATTGCTCTGGCGACGTCGTCGTGCAGTGCGATGGCCACCGGATTCGGTGTCGCGGGCATCATTCCGTGGTGGGTGCGGCCGGCGAGGACCTCGTTCACCACCCCGGTGAGCGACCGGAACATCTCGTTGCCGCTGGCCTCCAAGAGCGTTCGATGAAAGACCTTGTCGGCCAGCAGGTACGACTCGAGGTCGCCGTTGCGCCCGTGTACCGACATGTCCGACACGGCTGCCGCCAGGATGCGGCACTGGTGCTCGTTCGCGCGCTCGGCGGCGAGGGCCGCCGCCACCGGCTCGAAGCCGCGTCGTAGCTCCGAGAGGGTGGCGAGGAACTCGGCGCGGTCGGCGCCGTCGAGGCGCCAGCGGATCAGCCGGGCGTCGAACACGCTCCATCGGGTCCGCGGCTGGATCGTGATGCCGACGCGGCGCCGGGATTCGACGAGGCCCATCGACTCGAGAACCCGGATCACCTCGCGGGATACCGTCCGCGACACCCCGTGGTCGGCGCTGATGGCGTCGAGGGTCAGCACGCTGCCGGCCGGCTGCGCTCCCGAGACGATGCGTCGGCCGATGGCCGCGAGGATCTCGTCGTGCCGCTCGCCTGTGCTCCGTGTGCCCTGACTCACCGTTTCATCTTCTCATTCATCGAGGTACGGACAAATGTGCGTACTTAATGGTCGCGAGGGCTTGCAAAAGTATTACTATTGAGGCAGCCTACGTGATCAGCAGCACAGCGTGGTGAGGAGTGAACATGCGATCGCCGATCGTCGTCATGGGGGTGTCGGGGTCCGGGAAGTCGACCGTCGGGGCGGCGTTGGCACAGCGCCTGCGGGTGCCGTTCGCCGACGCCGACGACTTCCACCCCGCCGAGAACATCGCCAAGATGTCGGCGGGAGAACCGCTCGACGACGACGACCGCCGACCCTGGCTCGAGTCGATCGGCGTCTGGCTCGCCGAACACGCCGACGGCGGTGTCATGAGCTGCTCCGCGCTCAAACGGCATTACCGCGACCTTCTTCGTGATCACGCACCGACGACGCTGTTCGCGCATCTGGCCGGGTCGGTCGAGGTCATCTCGCGACGGCAGGCATCACGCCCGGGGCATTTCATGCCACCGGCCCTGCTCGCCTCGCAGTTCGAGACCCTTGAACAGCTGACCCCCGACGAACGCGGCCTGACCGTCGACGTGGACCAGAGCGTGGACGCCATCATCGACGAACTGGTCGAGGCCCTCTCGAACAGTTCCGATCTCGACGCCGAGGAGAACTGATGTCGCCGACCACCACGATTCTCGCCGCGAGCACAGATCTGCCGCAGCCGGTCGCGCCCGGCTGGCAACTCATCGTCGCGGCGCTGGCGGGTATCGCCGTCATCGTCGTGGCGATCACGATCGCCAAGGTCCATCCCTTCCTCGCGTTGGTGGGCGGCGGCGCGACCGTCGGCATCGTCGCGGGTGAGTCGATCCCGACGGTCCTCGAGTCGTTCACCGCCGGATTCGGCACCACCGCAGCGGGAGTCGGCATCCTGATCGCACTCGGCGCCATGTTCGCCAAGCTGCTGGCCGACTCCGGTGGTGCCGACGAGATCGTGGACACGATCGTCGGTCACGCCTCACCGCGGATGCTGCCGTGGGCGATGGCGCTCGTCGGCGCCATCATCGGTCTGCCGATGTTCTTCGAGATCGGTCTCGTTCTCTTGATGCCGGTGATCTACCTTGTGGCCCGACGCTCGGGTCTCGGCCTGATACCGATCGGCATTCCCGCACTGGCCGGGTTGTCGGCGATGCACGGGTTCGTCCCGCCGCATCCCGGCCCGCTCGTGGCGATCGACGCCCTCGGCGCGGATCTCGGCATGACACTCGGACTCGGTGTGCTGGTTGCCATCCCGACCATCATCGTGTCGGGGCCGCTCTTCGGCGTGCTCGCCGGGCGATGGGTGACGGTCGAGGCCCCGACGACCTTCGACGTCGATCCGTCCGACGGCCCGACCACCAAGCGACCGTCCTTCGCGATCACCATGTTCAGCGTCCTGCTGCCCGTCGTGCTGATGCTGGGCAAGGCACTCGCCGAGATCTTCATCGCCGACGAGGACCAGCCTGTGCGCAAGGTCCTCGACATCCTCGGCACGCCCCTCATCGCGCTGCTCATCGCGGTGATCGTCGCGATGTTCACCCTCGGCCGTGGTTCCGGGATGGACCGCGAGACGATCTCCAAATGCACGGGCGCGGCCCTGCCCGCGATCGCGGGCATCCTGCTGATCGTCTCCGCGGGTGGCGGATTCAAGGAAGTTCTCGTCGACACCGGCATCGGCACCCTGCTCGCCGACTGGGCGACCGGCGCGAACGTCTCGGTGCTCCTGCTGGCCTGGACGCTCGCGGCACTGATCCGCCTGGCGACCGGATCGGCGACCGTTGCCACGATCACCGCGTCGTCGCTGATCTTGGGCCTGGTCGACGGGATGGGTTCGGGAGAACTGTCGCTGGTCGTCCTGGCGATCGGTGCCGGGTCGGTGTTCCTGTCCCACGTCAACGACGCCGGTTTCTGGCTGGTCAAGGAGTACTTCGGGATGACCGTCGGCCAGACCTTCAAGACCTGGTCGATGATGGAGACGGTCCTCTCGGTGACCGGATTGATCGTGGTACTCGCACTCGGCTTGGTCATCTGAGCCGGCCCTCTGTGCGGTAGCTTGACCACTCATGACACGGAAGATGCGGGTCCGGGCGGCGGTGGTCACCGGGGTTCTGACGTTGGCGGCGACGCTCGCGTACCCCGCAGCGGCACAACCCGATTCGCCGAGCACCGGACTCGGGCCGAGCGACACCTCGCTCATGCACGGTGACCTCGCCTCCACGGACTCCACGGCGCATCGAGGCCCCGGCCGCGGGGCTCGACTGGCCGGCTCCTCGATCCCGGGCGGCGCCTGCGCGGCAACGTTCGTGGGACGCGACGGGATGCCCGTCGCGTTGTGTACGCAATTCGTCGGATCGTCGCCACCGGCATTCGCGGTGCCGTCGGTCGTCCTCTTCGATCCCCGGACCGCGCAACCACTGGCGTCGACGCAGCTGACGAAGGGCGGACTGCTCGGCGGCGTGTACGGCTATCTCGACGATCGCGACCGGGTGGTCGTCGCCGACGGGTCCGGGTCGATTCTCCGTGTCGCGCATGCGAAGACGGCCAGCGGTTGGCGGGTGTTCGTCGAGGATCGGGTCGACGTCGACCACGCGATACCGGCGGGTGACGCGATCACCGGCCTGGCGCCCGACTTCGACGGCCGCGTGTGGTTCGCGACGACGCGCGGGGTGGTCGGGACAGTCGACCGGCATGACACCGTGCGGGCCACCCGGCTGCCGGCGGGGGAGGAACTGGGCAACGGACTGTCCATCCGGCGATCGGGGGCGTCGATCCTGACGACGCACGCGCTGTACGAGATGCGTGCGGACCCGCGTGCGGCACCGGAGGTCGTCTGGCGTCGCGCGTATGACCGGGGGCCGGCACGCAAACCCGGACAGCTCACCTGGGGTTCGGGGACGGAGCCGACGTACTTCGGTCCCGGTGGCGATGGCTGGGTCGCCATCGTCGACAACGCGGAACCGCCGGATCTCCGCGTGCTGCGCAGCGATGACGGCTCCGAGGTCTGCCGCATGCGGGCCTTTTCGACGTCCGGGCCGGGCACCGAGAACTCGCCGATGGCCTGGGGCAATTCGCTGGTCATCCCGAGCACCTACGGCTACCAGTACCCGCCGATGGCGCTGCGGGGTCCGTCGGTCCCGGCCGACGCCCCGTTCGTCGGCGGCGCCACCCGCATCGATGTCGGCGAAAGCGGTTGCCGCCGCGTATGGGAGAACGGCGACCGGATCGCGACGCTCCCCAAGTTGTCTCGCGCAGACGGTCTGATCCACGCGATCGGGTATGGCCCGATCCAGCCGAACCTCCCACAGCAGTTCGGCGAAGTCGCCTACGTGGCAACCGACTTCGCGACCGGCCGGCGGGTGGCGACGGTGCCGGTCGGGACGGCGCCGTTCGACGAGCCGCTCGAACTGACCGGGACGATCGCGGCCGACGGAACGCTGTGGCAGGCAACTCTCGGCCGCATGCTCAAGGTGACGCCGGGCCGCTGACACACGTCTCAGCGGTACCTTTCGGCGGTCGTTCGACGGAAGATTCGCCCCCGGAAGCGACACCAGTCACCTGACTCAAGTTACTGTGCGGTAGGTTACACAGCCATGAACTGGAAGTCGGGGAGAACCATGACCCATCGCAGGACATCGAGACGGACGCTCGGGATCGCCGCGCTGGTGGCAGCGTGCGTCGCGTCGCTGGCCCCCGCAGCGGTCGGTACTGCAGCGGCGGCGGATTTCTACACCCCGCCGGCCCGGTTCGCGTCCGAGCCGGGATCGGTGATCCGCAGTCAGCCGAGTCCGCTGCTGCTCCAGATCCCCGGCATGGCGGGTCAGTGGCCGGGGACCGCCCGCAAGGTCATGTACACCTCGCGTTACCAGGACGGAAGACCCGCCGCGGTCACCGGAACCGTCATCGAACCCACCGCGCCATGGCGCGGCAAGGGACCGCGACCGACCGTCGTCGTCGGCTCCGGGACCATCGGTCAGGGCGACCAGTGTGCGCCGTCGAAGCTGATGACCATTCCGTTCGCGGTGGATCTGATGAAGCCGGGCATCTCGGTGAACTACACCGCCCCGGAGATGTACTACATGCTGGTCAACGGCGTGCGGGTGTTCCTCACCGATTACATCGGGATGGGCACGCCCGGTGTCCACACCTACGTCAACCGCGCGGAGACCGGTCAGGCGATGCTCGACGGCGCCCGGGCCGCACTCGCGATCTCGGGCGCCCCGAAGGACGCCCCCGTAGGTTTCGCCGGTTACTCGCAGGGCGGCGGCGCAGCCGCGTCGGCCGCCGAACTCGCCGAGACCTACGCACCGGAACTGGACGTGCGCGCGACCTACGCCGGCGCGCCCCCGGCCGACCTCGAGAAGGTCATCCCCGCGATCGACGGCACCACCATCGCGGGGGCGATCGGCTTCGCTGTCAACGGGCTGACCGAGCGGTATCCGAACGTCGCCGAAGTGGTGCGACGAGAGACCAACCCCACCGGCAAAGCCGCGCTGAAACAGCTCTCGACCAGCTGCATCGGGGACATCATCCCGGCCTTCGGTTTCCGCCGCGTCGAGACATGGACCCGAACCGGCGAGACACTGTCGTCCCTCATCGCACGATCCCCCGGACTGCAAGAGGCTGTCCGCCAGCAGCGGATCGGTCGCCTGAAGCCGAACGCGCCCGTCTTCGTCGAAGGCGGACTGCACGACGACGTGATCCCGTACGGCCAGGTCGCGCAACTCGTGGCGGACTGGCGCGCCCAGGGCGCCGACGTCACCTTCGTCACCGACCCCACCCCGCCCATCTTGACGAAGTCGATCGTGAACCATGTCGTCCCCATGCTCGGCACATTCGTCCCCGGGATGGAGTTCGTCCTCGCCGAGTTCCGGAAGTGAGCCGCTCGCGGCCGAACCTCCTCGACGCTGGAGGCCCGCCGGGGTGAGTGGCAGGATCGGGACATGACGGATCCGAAGGACCCGGCCGGGGGCGCGTCCGGCGATTCTGCCGCGGATGACCCCGATCGCGTCCCGAGCCAGGCCGAGCTGGACGCCGAGGATCTGGCGGCCATCGAGCGGTCCTCGCGCGATCGGGACCAGTCCGCGCTCTATCCGACGCGGCCGGGCGATGCGGGACCGCCGCCGGAGGCGCTGGCGGTGCACGCACGCATCGTGTGGTGGGGCGCGGCCGTGATCGGTCTCGTGCTGACGATCTACGGCTTCTTCAACCTCGGCACCATCACCGACGATCTGCGCAACCGACTGCTCGAAGGCGTGGTCTCGGACCCGGCGAACTCTGCACCCGAGAGTGAGGTCGAGACCCTCGCCGGCTTCTTCCCGCCGTTCATGCTGGTGATGATCGTCGTCGTGCTCGCCATCGAGTACGCGTGCCTGGTGACCGCTGCGTCGCAACACAGCCGCCATCTCCGCAACTTCTTCCTGGCCGCCGTCGTCGTGCATCTGCTGTGTATCCCCGTCGGCGTCGACCTGCTGTTCCGATACCCGGACGTGTCGTCCGTCATGGTCGTCCTGAGCTACCTCCAGTTCGGTCTCCTGGTGGTCGCCGCCCTCTGCACCCTCCGGCGACCGGTCAACCAGTGGCTGCCGGAGTCGACCCGGATGAAGCCCACGCGGATGATGCGGGGACGGTGAACCGGACTCCGACACCGGTGTCGTGACCATCACGTCGCCGTGGCCGGTGTCGTCGGAATGTTCCGCGAGCGGGTCGGGTTGAACCGACCGTTGGCCCGAACCCGCACTGAGCATCCAGGAGGATTTCGAATGGCAATCGAACCGGTGTACACCATCTCGTCGAAGGCGTCCGGCGGCGGACGCGACGGCGAAGTCGTCTCGGCGAGCGGCCAGATCGATCTGGACCTCCGGCCGCCGAAGGAACTGGGTGGCAGCGGTGAGGGGACCAATCCCGAGGAATTGTTCTCGGCGGGTTATGCGGCCTGCTTCCTGAGCGCGCTGCGCGCCACCGCCAAGCAGGCCGACACCCCGGTGCCCGACGGGGCGACCGTGGACGTGGCCGTCGGGATCGGAAAAGACCCCGCGGACAACGGATTCGGTCTGACCGTCGCCATCGAGGTCTCGCTGCCCGGCCTCGACGAGGTCAAGGCCAAGGAACTCGCCGACCTCGCCTACACATTCTGTCCGTACTCGAAGGCGACCAAGGGCAACATCGACTCGTCGGTCACCGTACGCGTCTGATCGTTGAGCCGTGCGGGGTGTCGGTGTCGGCGCCCTTCGTGGCTCGTCGCTGATATGTAGTGCTGCTCTGTCAAGTCCCATGGCGAAATTGCCTCCTTCTCAGGGGCTGTTGTGGGGTTGGCCACCCGCCGCGGTGTGTGGTGGTCGTTACTCGCGACGGTGTTGTCGGACTGATATACGCGGGTTGGTTACCGCTCAACGGTGTTCGACAGGAGATGAAAACGCTGGCCGACGGGTCTATGTAAACGTGCGTACCGTGCACCCAAAAGTGCTGGCGCACATAGCGACGCCGTGGATTCGTTCCCTGTTCACCACAGCGGGAGTCCCGCGACGGGTGGCCAAGATTGTGTGTCAGTGCTGGTTAGTCGTCGAGCACCGCCAGCGACCAGCACCAGCCGGCGAGCTCACGAGCGATCGCGGTGTTGGCCACGCAGGGATGTTTGCTGCGGCGGTCGAATTGTTGCCAGCGCTTGTGTAGCCGACGATTGCCGGCATGGCCACGGGCGCGGGCAGCCGGTGTAGCAGCCTCCCACCGGCGGCGCATGGTCTGTCCGGGTGTGGCGTAGGGGCGTCGGTGTTGCCAGGCCGCCTCGACCAATAGCCGCCGCACGTGGGCGTTACCGGCCTTGGTGATCGATCCCTGACTGCGGGTCCCGCCGGTCGAGTATTCCGAGGGCACCAACCCGGCGTAGGAGCCGATCGTGGCGCCACTAAACCGTGACCAGTCGCCGATCTCGACCGCCAAAGCGAACGCGGTCAGCGTCGACACGCCCCGCAGACACGACAGCCGGGTGACCACCGCCCGCCACGGATCGGTGGCCGCGGTCTGTTCGATCAGCTCATCGAGGCGGTCACGGCGGGCGGTCACGCTCAACACCGCGTCCAGGTCGTTGTCGAAGGCGGCTTGCAGCAGCGGCAGCTCGAAACGTTGACGCTGCAGCCACCGCTGATGAACACCGGTCCAGGGTTTCCCGCCGGAGTAGACGATCCCCTGTCGCAGAAGCAGTTTGGACAATCGATGCCGAGCGCGCATCAAGTCGCTGCGGGCGTCCTCGCGGGCGCGGACCAGATCCCGTGCGGCTTCGGTGCCCACCTCAGGAACACTGACCGCCACCACTTCGCCCAGGCGCAGCAACTTCGCCAAGTGTGCAGCGTCTCGGGCATCGGTCTTGACGCGGTCCCCGGCTGGCCGCTGCAGCTTCGAGGGCGCGGCAACCACACACTCCATCCCGGCCGCCGTGATCGCCCGCGCCAATCCAAAGCCGGTCGGACCGGCCTCATAGGCCACCCGCACCGGCGGGGCCAGGCCTTGTAGCCAGCTGACGATGGTCGCCGCATCAGGGACCAAGGTCTCCCGAATCACCTGCCCGGTGTCTTCATCGATGGCGTGAGCGACCACCGAGCGTGCGTGAACATCCAATCCGACACTTGTACCCTGAACAATCACCGGAGGCCTCCTGATCTGCAATGTGGTGCTACCGCCGAGTGTGAACTCAGCAGCAGCAACCCACGATGTGTTTGCAGCTTGAGGCCTTCGGCCCCAAGGCCCTCATACCGTCTATCGCTCCTCGCACCTCAGGAAGCAGAGGTAATCCATAGGACAAGAAGGGAGTTCTTGATCATGACCAACCCGATCACCAGCACGCTCACCGACGAGCAGCAGTCCGTCGCCGGAAAGGCGTTGCAGGACACCCTCGTCGACCTCATCGACCTGTCGCTCATCGCGAAGCAGGCGCACTGGAACGTCGTCGGCAAGCAGTTCCGGTCGGTGCATCTCGACCTCGATGAACTGGTCACGGTGTCCAGGGAATTCACCGACGCGGCCGCCGAGCGGGCCACCGCGATCGGCGTGAGCCCGGACGGCCGTGCCGAGACCGTCGCCAAGACCGCCCACACCAAGGGATTCGGTGAGGGTTGGACCAAGGACAGCGACGTCGTCGAGTCGATCGTCGACAATCTCAAGGCAGTGGTCGCGGGTCTCCGCGAGCGAATCGGGGTCACCGAGGAGGCCGATCCGGTCACTCAGGACCTGCTGATCTCGTTCGCGTCGAAACTCGAGCAGCTGCACTGGATGTGGCAGGCGCAGATCGCGTGAGCGAGTACGCCTGACCCTCTCACAGCAACGAACCCCCGTCGACTCGCGACGGGGGTTCGTTGTGTCCGGGGGCCTGTTCAGTCGACGGACCGAGCAGATCCGGGGATGCCGGGATCGGGGGCGTCGACGGCGGGATCGGCGTCATCGTCGGCATAGGAGTCGCTGAAGGAGACCCGAGGCGTGGTCGCCGAGTGGTACAGCGCGATGCCGACGTACACCAGGGCGGCCACCGCGAACACCGCGGACACGAGGATCGCCGCGATGTGTGCGACGGTCGCGAACACCCCGTCGAGCGGTCCGGTCGCGAGCGCTCCCGCACCGGCCAGCGCCGCGCCGAGCAGAGCCCACGCGGCACTCCGTATCCACGGGGCCACCACCGAGACGTAGAAGAGCCGTTGATAGATGGTCAGCGAGAACTCGTCGACCGCGGCCAGCCGGACCTCGTCGCCGCCGGCGAGGTCACGCAGTTCGCGCGCCAGCTGGGTCTGACGCTGCAGACTCGTCGATTCCCGCTCGCGGTACCGCACGAACCCGATGACGCCGAGCGCCGTCGCCACGAGCCCCAACCCGACCATCACACCCCAGTAATCCACGACGTTCACGCTACAACTAGAACCTGTTGCAGTCGTGAAGCGGGTCACACGCCCTGGGCGGCGGTCGGCAGATCCCGGTGGACCCGACGAGGACGCAACCGGGGGAACGTGGCGCAGATTGATCACCGATCCATCGGCGGAACTGCCGACGGGCTGGAAGAATTCTCCCTCGGAGGACTTCGTTTTCGGCGGCGTTCACCCGCGGGTTCCGACCGGGCCCGGACACACGGACCTCTGCCTGTGGCGGGGCCGCATCGACGTGAAGGAGCACTCCGTGTCGACACTTCTGTCCACTCCGCCCACCGCTGTCGAACTCGCCGCGTGCCCGACGCCGACGGAGCGGGCCGACCCGCTGCGCATCCTGGAAGCGCAGGCGCAGACCCGGGTCGCCGATCTCGTCCCGGTCCGGCACGCGCGGATGTCGGCGACGCCGTTCACCTTCTATCGTGGTGCGGCCGCGGTGATGTCCGACGACCTGTCGAGAACGCCGGACACCGGGATCATCACCCAGCTGTGCGGCGATGCGCACCTGAGCAATCTGGGCCTCTTCTTCAGCCCGGAGCGTCGAATGGTGTTCGACCTGAACGACTTCGACGAGACGCACATCGGACCGTTCGAGTGGGACGTCAAGCGTCTCGCCGCGAGCTTCGCGATCGCGGGACGTAACAACGGACTCGACGACGCGACCAATCGTAGGGTCGCCAAGACCGTTGCCAAGGCGTACCGGCGGGCGGTCGTGCGCAGCGCGTCGAAGACGACTCTGGAGAACTGGTACGCCGGGATCGACGTCGACCATTTCCTGGCGGAGTTCGGGCCCAAGCTGGACACGTCGATGAGCGAGCGGACGCAGAAGGCGCTGAAGAAGGCGCGGCACCGCGACAGTGCGCAGGCCCTCGCGAAGCTCTGTGTGATCGGCGCCGACGGCTCCGCGCACATCCGCAGCGACCCGCCGCTGCTGGTGCCGCTGCACGAGCGGTTCCCGGCCGAGACCGCCGAGATCGTGGCCGAACGGGTCCGCGAGCGGGTCAGCGCCTACCGCGACACCGTGCCCTTGCACGTGCAGGCGCTCCTCGACCAGTTCGCGATCGTCGACATCGCGTTCAAGGTGGTCGGCGTCGGCAGTGTCGGCACGCGGGCGTGGATCATCCTGCTCACCGGAAAGGAGCTGGGTGATCCGTTGTTCTTGCAGGTCAAAGAAGCGCAGCGATCGGTGCTCGCCGACCATGTGCCGGCATCGGGCTTCGACAACCAAGGGCAGCGGGTGGTCGAGGGTCAACGCCTGCTCCAGGCGACGAGCGACCTCTTCCTCGGCTGGTCGACCGGGATCGACGAGAACGGTGAGCGACGCGACTTCTATGTGCGGCAGCTCCGCGACGGAAAGGGCTCGGTCGTCGTCGAGGCCCTGAGCGCGGAGGGGATGAAGTTGTACGCACAGCTGTGCGGGCTGGTTCTCGGTCAGGCGCACGCCCGGACCGCGAGCCGGTTCCGGATCGCCGAGTACCTCGGGACCACCAAGGGTTTCAGTGACGCCATCGCCGAGTTCTCGCTCGCGTACGCGGATCTCAACGACTCCGACCACACCCGGATGATGGAGGCCATCGGCCGAGGCGAGCTCGAGGTGTACGACCTGGCGGCCGAGGGTAAGAGTTGAGTCCGACAGGGAAGGTCGCCGGTGGAACCGACTGCGCGCGAGGATGAGACGTCGTTGCGGGAGCAGGTCGCCGCGCTGATGCCGCAGGCGAGATCGGATCTCGCGGAGATGGTCCGGTTCCGGTCGGTGCACGACCCGCAGCAGTTTCCCGTCGAGGAGTGCGACGGGATGGTCGACTGGCTGCTGGCGGCCTTCGGTGCCGTCGGCGTCGACGACGCCGCCGCGCATGTCACCAGCGACGGCAGCAAGGCGATCACCGGGTCCATTCCCGGCCCGGAGGGTGCTCCGACCGTCCTGCTCTACTTCCACCACGACGTGCAACCGCCGCTCGGTGACGACGAATGGGACTCTCCCGTCTGGGAACTGACCGAGCGGGACGGGCGGTGGTACGGCCGCGGAGCTGCCGACTGCAAGGGCAACATCGCCGTGCACCTCACCGCGCTGCGCGCACTCGCCGGCCGGGCCGGGGTGACGGTGAAGATCATCGGCGAGGGGTCGGAGGAGCAGGGGACGGGAGGCCTCGAGGACTTCGCGGTCCGCAATCCGGACTTGCTTGCCGCCGACGCGATCCTGATCGCGGACTCCGGCAACTTCGCGGTCGGGAAACCGAGTCTGACGACGACGCTGCGCGGCATCGCGAACGTCGTCGTGTCCGTGGAGACGCTGGGGTCGGCGATGCACTCCGGAATGTTCGGCGGGGCCGCCCCGGATGCACTCGCGGCGCTCATCTCGATGCTCGCGACCCTGCGTGACGAGCACGGCAACACCACCGTCGCCGGACTCGACGCCGACGCCCGGTGGCCGGGTGTGTCCTACCCGCCCGACCGATTCCGCAGCGATGCAACGGTTCTCGACGGAGTCGACCTGGTCGGATCGGGATCGGTGTCCGACATGGTGTGGGCGCGCCCGGCCGCGACAGTGCTCGGCATCGACTGCCCGCCGGTGGTCGGATCGTCGGCGGCGGTGCAGCCGCGGGCGCGGGCGCGCATCAACCTCCGCGTGCCACCGGGGATGGACCCGATGGTTGCGCAGGACGCGCTCGTCGAGCACCTCCGTCGCGTCGCGCCCTGGAACTCACGGGTCTCCTTCGAGCGCGAGGCGGTGGGCGCGCCCTTCGTCGGATCCACCAGCGGTCCGGCGTACGACACGCTCACCGGCGCCCTGTCGACCGCCTACGACAGCGAGGTGCTGATCCAGGGGCAGGGTGGATCGATCCCGTTGTGCAACGTTCTCCAATCGCTGTACCCCGACGCCGAGATCATGCTGTTCGGCGTCGAGGAACCGCGGTGCCTGATCCACGCACCCCAACGAGAGCGTCGACCCCTCCGAGATCGAGCGGATCGCCCTGGCCGAGGCACTCTTCCTGCGCGACTTCAGGTACCGCTGAAGCGGTGTAGCAGAGCTGTTTTGAGTTCCGGGCGGCTCGCGGCCACCAGGACGAACGCGGCTTCGCGGAACAACCGTTCGGAATCGCTCCCGCGCACGACGCCGCGGCCGCCGTCCGCGGACACCAACGCGGCCGCGGCATCGAGCGCCAGAGCCGCGGCGTCGGCCCGGGCCGCCAGCAGTGCGGTGGCATCCGCCATCCCGGCGTCGAGCGCGGTTCGGACGACGTCGGCGCGCTCGCGCAGCGCCCGCCCCTCCCGGTGATGGCCGCCGACATCGAGCAGTCCCGCACAGCGCCGCACCAGACCAAAGGGCAGGGTGCCGTTCAATCGGACGCCGACGTTCTGGGTCGCGAAGAATTCCGCGAGGCCCACGCGCGTGACCTCGCGATCGAACGGGACCATCAGACCGTCGACCCGTAGGGACACCGTGGTCGTCGCGGCGGCGGCGGACAGATCCACGGGCGTTGCCCGGACCGCTGCGGACGACCTGCCGCCGACCAGGTCGGGCATGCGCAGGATCGCGGAGATGACGTCATCGGTCGCGGCGTCGCGCGCCGAGATCTGGAGCAGGTCGACGACACCCCAGCCGCTGACGAACGGTGCGTGCCCGTTCAGGAGCCAACCGTCGTCGGTGCGCGTCGCGACCATCCGTGGTGGCGTGGGGACGACTCCGGCGTAGGCGACGCCCGCGTGTAGACGTCCGCTCACGGTCGCGTCGAGGAGTTCACCACGTAGCTCGTCGTTGGTGGTCCGGGAGAGGGACAGGACGACGCCGTGGTGCTGGATCCAGGTGAAAGCGGTGGCGAGGCACCCACTGGTGAGCACCTCGAGGATCTCGGTGACCTCACCGAATTCGAGTCCCGGCCCGCCGGCCTCGACCGGCGCCGCGATGCCGTACAGGCCGGCGTCGGCCAGCGCTCGCCAGTGGGATTCGGGGACCGCTCCGGTGCGGTCCACCTCGCCGGCCGCCGGGAACAGGACCTCGTCGGCCACCCTGAGCGCTGCTGTTCGCAACTCCGCTCGTCGCTCGGCTCCGGCGTCCTGGGTGGTCACGACTCTCACAGTACGACGAGTGTCCGGGCCGGCAGGAAGTTGGACGACTGACCGACTCCGCCATCGCGGCCGCTCACGGAAGTTCGCGTCGCGCAGCACAATCGCGGGACCGGGATCCTTGAAAGTGGGACCAAAGGCCCAAGACCGCAGGTGTGACCGTCGATAAACTCGTGTATCGGGTGGGAGCATTCTCTCGCGTGGAAGGAACCCAGGTGACCGCAGTCCTCAATGGTCGTGACGTTCAGTCGATACGTGTTGTGCCGGAATCGGTTTCGAGTGTAGTACGGTCGGACGTCCGGACGAGTGAGCGGTACCTGCGTGCCGCGGTCGCCGACCTCATCGAACAGAATTTTCGTGATCCCGACTTCAGTGTGGAGGTCGTCGCCCGGCACCTGCACGTGAGCCGCCGGCACCTGTACCGGGTGCTCGCCGGTGGCACCACGTCGCTCGCCGAGATGATCGCCGATCGACGTCTGGAGTGGGCGGAGGGGCTGCTCTTGGGTCCGGGCAACCTGAAACTCGAGGCCATCGCCCACGCGTCGGGATTCGCCTCGACAGCGACGATGCGCAACCGCTTCCGGTCGAAGTTCGGCTGCACCCCCGACGAGTTCCGCCGGATGGCGCCGGCGTCGGGACCGGACGCCGAAGCCGGCTGAAACACCTCCGGCGCAGACCTTTTCAAGTCTGCGCCGGAGTCGTCGTCACCGTCTGGCGTTGACCGTCACACCGTGCAGAGCGGTGAATAGTCGCTGCGACCACCGGTGGTCGGCGAGACGAGGAACGTGCACGGGTTGTACCCGACCTTCTCGATCTCCTTGGTCAGGCGACGCAACTCCGAGTTGGGGACCACCTTGTCGCGCGACAGCAGGAATCCCGATCCGCGCGAGGGGTCCCCGACGATCGCGTACCGGTACGGCCCGGCGGGATCCGGCCCGTCTTCGAGGTAGGCGACGATGTAGTTCGGTGCGCCGCCCGGGTTGATGCTGCCCGGTGTCTGTGGGAACCGGACGCTCAGTTGGGCATTGGTCTGCGGGTCGACGACTGTCGCACGGCCGACGACGCCACCACGCATGCCGGTGGGGCCGGTGCACCGGTTATCGACGCCGATCGTCTTGGCGTCGATGTAGGTGTAGGTCGCGCTGGTATCCCGGGCGCAGGTGACCCCGAAGAAAGACGGCACGGTGGCGAGCTGCCACCACTTGCCGAGGTAGCGATCCACCTCGACCTTCGCCACGGGGGCCAGCGGTGCGGCTTGCGCCGGACCCGTCCCGGCGGCGAAGCCGACGCTGAGGAGGACGCCGGCGACAAGGGCTGCGAGGGACCGGGTGATGCGCATGGTGTTCCTTTCGGGCGGTTCGTCGTCGCGCCGCCCAGGTGGAGCAGCGTCACCAGACGATTCGGACCGGATGCGCGTCGTGGATTGGTTCCCCGCAGCCCTCGTCTCAGCGAACTGTCGTCACTGCGTCAGAGCGGTCGGTCACAGGTTGTATTCGTTGTTGGGGTTCCAGGTGGAGACAGCCCAGATGACGATCAGGTCCAGCACGATGATCAGGATGGCCCAGGCCGGGTAGTAGGGCAGCCACAGGAACTGGGCGATGATCGACAGCGAGGCGATGATGATCGCAGAGATCCGCGCCCAGTCGGCGCCCACCGCGAGACCGCCGGCGACGAGGACTCCGACGATGCCGAGGATCAGGTGGATCCAGCCCCAGGTGGTGAGGTCGAACTCGAAGATGTAGTTCTGGCCGGCGACGAACAGGTCGTCGTTCGCGATGGCCGAGATGCCCTGGAAGATCGAGACCAAGCCGGCCACGAAGAGCAGCGCGGCGGCCACGATCGCGATGCCGAAGGCGAAACCCTGTTTGGCCGACGAGTTGGCCTGCTGATCGGGGGAAGCGCTCATTGTTTGGCGTGTCCTTTCAGTGGTTGTACGCCGACTCCCTGGTCCCGACCGACGGCGCGGCGGCAGTGGTACGGATGGACCACATCAAGGATGGGGTGTGCGACTCTCCTCCGCACGGGTTTCAGCCAGACCGGACGCATCTTTGACCAGGCGATTTAGTAGTCGGCCGGGGCGGGGTATAAGCTATCGCAGGCTACACACGGGGTGTGGCGCAGCTTGGTAGCGCGCTTCGTTCGGGACGAAGAGGTCGTGGGTTCGAATCCCGCCACCCCGACGCAAGGTTGAGATTGCAGAAGAGACCCTGACCTGGAGAAATCCGGTCGGGGTCTCCTCGTCTCTGCGGGGTCACTCCGGGTCCTCGTCCGACGACGACCGGCCCCCGATGTGGGCCAGGATGATCGGATCGTCGGTGACGACGCGGTCCACCTCCTCGCCACCGTCGCAGCGCAGCAGACCCAGGGTGATTCCATCCGGTCCGTGATGGACCACCCGCCACGACGCCCCCGAATCCTCCCAGCGCAGCAGGTCGTCGAGGGTCATCGGGACGGGCCGGTCACCGACGGGCTCAGCTGCTGCGCGAGGTCGAGGAGATCCGTCGCGTGGAAGTCGTTGTCCGGCGAGCCGGAATCGTCCTTCTCGTCCCCGCCCCACTCGTCTGGCCGCTCGACGAAGGCCGTCCGCAGGCCGAAGGAGCGCGCGGCGTCGAGATCGCTCTGGTGGGTGGCCACCATCATCACCTCGGCGGGCTCGACCTCGAGCAGATCCGCCAGCCCGCAGTAGGTCTCGCGCGCAGGTTTGTAGTGCCGCCAGAGGTCGGACCCGCCGATCACGTCCCAGGGGAACGCGTTGTGCCGGGCCATGTCGGTGAGCAGCGCGACGGTGCCGTTGCTCAGTGCGCAGACGATGTGATCGCGCCTGAGGAGTTGCAGACCCTCGACCGCGTCCGGCCAGGCGGGAATCGTCCGCCAGGCTCGGACGAGGGTGCGGGTCTGCTCGTCGTCGAGTGTCAGCGCAAACAGCGAGGCGACGTCGTGCAGCGTCTCGGTCTGCAGGTCGTCGAGGCGGCGCCACGGCAGTTCGCCGGATTCGACGCGAGCCAGGATCGGCGAGTACCGGCGTCGCCACTCCTTGGCGAACGCCGCGGCGTCGACCCCCGGCGCGACCGCGTCGACGGCACCGGAGATCCCGGTGAACCAGTCGGTGACCGTCCCGAAGGTGTCGAATGCCAGGACCTTCACACGGGGATGAAGGTCAACGCTCACATGGTCTCCCGGGCCAGCTGCGGGAGCGACTGGTCGGCGTCGTAGTCGGCATCACCGTGCGACACAGGTGTGAGGGTGAGCAGGCTGGCCTCGGGGCGGCAGCAGAAGCGTGCCGGGGCGTACGGGGACGTGCCCAGACCCGCACTCACGTGGAGCTTCATCGACGACCCCCAGCTCGACGGACCCTTGACCCGGGAGCGATCCAACTGGCAGTTCGTCACCAACGCGCCGAAGAACGGCAGGCAGAGCTGGCCGCCGTGCGTGTGTCCGGCCATCACGAGGTCGTAGCCGTCCGCGGCGAACCGGTCGAGGACCCGCGGTTCGGGGGAGTGGGTGAGTCCGAGCCGCAAGTGTGCCAGCGGGTTCGGGCGGCCCGCGATCGTCTCGTAGCGGTCTCGCTCGATGTGGGGATCGTCGACGCCGGCCGCGACGACCCGCACGCCGCTGACCTCCAGCTCGCGGACCGTGTGCGTCGCGTCGAGCCATCCACGCTCGGTGAACGCCGCACGCAGATCCTGCCACGGCAGGGGCTCGCCGTGCGTGCGCTGATGGTCCTTCTTGAAGTACTTGAACGGATTCTTCGGCTTGGGGCCGAAATAGTCGTTGGACCCGAAGACGAACAGGCCGGGCCGCGACAACAACCCACCGAGCGACTGGATGACCGACGGCACGGCCTGCGGGTGCGCGAGGTTGTCCCCGGTGTTGACGACAAGGTCGGGTTCGAGCGCCTCGAGCTCGGCGATCCACGCCTGCTTGAGGCGTTGGTTGGGCATCATGTGCAGGTCGCTGATGTGCAGGACACGTAACGGCGAGGCGCCCGGTTCGAGAACGGACAGCGTCGTGTGTCGCAACGCAAAGGCGTTGCGCTCGATCACCGTCGAGTAGAGCAGTCCGGCGGCGGCGAGCCCCGCCGCGCCGGCCAGAGCGCGCGCGGGTACCCCGGAACCGGACGGACCGAGGCGAGAGATGCCGAGGCGTGCGATGTCGAGTTCGGAGTGCTGCATCACCCCAGAATACGCATCCCCCACGACGATCCCGCCCCGGTTTCGTGAGCAGCGCGGGCGGGGCGTCGATTGTCTGATCGCGGGTCAGCCGGGTAGCTGGATCACCACCGGGCCGACACCGGGTACCACGACGGTGGTCTCGGTGGGGCCGCCCTCGTCCCCGCCGGCGCGGCGGCCGTTGCTGACGTAGATCGTCACGGTGCTGCCGGGCATGGCCGAGTCGGACGGTGCGGTGAAGACCACGGTGCCCTGCGGGCGTCCGCTGTCCACGTCGAGCTCGCTGACCTTGAACCCGGCACCCTGCAGGCGCGATGTGGCCTCGCTGGCGGGCAGGCCGCTGACCTGCGGGATACGGCCCCGGTCGCTGCCGTTCCAGTACTCGCGGTCGATCGGGGGCAGGTTGACGGGGCCGAACTTCGTCGCCACCGGTTTGACGGCCTGGAACCAGGTGCGCGCCGGTTCCATGCCGCCGTAGAGGTCGCCGTCGTAGCAGGAGCGCAGCGGACTGCTGCAGACGCCCTGCGGGTTCGGGCCGTCGCTGTAGACGTACGCGGCGCCGGCGATCTGGTTGGTGAACCCGACGAATGCCGAGGAGCGGTGCGCTTCCGTCGTGCCGGTCTTACCCGACATCGGCAGCGTCCAGCCCGCGGAGCCCGCGGCACCGGCCGCGGTGCCGGCGCCCACGTCGTCCTTGCTCATGGCGTTGGCCAGCGAGTGTGCCAGGCCTTCGTCCACGACCTGCTCGCACGGAGGTGGCGTGAACGGCACCGCGGTCAGGGCGCGCCGGCCGTCCGGTCCGATGACGGGGTTGCCGTACTGGTCCCGCTTGATCTGGCTGATCGACTTGATCGGGTTGGGCGGGCACCAGGTGCCGCCCGACGCGATGGTGGCGGCGACGTTGGCGAGCTCGAGGCCGTTGAGCGGTAGCGGGCCGAGGGTGAAGGAGCCGAAGTTCCCGTCCTTGACGTACTGGGCCATGCTCTTCTCGCCGTAACCCGACGACCCGGGGATGGTGTACGAACGCAGGCCCAGGCGAACGGCCATGTCGACCGCCGGCTTGACGCCGACCTGCTGCAGCAGCTTCACGAAAGCGGTGTTCGGCGACTGTGCCAGGGCGTTCGTCACCGACATCGACGCCGGGTAGCGGCCGTCGTTCTTGACGCAGTACGCATTGGCGGGACACCCGTTCGCCCCGCCGCTGTTGCCCATGCCCTCGACGGCGATGGACCCGGGGACGGGGATGTTGGAGCCGGCGCCGAGACCCTTCTCCATCGCGGCGGCGACTGTGAAGATCTTGAATACCGACCCGGCACCGTCGCCGACCATCGAGAAGGGTTGCGGCTGCATCGTCTCGCCGCGGTTGAGATTGAGACCATAGTCGCGGCTCGACGCCATCGAGAGCACGTCGTGCGATTTCTTGCCCGGACGCAGGGTGCTCATCACGTCGGCGACGCCGTCGGCGGTCGGGCTGGCCTGACTCTTCACCGCGCGGACCGTGGAGCGCTGGACCTCGGGGTCGAGCGTGGTCTGGATGATGTAGCCGCCGCGCAGGACCGAATTGCGGGACATGCCGTTCTCGGCCAGGAACTGCAGGGCGTAGTCGCAGAAGAAGCCGTTGTTGTCGGCCGCGATGCAGCCCTGGGTCGGGGTCCGCGGACTCGGGAGCACGCCCAGGGGTGCCTCCTTGGCCGCGACGAGCTCGGCGCGTCGTTCCGGGAAGTTGTCGATCATCGTGTCCAGCACGATGTTCCGGCGCGCGAGGGAGGCTTCGGGGTTCGAGTACGGATTCAGCGCGGAGCTGGACTGCACCATGCCGGCCAGCAACGCGGCCTGCTCGACCCGCAGGTCCTTGGCGGGGATGCCGAAGTAGGTCTGCGCGGCGGCCTCGATGCCGTAGGCGTTGTTGCCGAACGGGACGACGTTCAGGTACCGCGTGACGATCTGCTTCTTCGCCTCCTGCTTGGCGGCGGCGTCGTCGAGTCCCTTGTCGCGTTTGGCCTGGTCGATCAGGGTCTGCTCGAGGGTGAGCGCCATGCGCACCTCGCGGAGCTTGCGCGCGGGCGTGGTCTCGATCGCGGCCTGGCGGTCCGCCTCGGTCCGTGCGAGCACCAGGAGCTGATAGTTCTTGATGTACTGCTGGTCGAGCGTCGACGCACCCTGCTGGACCTCGCCCGACGACGAGTTCTTCAGCGCGGCACGGATGGTGCCCTTCCAGTCGACGCCGTCGTGTTCCAGGAACCGGCGGTCCTCGACGGAGATGATCGCCCGGATCATGTCGGGCGAGATGTCGTTGTAGCCGACCTGATACCGGTACTGGTCGAACAGCACCGCGATCGGCTTCCCGTCGACGTCGGTCATCGTGGTGACCTCCGGCAACGTGCCGTTGAGCAGTTCGGAGGACACGTTCTCGACAGCGGCCGCCGCCCGGTTGGAGACGACGCCGATTCCGCTGGCCACGGGGTAGAGCAGGCCGGCGACGAGAACTCCGGCCAGCAGGATCGCCCACGCCAGCGACCACAGTTTCTTCGACATCACCCCGACAGGATACGTGCGTTGGTTCCGAACATCGTCCTGCCTCGCCCGCGGCATCGGCGCAGCGTGGTCCCGAGCCGACGGTCGGGGTGCCCGCGGGTCGCCGGGCGGAGGTGCCGGAGGCCGCCGTCCGCGGGCCGTCCGTTCGGGTGAGTTTGCACGGTTGTCCCACTTTGTTCGCTCCAGGGGTTGCGCCCCCAAGCACAGATCCCTAGATTGAGTGCAGAATGTGACTCACTTAACAGTTCGCTGCAAATGTGGCTTGAGCAGCGAGGTTGAGACGTTCTCGCAGCTACGCAGATGCGACAGGTAGGGGTGGCGGATGGCGACAGCGGCAGTTTCCAACGAAGAGGATCGCTTGGCGTGGGTTGCTCAGGCGCGTTGCCGAGGGGGAGACCCTGATGATCTGTTCGTGCGGGGCGCGGCCCAGCGCAAAGCCGCCACGATCTGCCGCCACTGCCCGGTGCAGCTCGAATGCGGTGCCGATGCACTCGACAACCGCGTCGAGTTCGGCGTCTGGGGCGGACTGACCGAACGTCAGCGTCGCGCACTCCTCCGCCAGCACCCCGAGGTCACGTCCTGGTCGGCGTTCTTCGCCGCGCAGCGCCGGCGTCATCGCGACGCCGTCTGACCTCTTCTCCGCCGAGCCGTGTCGAGGGGTTTCGACACGGCTCGTCGCACGCTCCTCGCCTGCTCAACCAGCAGGGTGCGGTCTCGGCGCACGCCTCGCCTGCTCAACCAGCGGGGGACAGGCTCGTCGCACGCTCCTCGCCTTCTCAACCAGCGGGTGACTGCTGGTCGCGCTCGGTGATCAGCCGCGGCCGGTGATCTGCTCGGCCACCGCGCGCAGGGCGGTCACGTCGGCCACCTCGAACGGCAGCGCCGGGACCCCGACGATCGGCACCCGCGGGTGCGACGCCGTGAACCGTTGCAGCAGATGGAGTTCGCGCTTCCCGGTGGCGGCCCGATCCGCGTGAATCCGGAGTACACCGCGAGCTAGTTCGTCGTTGACCGATTCGAGGGCGACCAGCGCTGCCTCCTCGTGGATCGACGTCAGGTTCGGGTGGGTCCGGTTGAGGATCAGTCCGGCAAGCGGCATCGACTCCTCGGACAGGCGGTCGACGAAGAACGCGGCCTCCCGCAGGGCATCGGCTTCGGCCGCAGCCACCACCGCGAACTGGGTGCCCGGCTGTTTCAGCAGGGCATAGGTCTTCGCGGCGCGGTCCTGGAAGCCGCCGAACATCGAGTCCAGTGACTGCACGAAGGTCGCCACGTCGCGGAGCATCTCGCCGCCGATGATCGTCGAGACACCCCGCATGGCCAGGCTCATCGCGCCGGTCACCATCCGGCCGACGCCGCGACCGCCGCCGACCAGCACCTTCATCAGACGCCCGGACAGGAACGACCCCAACCGCTGCGGGGCGTCGAGGAAGTCCAGTGCGTTGCGCGACGGCGGGGTGTCGACGACGATCAGGTCCCAGTGGTCCTGCTCGAGAAGCTTGCCGAGCTTCTCCATCGCCATGTACTCCTGCGTCCCGGAGAACGACGAGGCGACCGTCTGATAGAAGGCGTTCTGCATGATCGCCTCGGCGCGTTCGGGAGTGGAGTACTCGAGCACCATCTCGTCGAACGTGCGCCGCATGTCGAGCATCATCGCGTCGAGCGTGCCCTTGCCGTCGATCGCGACCGGCTGCGGGTCGTTGGTGAGTTCGGACATCCCGAGCGACTGCGCCAGGCGCCGGGCCGGGTCGATCGTCAGCACGGCCACGGTCCGGCCCTGTTCGGCGGCGTACATCGCCATCGCGGCAGCCGTCGTCGTCTTGCCGACTCCGCCTGCGCCGCAACAGATCACGACGCGGGTCGCGGGGTCGGTGAGCACCGCGCCCATCTTGAGGTCGAGTGGCATCACGCACCCGCTTTCTGGAGGAGGTTGGCCAGCTCATAGATCGACCCCAGGTCGACGCCGTCACCGAGGGACGGCAGTTCGAGTGTCGGCATCTCCACCTCGTCGAGCTGCGCCTTTGCGATCTGCTGCGCCTGCAGGCGGGTCGCGTGCTCGATCGTCTCGGTGAGCAGGCCGGCCAGGTCCCCGTCGGCGAGCTTGAGTCCGGCGGCGGTGAGGCCGTCCTCGACACGCCCTGCGTCGACCCGACCTTCGGCGATCTCGTCGATCACCTCGGCCGGCAGGTGGGGTTCGCTGACGCGGTTGATGACGAGACTGCCGAGGTTGAGGTTCTTGCCCCGCAGTTCGTCGATCGCCTCGATCGTCTCCTGGATCGGCATCGCCTCGAGGAGCGTCACCAGGTGGATGATCGTCTCCTCCGAGTGGAGCAGGCGGACGACACCTTCGCTCTGGTTGCGGATCGGGCCGGTCTTGGCGAGGTCGGCCATGGCCTGGGTGACGTCGAGGAAATTGCCGATCCGGCCGGTCGGCGGCGCGTCGACGACCACCGCGTCGTACACGCGGTTGCCCTGCTTGTCGGTGTGGATGATGCGCTCTTTGATCTTGCCGGTGAGCAGGACGTCGCGGAGTCCGGGAGCGACGGTCGTCACGAAGTCGATCGCGCCGATCCGCTTCATCGCGCGGCCGGCGAAGCCGAGGTTGTAGAACATGTCGAGGTACTCGAGAAGGGCGTGCTCGATGTCGATGGCCAGCGCGGACACCTCGCCGCCGCCCTCGGCGGTCGCGATGCGGGTGTCGGTGGGTGGCAGCGGCGGGATGTCGAAGACCTGCGCGATGCCCTGGCGACCCTCGGTCTCGACGAGGAGGACCTTCTTGCCGTCGGCGGCGAGCGCGAGTGCGAGCGCCGCGGCGATCGTGGTCTTGCCGGTGCCGCCCTTGCCCGTCACGAAGTGCAGGCGAGCGCGCGCGGCGGCCGCCGGCCACTCGTTCTCGCGCGCGACGGAGGAGTTGTCTGTCACGCCGGAATCGAGCGCCTCGCCCGACCCGGATCGTGAGCCCTGTTCGTTGGCCACCGCAACACCTTATCCATTGACCGTCGCCAGATAGGGTGAGTCCATGAGTGAAGTGACCGCGTGGGAATACGTGACCGTGCCGCTGCTGACGCACGCCACGAAGCAGATCCTCGATCAGTGGGGCGCAGACGGTTGGGAACTGGTTTCGGTTCTGCCCGGTCCCACCGGCGAGCAGCACGTCGCTTACCTGAAGCGACCGAAGGGCTGACCATGGCGACCACGTGGACCGATCGTCTGGCCGAACTGGGCATCGAACTCCCGTCGGTGGTGCCACCGGTGGCGAGCTACACCCCGGCCGTGCGCACCGGCAACCTCGTCTACACCTCGGGACAGCTGCCCATCGTCGACGGCGAACTGTCGGCGCGGGGCAAGGTCCATGAGGGCGCCGAAGGCGTCGTTCGGCCGGATGAGGCGACTGCGGCAGCTCGGGTCTGTGCGCTCAATGCCCTCGCCGCGATCCACGCGCTGGTCGGGATCGACTCGGTCGTCCGGGTGGTCAAGGTCGTGGGGTTCGTCTCGTCCGCACCGGGTTTCACCGGGCAGCCGGCGGTGATCAACGGGGCGTCGGACGTCCTCGGTGAGATCTTCGGCGACGCCGGCGTGCACGCCCGGTCCGCTGTCGGGGTCGCCGAACTCCCGCTCGGTGCACCGGTCGAGGTGGAACTGATCGTCGAAGTGGCCTGACGTCTCCGTTGGACGTCGCGCTGCTGATCGCGGCGGCCGCCGCGGCCGGGTGGGTCGACGCCGTGGTCGGCGGCGGTGGCCTCGTGCTGATCCCGGCGATGCTGATCGCCCAGCCGGGGTTGCCGATCGCGACGGCCCTGGGGACCAACAAGCTGGCGGCGGTCTTCGGGACCGCGTCGGCAACGTGGCGTTACGTGCGGCACGTCCGGATCGATCTTCGTCGCCTGATCCCGGTGTTCGTTGCGGCGCTCGTCTTCTCGGCCCTCGGCGCGACGGTGGCCGTCGTCCTGCCCACCGAGATCTTCACGCCGATCGTGCTGGTCATGCTGGTCGGGGTCGGACTGTTCGTCGCGCTCAATCCCGGCTTCGGGACTGACGCGTCGACGGGACCGCGCTCGCGCGTCTCGACGATCGCGGGTCTGGTGCTGGCCGGTGTCGTCGTGGCCTTCTACGACGGGGTGATGGGTCCTGGGACCGGTACCTTTCTGATCATCAGCCTGACCGCGCTGGTCGGGACGAGTTTCCTGGAGAGCTCGGCGATGGCGAAGGTCATCAACACCGGTACCAACCTCGGCGCCCTCACGGTCTTCGGCCTGCAGGGAAATGTGCTGTGGCTCTTGGGTCTCGGCCTGGCCATCGCCAACGTCGTCGGCGCCCAGATCGGCTCGCACATGGCGATCGGCCGCGGCAGTTCGTTCGTGCGGTGGGTCCTGCTGGCCGTCGTCGTCGTGATGGTGGGGAAGCTCGGGTACGACCTGATCGTCGGCTGAGGTGGCCGGACTCGGCGGACAGCGCTGTGGAACGGCATCGGCCGAACTATGCTCTCCTCGTCGACCCCGCAGCGGACGGGTCGCGACCCGATCGTCGTAGAGGCGGTGCATCATCAGCGATTCGACGGCTTCCGAGGCCGCGACGCCGCTGTCGGGAAAGCAGCGGGTCCTCGCGCTGCTCCTCGCGATGGCGATGTTCGTTCTCGTCGTGGACACCTCGTTCATGAATGTGTCGATCTCGGCGGTGGTCCGTGATCTGGACACGACCGTTAGCGGTGTGCAGTCGGCGATTGCCCTCGAGGCGTTGGTGTCCGCCGCGTTCATCCTGATCGGGGGCAAAGTCGGGGATCTGATCGGTCGCCGGCGGGCCTACGTGATCGGTTTGCTCGCCTATGCCGTGGGCGCGTCGGCCATGGCGCTCGCACAAGGTCTCACGACGATCATCGTCTTCTGGGCGATCGTCGGCGGGATAGGGGCTTCCCTGCTCCTGCCCGCGATGCAGTCGCTGGTACACGGCAACTTTCACGGCGGCGACCAGAAGCGGGTCTACGCCCTCGTGGGCGCCGCCGCCGCGATCGCGGCCGCCGTCGGCCCGCTCCTGGGCGGTTTCATCACCACATACCTGTCCTGGCGGATCGCCTTCGTCGGTGAGGTCGTCATCATCGCGATCGTGTTGTGCGGCATCGGTTTGGTCCGCGACGTCGAGTACACGGGTCCACGGGGAGTCGACCCCGTCGGTGCTCTGCTCTCGGTGCTGGGAATGGGTGGGATCGTGCTGGGGATCCTCGTCTGGCAGGAGGGCGGTGAGGCCGTCGGCATCCTGCTGGTCCTGGGTGCCGCGGGTCTGGGCGGACTGACCTGGTGGCTGACCCGCCGGCGGCGCGCCGGGCGGCCCACGCTATTGGACCCGGACCTGTTTCGCTCCAAGCCGTTCCGCCTGGGCGTCAGCCAGCAGTTGCTGCAGCAGATCGCTCTCGGCGGCATCATGATCTCGCTGCCGATCTATCTGCAGATGGTCCTCGAGTACGACGCCATGGAGGCCGGGTTGTCCCTGGCGCCCCTGTCGCTCAGCATGTTCGCGGTCGCGCTGGTCGCCGGTCGGCGGACACACACCCGGCCCCCGTCGACGTTGGTGCTCATCGGTTTCGGCTTGCTCACGCTCGGGGTCGCGGTTCTGCTCCCGATCGTGCCGCGGGCGGACTTCGGCTGGGGTCTCGTCGTGCCACTCGTCGTGGCGGGTGCCGGCCTGGGGCTGCTCGTCTCGCAGCTGAACGACTACACGCTCGGGCCGATGAGCGACGAGCGTGTGAGCGAGGCGGCCGGAACCAACTCTGCGGCCGGATCATTCGGTCTGTCCTTCGGACTCGCGAGTGCCGGTGCGATCCTGTTGGCCTCGCTCGCCTTCGGATTCGCGCGCGAGGCAGAGTCCAGCGAGGTCCTGGCGCCCGCGGAACAGCAGCGGGTGGCGCAGGTGCTCGACGACGACGCACAGGTCATGAGCAATACACAACTGACCGAGTTGCTGGCCGGGCAGCCCACGGACGTAAGCGACGAGATCATCCGGATCAACACCGAAGTCCGGCCGGTCGCGCTACAGGTGGCGCTTGTGGTCCCACTCGCTGCGGGTGTTCTCGGCACGATCAATTCGCTGCGGATGCGGAGCAGACCCGGTCGTCCGCGATCATGAGTGAGAACGTCGCTCTGCAACGGCGGACCATCGTCCTGCTGTGCACGGCCCAGATCCTGGCCGGCCTGTCGATGGGCGGAGCGCTGGCGCTCGGGGCGATCCTCGGTGAGGAACTGTCGGGAACGGCGTCCCTGGCCGGCATACCGACGACCGTGGTCACGCTGGGGGCCGCGGCCGCCGGTCTCCCGTTGGCGTCACTGGCCGCCGGACGCGGGCGGCGTCCCGCGTTGACCACGGGCCTGGTGATCGCCGGGGCCGGTTCGCTGGTCGTGGCCGCCGCCGTCGATCGCGGCTGGTTCGCGTTGATGCTCGTCGGAATGGCCGGGGTGGGGTCGGGCACCGCGGTGAGCCTGCAGGCACGTTTCGCGGCAACGGATCTGTCGTCGGCCGGCACTCGTGGCCGCGACCTCTCGCTCGTGGTGTGGACGACGATGGTCGGCGCGGTGATCGGGCCGGCGGTGGTCCCGATCGGCGCCACCGTCGCCGGGTGGTTCGCGATGGCCGATCTGTCGGGTCCGTTCCTCGTGGGTGCGGTCGGGTGCTTCGGGGCGGCGGCCGTGCTGTTCGTCGGCCTCCGCCCCGACCCGCTGGTCGTGGTGACCGGCGAAACGGACGGGGGTCGTGTCAAAGTGTCGCTGGCCGAAGGGCTCTCGGCGATCACGCACTCGCCGCCGGCGCGGGCCGCGATGGCCGCGGTGGTGTCGGCGCACGCGGTCATGGTCGGGGTGATGGCGCTGACGCCGGTCCACATGCATCACGGGGGCGCCTCGGTGACGCTGGTCGGCCTGTCGATCAGCGCGCACATCGCCGGGATGTACGCGCTCGCACCGGTGATGGGCCTGCTCGCCGACCGGACCGGCCGGATCCCGGTGATCCTCGGCGGTCAGGCGACACTCGTCGTCAGCTGCGTCGTCGGATTCGTCTTCGCGGAATCGCAGACGGGTCTCGTCGTCGCGCTGGTCCTGCTCGGCGTGGGATGGTCGGCGTCGACGGTGGCGGCCTCCACGCTCCTCACCGACAGTGTCGACACCGCGCGACGCGCACCGGCGCAGGGGGTTTCGGACACCGCGATGAGTCTGGCCGGCGCGGCGCGGGCGCGCTCTCCGGACTCGTCGTCGGGGCCTTCGGCTACGGGGTGCTGGTGCTCGGCGCCGCCGTGATCGCGGTGCTGACGGCGGCCTACGTGGTGCTCGACGGTGTCCGCGACCGACGACGGACCGCCATGGCCTAGGGTTCGACACACGGATCGGGGACACTGGGGAGGCCGTCGGATGGCAGCATCGCAACTCGTCGGGCGTACCGGGACGGTGACGATGTCGATACCGGGCGGCGAACTCCTCGGGGAGATCGAACTGCCGTTGGCCGGCGGAACCGAGCGGTTCCTCGCCCGCGCCGCCGCACCGATCGGGCTCGACGCGCCCGTTCTGGTCATCGCCGAACGTTCCGGCCGAGTCGTCGACGTCGAGCCATGGGTACCGGTCCCGGGCACGGCGAACCGAACCATGTGAACAACCGATCGTCGAAAGGTCCCGGATGCGGCAGGATCTGACGTCGGCACATATCGCCTGCCGCTCGAGGAGAGACCATGCTCGGCTACTACGTTCCCGAACCCGATGAGGCGATGCTGATCTCCGGCGCCAAGTCCGACTTCGACGATGCGCCGTTCGTGGTCGTCGTCGGGCACGGGAAGTGGGTCATGCCCTTTTTCCGGAAGGTCCGTTTCCTGTCGATGGCGTTGCACGAGGCGACGATCCGCGAGGTCTGTGTGACGACCCAGGGCATCCAACTCAACGTGCGGGCGGTCATCGCCCACAAGGTCGGGAATGACGTGGCGTCGATCGTCAACGCCGGACAGCGCTTCATCTCCGAGCAGGAGAACGAGATGAATCAGCTGACCGGACAGATCTTCTCGGGTCACCTGCGTTCCATCGTGGGCTCGATGACCGTCGAGCAGATCATCCGCGAGCGCGACACCCTGGCTCGTCAGGTGCTCGACGCGTCCAAGCGTGAGATGGGATCGATCGGTCTCGTCGTCGACTCGTTCCAGATCCAGTCGATCGACGACATGGATTCCGGTTACATCAACGCGCTGGCTGCCCCGAACATCGCCAAGGTGCAGCGCGAGGCGGCGGTCGAGCGTGCTCGCGCCGACCAGGAGTCGGCGAAGGCGCAGCAGGAGTCGCTGCGGAACCAGGCCGACTACGAGCGGGAGACCGCGATCAAGCGGGCTGCGATCAAGGCCGAGACCGACAAGGCCAATGCCGAAGCCGCCCAGGCCGGTCCGCTCGCGCAGGCGCGGGTCAACCAGGAGGTCATCCGCGAACAGTCCGTGCTCGCGCAGGCGCAGGCCGAACTCCGTGAACAGGAACTGATCTCCGAAGTGGTGAAACCGGCCGAGGCCGAGGCGTTACGACGACAGATCATCGCCGAGGCGGAGGCCAAGGCGGTCGAGATCCAGTCGGCGGCCGCCGCACAGCACAACCGCATCGCCCTCGATCAGCAGCTCATCGAGGCCCTGCCCACGCTCGTCGGCGAGGTCGCCAAGGGCCTCAGCACCGCGAACCTCACCGTGTACAACGGGGCCGAGGGCGTCAACGAGATCATGACCGGTGTGATCACCCAGGGTGCCGCGCTGCTGCGCAGCCTGCAGGATCAGGTGGCGCCCACGGTGGTGGACGGGTCGGCCGGCGAGCAGTCCGTGAACGGTGCGACGGTCGGCGGGGTCTGACCCGGGGATCGACTCGGCATGGTCGGATCGTCGGGCTTCGCCCGGTTCTCCGCACCGAGTGGATAGGCTCGGGGACCATGAGCTCACCGAACGACGCCGCACCCACGCACCCTGCCTACGGGGTGCTGCGGGAAGTGACCCCCTTCGCGTCGGTCCTGCTGTGCGACAACTCCGGGATGATGGAACTCGACGGCACGAACACCTACGTGCTGCGCGCTCCCGGCAGTGAGGAATGCGTGGTCGTCGACCCGGGACCGCCGAAGTACAAACACCACGCCCGGCGCCTCGCCGAATTGCCCGGGGTCGCACTGGTCTTGGTGACCCACCGGCACTTCGACCACACCGGCGGGGTGTCGCGCCTGCACAAGCGCACGGGTGCGCCGGTACGCGCTCGGTTGGAGAAGCACTGCCGCAACGGGGCGCCACTGCGGGATCGTGAGGTGATCGAGGCCGCGGGTCTGCGGATCACGGTGCTGTTCACCCCGGGACATACGGGGGATTCCGTCAGCTTCCTCGTCGAACACGACGGACAACGTGCGGTCCTGACCGGCGACACGATCCTCGGGAGTGGCACGACCGTGCTCGATCCCGCCGACGGCGGGTTGCGCGACTATCTGAACTCGCTGAACCGTCTGATCGTCGAAGGGGAAGGAGCGGCACTGCTCCCGGCGCACGGTCCGGACCATCCCGATCTGGGCCCCGTCGCGCGGTACTACAAGGCGCATCGCGAGGAGCGGATCGACCAGATCGTCGCCGCTCTGGACACGATGGGTGTCTCGGCCCGCGACGCGAAGCCGATGAAGGTGGTGCGCAAGGTGTACTCCGACGTCGACAAGAAGCTGTGGCCCGCCGCGCGGATGTCGGTGAAGGCACAGTTGGAGTATTTGCGCGAAGCCTGACCCTTCGAGGGAAGAGCAAAGCCGCCCGCTCCCGGAGGAGCGAGCGGCTTCGTGGTGAACTCGAGTCAGCGCGCGCGGCGCGCGAGACGCTCCGAGTCGGCGATGAGCACGCTCTTGCCCTCGAGGCGCAGCCATCCGCGCTGGGCGAAGTCGGCGAGCGCCTTGTTGACGGTCTCGCGCGACGCGCCGACGAGCTGGGCGATCTCTTCCTGGGTCAGGTCGTGGGTGACGCGCAGCGCGCCGCCCTCCTGGGTGCCGAAGCGCTGCGCAAGCTGCAGGAGCTGCTTGGCGACGCGACCGGGCACGTCGGTGAAGATGAGGTCGGCGAGGTTGTTGTTGGTGCGGCGCAAGCGGCGTGCCAGCACGCGCAGCAGCTGCTCGGCGATCTCCGGACGGTCCTTGATCCACGCCTTCAGCGCGTCACGGTCCATCGACACCGCGCGGACCTCGGTGACCGTCGTCGCCGACGAGGTACGGGGGCCGGGATCGAAGATGGAGAGTTCGCCGAACATGTCGGACGGGCCCATGATCGTCAGCAGGTTCTCGCGTCCGTCGGGCGAGCGTCGGCCGACCTTCACCTTGCCGGACATGATGATGTAGAGCCGATCGCCAGGCTCGCCTTCGTGGAAGATCACGTGTCCGCGAGGGAAGTCGACGGGCTGAAGCTGCTTGGTCAGCGCCGCGACGGCGGAGGGCTCGACGCCCTGGAATATGCCCGCCCGCGCCAGTACTTCTTCCACCTAGGGAACCTTTCTCGAATCTCTCTACAGCCCGCGTCAGATCGCGCCGTTGGCTACGCTACCCCGCGCACAAGCATATGTGTTGGATGGGTCACTGGAAGCTCATTGCGGGTGTGTCCGATTGGCGGAGTGTCGACGCGGTGGTCGGGCGGTACGGAAGCGGGGGCGGCGACGGCCGGTCAGCTGGCCCGCTGCGGCGATTCGGTGTGGCCGGACACCGCTGATTCGTGACGGGTGACCCGTCGGTCGCGGAGTTCGTCGAGCGCGGCCGGCATGCCCTCGCGGGCGAGGGTCTGGACGTTCTGGGCGTCGGCCGAGTCGAGGAAGTCCTCCACCTCATCGCGTGAGACCGCCGAGCGGTCGATCCGGGACTGGACCTTGTCCATGCCCATGGCGAACAACATGAGTACAGCCGGGAACAGCAGCGCCGCGAGACCGTGCATGGGGACAAGTAAACACAATCGACCCGCCCGGAACCGCATCGAGAGGGCCGCCGTCATTGACTTGTTACCTGACCGTAGGTTGCGCGTGAGCACGCCGATGTGGCCGTGACCAGCCCTTCTCCCAGGGCGAACACGCGGTTCTGACCTGCGGTGATGTTCCATTCAGGGGGTGTGTGAGAGTGCTTCGCCCCGTGTCGGGGGCCAGCGGAATCGGGCTTCGCCGTGCGCATCGCTAACCTGAATCAGGTGAGCGCACGCAAGTCTGCGGCCGCGGGACCGACCCCGGCACGCAAGCAGGAGACCCATCTCGGATTGGTCCGGCGCGCTCGGCGGATGAATCGGACCCTCCAGGTCGCCTTCCCGCACGTGTACTGCGAACTCGACTTCACCGACCCGCTCGAGCTCTCGGTGGCGACGATCCTGTCGGCGCAGTGCACCGATGTGCGTGTGAACATGACCACCCCCGCGCTGTTCGCCAGGTATCGGACGGCCGCGGACTATGCCGGGGCGGACCGCACCGAGCTCGAGGAGATGATCCGTCCCACCGGCTTCTATCGGAACAAGGCGAACTCGATCATCGGACTCGGGCAGGCGCTCGTCGAGCGGTTCGACGGGGAGGTCCCGGACAATCTGAAGGATCTGGTGTCGCTGCCCGGGTTCGGGCGCAAGACCGCGAACGTGGTGCTGGGCAACGCGTTCGGTGTGCCCGGCATCACCGTCGACACCCACTTCGGCCGCCTGGTCCGGCGCTGGCAGTGGACCGAGGAGACCGATTCGGTGAAGGTCGAGCACGCGGTCGGCGAGCTGATCGAGCGGCGGGAGTGGACGGACCTGTCGCACCGGGTGATCTTCCACGGCCGACGGGTGTGTCATGCGCGCAAGCCGGCGTGTGGGGTGTGCGTCCTCGCCAAGGACTGTCCGTCGGTGGGCACCGGACCGATGGACAAGACCGAGGCCGCGGCCCTGGTGAAGGGGCCGGAGACCGAGCATCTCCTCGCGCTGGCCGGGATCGCGGCCCCGTGAGCGAACCAAGCGGCCCGGCGTCGCCCCGGGGTTCTCGTTTCCCGCCCGCCGCGCGATGGACCGTGGTCTTCGTGGTCGTGATGATCGCGCTGATCGTGGCGATCTGGCCGCGCGGGGACGATCCGTCGCCGATGTCGAGCGCACCGCCCTCGTCGAGTGGAGTCCGCCCGATCGATGCGCCGGTGGACGAGGCGCGTCTGGCGGAGGCGCGCAGCACCGCCGACCTGCCGGACTGCCCGGTCACCGGACTGCCGGAGTCGCCGGACTCCGTCCTCGACGGCGTCGTCGAACCCTGCTTGAGTACCGGAGCGCCCTACGACCTCGGTGCCTCGACGGCCGGCCGGCCGCTCGTCATCAACGTCTGGGCGCAGTGGTGCGGTCCGTGCAAGACCGAGCTGCCCTACTTCGAGGAGTTCGCCGCGCGGGCCGGCGACCGGGTCACCGTGCTGGCCCTGCACGCCAAGGAAGGCGGTAGCAACCCGTTCTTCCCGCTGACGCTGCTCACCGAGATCGGAGTCCGCTTGCCGTCCGTGCTCGACCTCGACGGAAAGGTGGCCGCGGCCATCAACGCGCCCAGGGTGTTCCCCTCGACCGTCTTTCTTCGACCCGACGGCACGGTTGCCGAGGTCTATCCCGGTGTCTTCGACAGTCCGGAGGAGATCGCCGATTCGGTGGCCGAGCATCTGGGCGTGCGGATATGAGCGGGCGTTCGCGCGCCGATGCGGGACCGCTGGTCCCGAGGGACGAGATCCCGCCGTGGCTGCGGGCGTTGACCGACGATGTCAGCGCCGTCAGGAAAAGCGTCGACAACCGCGGCGGGGATCGATCGCGCTGGGCGTCGATGTTGCCGACCAACTCCCGGTCGGCGGCCGTTCTGATCCTGTTCTCGGGTTCGTGGGAGTCGGCCGACGATCATCCCGGCGGGGTGCCGGCCGACGCCGAGGTCCTGCTGACCGAGCGCGCTCCCACACTTCGCCAGCACAGCGGGCAGGTCGCGTTCCCCGGGGGCGCGGCCGATCCCGGCGACGACTTCCCGGTGGGCACCGCGCTGCGCGAGGCGGCGGAGGAGACCGGCCTCGACGCATCCGGGGTGACGATCCTCGCGACCCTGCCGAGCTTTCCCGTCGGGGTCTCGGGCTTCGACGTCGTCCCGGTGATCGGTTACTGGCACCGCCCGAGCGAGGTGCGCGTCGTCGACCAGGGCGAGACCGCGCGCGTGGACCGGATCAAACTGCGCGAGTTGCTGAACCCGGACAACCGGTTCCAGGTCCGCCGCAAGGCGGTCGGCATCGTCTACAAGGGGCCCGCGTTCTTCGTCGAACAGCTGCTCGTCTGGGGATTCACGGGTGGGCTCATCGCCGCCATCAGCGAGGTGTCCGGCTGGGACCGTCCGTGGGACTCCGCCGACGTTCGTTCGTTGGAGAAGATGATCGAGCTCGCCGGGAGCCGGCAGGAATCCGGGTTCGCGGAGCTGCACCCGGACGACCGCGACGTGGTCGACGCCGGTAACGCCGAGCCCGGAGGTACCCGATGACCGGCTCGACGTGGGTCGACATCATCGTGATCGGCATCGCCCTGCTCGCGGCGGCCAGCGGGTACCGGTCGGGTGCGGTCGCCTCGGCCCTGGCGTTCATCGGAGTCGCACTCGGCGCCGTAGCCGGTCTGCTGCTCGCGCCCCGCCTGATCGAGCAGTTCGACGATCTGCAGGTGCGGGTGCTCGCCGGGATTCTGGTGCTGGTCGTGCTCGTGGTCGTCGGCGAGGTGGCCGGCATGGTTCTGGGACGTGCGGCTCGCGGTGGCATCCGGTCGCCCGGGCTGCGCGCCGTCGACAGCGGAGTCGGCTCGCTCTTGCAGGTGGTCGCGGTGTTGCTGGCCGCGGGCCTGCTGGCGATCCCGCTGCGCGAGTCCGCCGACCCGGCGATCGCCGGGGCGGTTCGGGACTCGAAGGTGCTCACCGGGGTCGACGCGGTGTCGCCGCAGTGGGTCGACGACATCCCGGACGACTTCAAGGCGCTCCTGGACAGTTCGGGACTCCCGAAGCTCCCGTTCGTCAGCACCCCGTCGACGAACGTCGACCCTCCCGATCAGGCGCTGGCCGAACTGCCGGTGGTGACGCAGGCGCGTCCCAGCGTGGTGAAGATCGAAGGCGTGGCACCGAGCTGCCGGCAGGCTCTCGAGGGGAGCGGGTTCGTCGTCTCTCCGGAGCGCGTCATGACGAACGCGCACGTGGTCGCGGGCACCGAACGGCTGGAGGTCCAGACCTCGACGGGGGCGCAGCTCCCGGCGCGCGTCGTGCTCTTCGACAGCGAGAACGACATCGCGGTTCTCGACGTCCCGGGCCTCCGGGCGCCGGCCCTGCGGTTCGCCTCACGCCCCGCGTCGACCGGGGACGACGCCATCGCACTCGGTTTCCCCGAGGCCGGACCGTTCTACGTGAGCCCGCTGCGGGTGCGTGCGGTCTTCGCCCACACCGGTGACGACATCTACCGGACCGGGCAGGTGACCCGTGAGGTCTACGCCGTCCGTGGTCTGATCCGGCAGGGCAATTCGGGTGGACCGCTGCTGAATTCGGACGGCGAGGTGCTCGGTGTGGTCTTCGGTGCGGCCGAGAATGCCGCCGACGAGACCGGTTTCGTGCTCACCGCCCGTCAGGTGCGCTCCGACTTCGACGAATCCGAGCGACGAAGCGAGCGGGTGAGTACGCAACGTTGCGTCCTCGCCTGACCTTGCGGGCCGATCGGCGCGCGCCGTCGGCCGTGGGTGCGGGTTCGTGGCGTAGGAACTCGAGGATGTGCTCGGTCACCGCGGCCGGTTGTTCTTGATGGACGAAGTGGCCGCTGCCCTCGACCTGCCGATACGTCTGGTGCGCGGCCCATCGGTGACTGTCGGCCATCGCGTCGTCGAGGATGTACGGGTCGTCGCGGCCCCGCAGGGCCAGCACGGGGAGATGCAGCCGCTGGTCCATCAGTTCCATGAAGCGGGCGCCGTCGGGTCGGAACTGCGAACGGAACGCCCAGCGCCGGTACTCCAGGCTGCAGTGCGCGACGTTGGGGATCAGCATGGCCGACCGGTTGAGTTCGACGGTGTGCGCGTAGTCGGGTTCACCGCGCCATGGAGCCGACGACCGTTCCGCGAAGTAGTCGGACACGAAGGCCGCGTCGTCGCGGGTGACCTGCCGTTCACCGAGGCGGGGGATCTGGTTGCGCAGGAACAGAGGTAGGAACTGTGTGCGTTGTGCCTTGTCGCGCAACACGCGTCGACGCAGGGCGCGGGGGTGCGGGGACGCGATGACGACGATCCGGTCGACGACGCGCGGGTGCAGCGTGGCGGTCGCCCAGCAGACCAGGCCGCCGTCGGAGTGTCCGATCAGGGTGGCCCGGGTGTGTCCGAGCGCGCGGACGAGGCCGTTGGTGTCGCCGGCCAGGGTCCAGCCGTCGTAGCCGCGCGGCGGTTTGTCGGTGTCGCCGTAGCCGCGGAGGTCGACGGCGACGGCGCGGAAGCCGGCGTCGGTGAGCGCGGTCAGCTGATGTCGCCAGCTCCACCAGAACTCGCCGAAACCGTGGAGCAGCAGCACCAGCGGGCGGTCGTCAGCGGGAACGCCGGCGGGCTGGACGGCGTGGAAACGGACTCCGTTGGCGCGGACGTCGAGATGCTCCCAATCACCCGGGAGACGAACGGTCGAGGGGTCGGGCTCCTCGCTCACGGATCACCCTTCGCGGGCGGGCGGGATTCTCGGGTGCGTGGTGGTGTCGTGCGCCGCGCCGCGGTGGGGCAGGACGGTCGGCAGTTCGTTGACCGTCTCGATCGTCTTCGCGGGTCCGCGCACGCGTTTGAAGAACAGGTATCCGACGAACGCGGCGATCAGGGTGACCGCCACCAGGATGAGGAACACGATGAGGAACGCCAGCCAGCGCCAGACCCACTCGTCGAGCAGTTCGGCGAGGAAGAAAAAGAAGAAGAAGCTCGCGTAGAGCGCCATCACACCGGCGACGATGAGCAGCCCGGTGCCCGCGCCGGCCTTCTTGGCCTCGGTGACCAGCTCGGCCTTGGCGAGCGCGACCTCGGATCGGAACAGGGTGGAGACACTGGCGGTCGCGTCCTTGACCAGGCTTCCGATCGTCGGTTCGCCGTTGCGGCCGGCGTTGGCGTCGGAGAGCGGGATCGACGGGACGGAGTCCCGGCCCGCGTCGGGCAGGCCGTGCTCGTTGGGGCTCACAGAATCCTCCGTTGTTCGGCTGATGGCCATATGTTGCCATGCGCGGGCGATCCGGGTGGCGAGCCACCCGTCGAATGGGGTGGCGAGCCACCCATCGAATGGAGTGGCGCGAAGACGGGCAGGGCCTGCCGACCTCAGGTCGGCAGGCCCTGGAGAACTCGAACGGCCTCAGGCCTTCTTCGCGCGGATCGCTTCGAAGACCGACGGGTCGACGAGGGTGGAGGTGTCGCCGAGTTCGCGGCCTTCGGCGACGTCCTTGAGCAGACGGCGCATGATCTTGCCCGAGCGTGTCTTGGGCAGTTCGGGCACGACGTTGATCTCGCGGGGTTTGGCGATCGGCGAGATCTCCACCGACACCTGCTGGCGCAGTTCGGCGATCAGCTGGTCCCCGGTGTTCTCCACGCCCTCGCGCAGGATGACGAAGGCGACGATGCCCTGGCCGGTGGTCTCGTCGGCGGCGCCGATGACCGCGGCTTCGGCGACACCGGAGTGCCCGACGAGCGCGGACTCGACCTCGGCGGTGGAGATGCGGTGGCCGGAGACGTTCATGACGTCGTCGACGCGTCCGAGGACCCAGAGTGCGTGGTCCTCGTCGTAGCGGGCGCCGTCGCCGGCGAAGTACCAGCCCTGCTCGGCGAACCGTGACCAGTACGTGTCGCGGAAGCGCTCGTCGTCGCCCCAGATCCCTCGCAGCATCGACGGCCACGGCTGGTCGAGCACGAGGTAGCCCTGCTCACCGGCGCCGACCGGGTTGCCCTGGTCGTCGACGATGTTGGCGCTGATGCCGGGCAGGGGCTTCATCGCCGATCCCGGCTTGGTCGCGGTCACGCCGGGAAGCGGCGAGATCATGATGGCGCCGGTCTCGGTCTGCCACCAGGTGTCGACGATGGGTGCGGAGTTGCCGCCGATGACCTCGCGGTACCACTTCCAGGCCTCGGGGTTGATCGGTTCGCCGACGCTGCCGAGCAGCCGGATGCTGGACAGGTCGTGGGCGTCGGGGATCTCCCGTCCCCACTTCATGAAGGTGCGGATCAGGGTCGGCGCGATGTAGTAGATGGTGACGCCGTATTTCTGGATGATCTCGAAGTGGCGGTGTTCGTTGGGGGAGTTGGGGGTTCCCTCGTAGACGACCTCGGTCGCGCCGTTGGAGAGCGGACCGTAGACGAGGTAGGAGTGGCCGGTCACCCAGCCGATGTCGGCGCCACACCAGAAGACATCGCGGCCTTCTTTGTGGTCGAAGACGTAGTGGAACGTGTAGCTGACCTGGGTGAGGTAGCCGCCGGAGGAGTGGACGATGCCCTTGGGCTTGCCGGTGGTGCCCGAGGTGTAGAGCAGGAAGAGTGGGTGTTCGGCATCGAAGGCCTCGGCGTCGTGGGTGTCCGACTGTTCGTCGACGGTGTCTTCCCACCACACGTCGCGGCCTTCGACCCAGTTCAGGTCGGGGTCGTGGTTGGTACGACGCACGACGAGGACCTTCTCGACGGATTCCGCGGCGTCGTCGCCGGTGCCGAGCGCCTCGTCGACCTGGGTCTTCAACGGCGCCGGCTGGCCACGGCGGTACTGTCCGTCGGTGGTGATGACGAGCTTGGCCTCGGCGTCGTCGACGCGGGAGCGCAGCGCTCCGGAGGAGAAGCCGGCGAAGACCACGGAGTGGGTGAGGCCGAGGCGGGCGCAGGCGAGCATCGAGATCAGGGCCTCGGGGACCATCGGCATGTAGATGGCGACGCGATCCCCGGCGACCAGCCCGATGGACGAGAAGTAGTTGGCGGCCTTGCTGACCTCGGCGAGCAGCTGGCTGTAGGTGAGGTCGCGGGTGTCGCCGGGTTCACCGACCCAGTGGATGGCGACGCGGTCGCCCTTGCCTGCGGCGACGTGCCGATCCACGCAGTTGACCGCGACGTTGAGCTTGCCTCCGACGAACCACTTGGCGAACGGGGCGTCGGACCAGTCGAGGGTGGTGGTGAACTCGGTGGCCCAGTCCAGCCGCCGGGCCTGCTCGGCCCAGAACTCGAGGCGGTCGGCATCGGCATGGTCATACATCTCGGCGGTGCCGTTGGCCTGGGCGGCGAACTCGTCGGAGGGAGGAAATGCCTGGACGGTGGAGGACATCGGTGACAAGGGCCTTTCGCTGTCGACGGCGGTCACTCAACAGTAGGGTGACCTGGCGTCAGAACGGGCAATCAGTGTGAGCGTAGTCACGTCGCGGTCCAGGCTGGAACCGTCCGGTATGTGAGCGCGGCCGATTGGCGACGAACGGCGGGTAAGCGGCGACGAGCGGTCGGGATGCCCTCTGGACCGCGCCGACGTCGGGAGCGATGCGTTTCAGTCAGTCAACTGACGAACACCGTGAACAATTACAGGTGCGCATTATCTGAAACGGTGACTAACAATGGATCATCGGCGCCCATTCGGCTGACACCGTGGGTGTCCGAATCCGTAGCCCTGATCGACCGAACCGAGGGCGACCTGGTGAGCGGTCCGCGGCCGCAACTATCGTCGGTTCGTGACCACCGACCCACTGTTGCCCCTGCTGGAGCTGCCCGGCGTCGCCGCCGCCGCCGATCGAGCACGGGATGCCCTCTCCGCAGTGCACCGGCACCCCGCCAACCTGCGAGGATGGGACAAGACCGCCACCGAGGCGTCGTGGCGGGCGGGCCGGTCCTCGGCCGCGATCGACGGCGGAAGTGTCGAGCTCCGACGCGATGGCGACTTCGACGACCCGATTTTGGCCGGCGCGATGCGGGTGTCGCAGGCCCTCGACGGCGATTCGCTGGTCACACTCACCTCGGTGATCCGCCGGGCTCCCGCGCAGGCGCTGGCGAGGTTGCACACCCTCGCCGCCGCGGACCTCGTCGACGACCCGGAAGATCTCGGGCGGCCCCGGAGTGGGACGGATGTCGCCGAACGTCTCAACTTGTTGGGGCAGTTGACAACCGGCGCCACCTCGGTCCCGGCGCCGGTGCTCGTGGCGGTGGTGCACGGCGAGCTGCTGGCAGTGGACGCCTTCCCCGCTGCCAACGGTGTCGTCGCTCGTGCCGCGTCTCGGCTCGTCGGCGCCGCGACCGGGCTGGACCCGCACTGCCTCGGCGTGCCGGAGGTGACCTGGTTCAAGCGGGTCGGCGAGTATCGCACGTTGGCGACGAACTTCGGGGCTGGTACCGAGTCGGGCCTGCGGGACTGGATCATCTTCTGCTGCGAGGCCCTGGAATCCGGTGCGGCCGAGGCGAAGTCGATCGCGGACGCGGCCCGGTCGGGTTAGTCTCGCGCGGTCTCGAACGCGGCCCGGACAGCACTGCGGGCGGCCGCCGGCGTCGTAAACGACGCGGTTGCCGCCCGCGTAGCACGGACTCAAGTTACCAAGCGTGCTTGGTGGGTTGTGGTCACCGCCTCGGCGATTGATCGCGAGTCGGGATTACTGACCGTCCACGTGCTGCCAGCTGTGGGCCATTCCTCTCGGGCCTGGCGCCTCACGAGAGGAAGGCGGTGGCGCATCGAGTGGTGGCGGTCGGTCGTCCTGACTGTGATGTCGCAGGCGCACAACACTTTTGCCATATGCGGCGTGCTCCGCGTGGGTGCTTGCCGCCCGTGCTGGGAAGTGCTCGGCGTGGGGGTCCGTTCCTTCTCTTCCGGATCGAACTTGGCCTTCCGAGATTCCGTAACCACTGTTCTACACCGTGACGCCGATCACATCAAGCGTTCGGCGCCGGAATATTGAGCAACTTGCGGATGGCGACGAAACACTCTGTGACGCAGCATCTTCGACGGAATCCGCCGGCGGTTCGGGGGCGGTGGGTGTCCGGTTAGGGGGTTCGGCGGCCTCGAGCGGGAACGTTGCAAAGACGTTGCGCGATTCGCGAGGCTGAATCGCGATTCCCGAATATGCGCCCGGAACGGGCGTCGCATTCGACCACCTGGTTACTCGGCAGTAGAACGGACATTAGTGAATGGGATTGTTGTGCTTGCAAATAAACCAAAACCGTGTGTATAGTCATCGGTACCCGGTTCTCATACCGTCACGTTTCAGCCCGACCCCCCGGGGCTGAAACGTGACGACCCCGGCCTCCTCCCCCCCTGGCCGGGGTTGTCCTCTGTCTGGGGTCTTTTGTATCCCGAGACCCCGCCGGTCGCGAGAGTCTGTCCACAGCCTTCGTCGCCGTCCCCAACCGCCCGCGATCCCAAGCGTCGGAATGCCGCACCTGCCGCATGATCGGCTGCATGCCCGATGAACTCCTGGTTCTCGTAGATCCCGACCTCCACGACGACGTCGCTCGCTGCGCCGCCGCAGCCGGATACCACGTCCTCAACGCGCCGGCGGACGATTGCCGTCGCGAATGGCTGACCGCCCGGGCCGTCGCGGCCGACCCGTCCGCGATCGCTGTTCTCGACCGGGTGCGCCCACCTCGGCGACCCGGTCTCGTACTGGTGAGTGCGGCCGAACCGGGAGCACACGTCTGGCGGATGGCGATGGAACTGGGTATCGAAGACGCATCGACGCTCCCGGCCGACGAAGGACGCCTCGTCCGGGTGCTGACGGAGTGCCGGGTGCCCAGACGCCGACCCGCGGGTGTCGTGGCGCTCATCGGTGCTCACGGTGGTGCCGGGGCGTCGACCCTGGCCGCGGCGGTTGCGCTGACGTCGGCAGGTGCCGAGTCGCCCACGCTGCTGCTCGACCTCGACGACATGGGCGCCGGAGCCGATCTCCTGCTGGGCATCGAGCGCCGCCGCGGGCTGCGGTGGCAGGATCTCTCGCTCGATGGCGGCGTCGTCGGCGGTACGGCGCTCCACCAGGCGCTGCCGAGCGCGGGCGAGGGCCTGGCGGTGTTGACCTCACAACGCCGGCCGAGCGCCGGGTTGAGTGTCGAGGCGGTCACCGCGGTGATCGACGCGGGGCACACCCATGGTGATCTCGTCGTGCTCGACCTGCCCCGGTCCGACGCGCCGGTGGTGCGCGCCGCGATCGCGTCCTCCGATGTCGTGGTGGTGGTGACCACGCCCACCGTCGGCGGATGCGCCGCGGCTCGACGCATCGTCGACCGTGTCGTCGGTGACGAGGTGGCCGTCGAGCTGGTGGTGCGCGGCCCGTCGCCCGGCGGGTTGCGTCCGCAACAGGTCGCCGATGCCATCGGACTCCCACTGCTCGCCGCCTATCGGCCGGAGCCCCGTCTCGCGGGGCGGCTGGAGGGTGGTCCGTTGCGGTTGCGACGCCGCAGTCCGCTCGGACGCGCGGCGCACACCGTGCACGCCAGAGTCGCCGAGCGCCGACAGCGTGCGTCGTGACCCAGGCGCGAATCGACGGGCCGGCCGACGAGGCGCTGTTGGACCGGGTTCGCTCGCGACTGGCCGCCGACGCGGCCGACCCGAGTCCGGCCGTCATCGCCGACGCGATCCGCGCCGAGGCCGGGGGAGTGCTGGGTGACACCGACCTGCTCGCCGCCCTCCGCTTCCTGCAGACCGAGCTGACCGGAGCGGGCAAGCTCGAGCAACTCCTCGCCGAACCCGACATCGCCGACATCCTGGTCGCCGGTCCCGACGAAGTCTGGGTCGACCGCGGATCCGGACTCGAGCAGACGACGATCCGCTTCCCGGACGAGGCGTCGGTACGCCGCCTCGCGGGTCGGCTGGCCCTGGGCGCCGGGCGGCGGCTCGACGACGCCCAGCCCTGGGTCGACGGGCAGCTGTCGAACGTCGGTCGGCGCGGATACACCGTGCGGCTGCACGCGATCATCCCGCCGCTTGCCGCGGACGGTACATGTATCTCCTTGCGGGTCCTGCGTTCGGCATCCAAGGATCTGCCGAGCCTCGTCGAGAGCGGCGCGATCCCGTCCGAGGTGGTGCCGATCATCGGGGACATCCTTCGGAACCGCCTGGCATTTTTGGTGATCGGCGGTACCGGGACCGGCAAGACGACCCTGCTCAACGCATTGATCGGAGCGATGGATCCGCGTGAGCGGGTCGTCTGCGTCGAAGATGCGCTCGAACTGGCCCCGCGCCATCCGCAGGTGGTGAGGTTGGTCGCGCGCGCGTCGAATGTCGAAGGCGTGGGCGAGGTGCCGGTGCGGACCCTGGTCCGTCAGGCACTTCGGATGAGACCCGACCGGATCATCGTCGGAGAGGTTCGCGGCGGTGAGGTCATCGACCTCCTCACCGCGCTGAACACCGGGCACGACGGGAGTGCCGGCACGGTCCACGCGAACTCGACGTCGGAGGTGCCGGCGCGGATGGAGGCCCTCGCCGCCCTCGGAGGCATGGCCCGCGACGCTCTCCACAGTCAGCTGGGTGCCGCACTGCAGGTGGTGCTCGGCGTGGCGCGCAACGCGGGCGGGACCCGCGGACTCGCCGAGGTCGGGGTCGTCCGGCGCGACGACGCCGGACGCGTGACCATCGTGCCGATCTGGTTGCGGAACAGCGGATTCACGGCGGAGCGCGATCACTTCGACCGGTTGGTCGCCGGGCGTGGGCCGGTGTCGGGGGACCGACGATGATGTCCACGCCGGTCGCCGTCGCGCTGGTCGTGGGAGCCGTGGGCGTCGCGCTGCAGCTGTCGGCCGCGCCGCGAGCGAGACACCGACTCCATACGGTGTCCGGACAACCCCGCCCCGCCCGGAGATCGGCACCGGCCGTGCTGATCCCGATGACGGTCCCGTTCGGGGCGCTCCTGATCGGCGGACTGGCGGCCGCCGTCGCTGCCGCGATCGTTGTGACCGTCGTGCTGTGGGTACGTCGGCGGCGGTCGGCCGAGAAGCGCCTCGTCCGCCAGTCGGATGACTTGCTCCTGGGGCTGTCGCTGATGATCGCCGAACTGTCGGTGGGCGCGCCACCGGTCCGGGCCTGCGAGGTCGCGGTCGCCGAACTCCGTCGTCGCGAGCCCCATGACCCGGCCACCGGAGCGGAGATCGCGAACGGGTTGGAGTCGATGGCGTTCCGGGCCGCCCTGGGCGGGTCGGTGATCGACCCGGTGTCCGGGGCCGGCCTGGCGGGCAGGGTCTCGGGCGAGGCGTCCTGGCGTCGTATCGGCGTGGCCTGGCAGATCGCCGAGGACCGCGGCCTGCCGATGGTCGACCTGCTCGGTGCAGTGCGTTCGGATCTTCAGGCGCGGCGTGGCTTCGCGGATCGGACGCGAGCCGGACTGTCCGGACCGCGGGCGACGGCGGCGGTCCTCGCCGGTCTGCCATTGCTCGGGATCGCCCTGGGTCAGGCGACCGGTGCGGGTCCGATCCAGGTCCTCCTCGGCGGTGGCCTGGGTGGGATCCTGCTGGTGGTCGGGTGCGCTCTGGTCGCCGCGGGGATCGGCTGGTCCGAGCGCATCACCGGCAAGGTGCTGGCACGATGATCGCCGGCGGCCTCACCGGCACGGCGTGTTCGGCGGTGCTGCTCGCGGCCGCGCTGTGGATCTGGCCCGCGCCGCGCTGGCTGCTCTATCGGGTGACCGATCCGCCGCCGCCCGATCGCACGCCGTGGTGGCTCGGTGCCGGTCCCACCGCCGACGACCCGTTCGCGGTCGCGGCGGCCTTCGATCTGTTCGCGGTGTGCCTACGCGCCGGTCTGCCGGTGGGGACCGCGGCCTCGGTGGTCGCCGAACGCGCGCCGGCGTCGATGGCGGCGCCCCTCGCTCACGTCGCCGACCTGCTGCAGCTGGGCGCCGATCCGGACGCGGCATGGTCGGCCCTGCTCGACGGACCGGACGGCGAGACGTCCGACGACCATCTCGATGCACTCGCCGCGATGGCGCGCCGGTCGGCGCGGGCCGGCTCGTCGCTGGCGGGCGGTCTCGCCGAACTCGCCGATGATGTTCGACGCCGGGCGCACGACGACGCACTCGCCGCCGCCGAACGGGCCGGTGTCGCGATCAGCGGCCCGCTCGGACTGTGCTTCCTGCCCGCGTTCATCTGTCTCGGGATCGTCCCGGTCGTCGTCGGGCTCGCCTCGTCGGTTCTGGGTTCGATCTGACGTATCTGTCGGTGCGACGACGCAGAATGTTCTCCATGACCGACTCCGGGCACCGACACCATGCCATCGACTACATCGAACTCACCGTCACCGACTCGGCCGCGGCGCAGGCGTTCTACGCGGCTGCGTTCGGCTGGCAGTTCAACGACTACGGTCCCGCATACGCGGGAATCGCGAATCCGGGCGGCCCGGACCTGCCCGAGGTCGGGGGTCTCGCGACGAGCGAGGTCGCGGCCGTACGCGGTGGTCCCCTGGTGCTGCTCTACTCCGACGATCTCGACGCCTCAGCGGAGCGGGTGCGCGCGGCGGGTGGCGAGATCGTGAACGGCCCCTATGCTTTCCCCGGTGGTCGTAGGTTCCACTTCACCGATCCCAGCGGCAACGAACTCGGGGTGTGGTCGACCTCGTAACTGACGATCGTCCGGGTTTGCGCCGGAACGGCATGGTCGGCAAATCCGAGGGATCCGAACGGCGACGCGCTGCGTCCAAGTACGTGCAACACCGTTCACTCGGTTCCATCGACTCCCAGGAGAGACCATGTCACGCACCATGTTCCGGACCCACGACGCCACCCAGGCCGCGGCGCCGCACGATCGAAGCGATGTGATCGGACGTCTCGGCGCGCACATGACGCGCCTGATGACCGACGAGGAAGGCATGTCCACGGCGGAGTACGCGATCGGCACCATCGCCGCGGCGGCGTTCGGGGCGATCCTCTACACGGTCGTCACCGGTGACAACATCGTGAGTGCCCTGACGGGCATCATCGGAAAGGCGCTCAACACCTCGGTCGGTTGATGAACCGCCGAAAGTGGCTGCGACGCCTGCTCGCCGACGAATCAGGCATGGTGACGGTCGAGGCCGCGTACGCGATCGCCGCGATCGTCGTCATGGTGCTCATCGCCGTGGGTGCGGTCGCCGCGGTGACCACCCAGATCCGCTGTACCGATGCGGCGCGCGAGGTGGCTCGCCTGTCCGCTGCGGGTGATGCTTCGGGGCGCGAGGTCGCGCAACGGCTGGTCGGAGACGGTGCGCGCGTGTCGATCTCGGATGCGGACGATCGGGTCGTCGTGGTCGAGGTCCGATCGGGTGTGGCGATGCTGCCGGGTCTCACGGTGTCGGCCCGGGCGGTCGCGGCCAAGGAGCCGACAGGTGCGGATCAGGTGGTGTTCGCGCCGGGGGTGGGGCCATGACGCGCCGTCGTGGGCTGATCGCCGACGACGACGGTCACGCAACGGTGTTGGGCGCATTCGTGATCGCGGCGCTGGCTGCGGTTCTCGTGATGGTGATCTATGTCGGGGCAGCGGTGCTCGCCCGCCACCGCGCCCAGTCGGCGGCCGATCTGTCCGCTCTGGCCGCGGCGATCGAGCATGCCGCGGGTGAGCCGAATCCATGCGCGGCGGCACGAGATCTGAGCCGCCGACAGGACTCGGGGGCCGAGCTCGTGGAGTGCCGTACCGCCGGAGACGATGTGGTGGTGACGGTTCGGGTGCCGGTGGCACTCGGGAGCTTCGGGACGAGCGACGCCACCGCCCAGGCGCGCGCGGGACCGGTGGACTGACCCCGTGCCGAAGGGCGGCCCTACCCGAGACCGTCGGATTCGACGGAGATCCGCTTGGGGTACACCCGGATGGACTGCATGGGCGCGAACCACAATTGGTGGAAGTGCACGTCGGTGTCGCCGCGATAGGCGAGTTCGAGCGCATCGGTCCCGGTGTTCAGCGGAATCCACGATCGGGCGGCCCGGACGAACGACGACCAGTGGATGAGTTCCCCCTCGGTGAGGAAACCGCCTGCTGCTGCCCAGGTTTCACCGGAGTGGGCATCGGTGGACGCCAGATAGACCTCACCGAGGGAGGCGGTGACCCGCGGACCGACCATCGCCGTCTGCAGATACCACTGTGCCGTGGTCACGACATCGGTGAAACCTCCGGAACGGGCCGCGCACCAGGCGTAGTGGAGGTCCAGGGCGTCGAGCGCCTCGTCTTCATAGAAGAACACGTCGCGCTCGCCGATGGACGACGGCAACTGGTCGGTGTTCTGCGTCGGGCGGGCGAGCAGGAAGAAGGCACGAGAGGGTCGGGTGACCTGACGATACGTGTGGGTCCCCCGGTCGGATGCCTCGTCATGCATGGGCCAAGTATTCCCGACGGAGAAGATCCAGGACGGCTACTGCGCCATTCTTGTCGAGCGGATCGTTACCGTTGCCGCATTTGGGACTCTGGACGCAGGATGGGCAACCGCTCTCACAACCGCAGCTGGCCACGGCGTCTCGGGTGGCGTCGATCCAGGTCAGGAACGCCGAATGCCCGCGTTCGGCGAAACCGGCACCGCCCATGTACCCGTCGTAGACGAAGACCGTCGGCAGACCGGTGTCCGGGTGGAGGTCGGTCGAGAGTCCACCGATGTCCCACCTGTCGCAGGTCGCAACCAGAGGGAGGAGGCCGATGGCCGCGTGTTCCGCGGCGTGCAACGAACCGGGCAACCGGGTCTCGTCGACACCGGCGTCGGCGAGTGCCTCCGGTGTGAGGGTGTACATCACGGCGCGGGTGCTCAGGGTCTGCTCGGGCATGTCGAGCTCGACGGCGTCGAGCACCTCTCCGGTGCGCAACGTGCGCAGGTAACCGACGACCTGATGGGTGACGTCGACCTCCACGAATGCGACCGTCAGCGGGCCGAATCGCCGGCTCGCGAGCGTCGCGGTGATGCTGATGTCCGTCGTCTCCCGCGCCGACGTCGTCCAGTCCGGGTCCTCCGGATGCGCCAGCGCGAGACCGTCGTCGAGATCGAGCTCGTCGACGAGATAGGTCTCGCCCTGGTGAATGTGGACGGCGCCGGGGTGCACCGTCGACATGGCCCGGCCGGTGTCGACGGTACCGAGCAGCTGCGACGTCGTGGTGTCGACGATCAGGACCTGCCCGCCGATGCCGCCGCGGATGTCGACGTCGGCGTGGGGTTCGGTTCCGGCCGTGACGTACCAGCCGGACTTACGTTTGCGCAGCAGGCCGTCGGCGGCCAGGTCCTGCGCCACGTCGCGGGCGTTCCAGGCGTCGATCTCGCTGTCCGACAGCGGTTTCTCCATGGCGGCGCACAGCAGGTGCGGACCGAGGATGTACGGGTTGGCGGGGTCGGTGACCGTGGCCTCGACGGGTTTGCCGAGGAGTGACTCCGGATGATGCACGAGGTAGGTGTCGAGCGGGTCGTCGCGGGCGACGAGCACGACGAGTGAGTCGCCGGACTCGCGCTGGCGTCCCGCGCGCCCGGCCTGCTGCCAGAACGAGGCGACCGTTCCGGGGTACCCGCTGACGATCACGGCGTCGAGTCCGCTGATGTCCACGCCGAGTTCGAGCGCATTGGTGGTGGCCACGCCCAGCAGTTCGCCGTCGGAGATGGCCTTCTCCAGACGTCGCCGATCGTCGGCCAGGTATCCCGCCCGGTACGCGCCGATCCGGGACTCGAGCTCGGGGGCGCTCTGTGACAACAGGTGTCGTGCGCTGAGTGCGGTCAGTTCGACGCCCCGCCGGCTCCGGGCGAAACACAGTGTACGAGCACCTTCCACCACGAAATCGGCCAGCAGTCGGGCGGATTCAGCGCCGGCCGAGCGTCGGACGGGTGCACCGTTCTCGCCGGTGACCACCGGCAGGAAATCGGGCTCCCAGAGGGCGACGGTCCGCTCCCCGCGGGGAGATGCGTCCTCGGTCACCGCGACGGCCGGTTCACCGATCAACCGGCCCAGCGCCTCGGCCGGTTCGGCGACCGTCGCACTCGCGCCGATGACGACCGGATCGGCACCGGCGGCCCGCGCGATCCGCAGCAGACGCCGCATCACCAGGGCGGTGTGAGACCCGAACACGCCTCGGTAGTGGTGACATTCGTCGACGACGATGAACCGCAGATGCCGGAAGAACTGACGCCATCGGTGGTGATGGGACAGGATGCCGATGTGCAGCATGTCGGGGTTGGTGAAGATCCAGCGCGAATGGGCGCGCGCCCACTGCCGGATCTCGGGGTCGGTGTCGCCGTCGTATGCGCACGGCTGGAGGTGCCCGAACTCCGGTCGCCCGGCGATGATCGAGGACACCGCCCGGATCTGGTCGGCCCCGAGAGCTTTTGTCGGCGCGAGGTATAACGCGGTCGCATTCTTTTCGTTCAGAAAAGAAGTGAGAATGGGCATTTGATACGACATCGATTTGCCCGATGCGGTCCCGGTGCAAATAGCCACATGATTGCCGCGGAATGCGGCGTCGGCCGCGCGCGCCTGGTGAGTCCACACCTTCTCGATGCCGTTGTCGGCGTAGGCGTCGATCAGGGGCTGCGGCACCCACTCCGGCCAGGCGTCGAAAGATGGTGAGCGCGATGGGATTACCGAGAGGTGGGTGAGCGGGGAGGGGTCGGCGTCGGACCCCGCGAGGGTGCGGGCCAACAGGCCTGTCCCGAATGTGGAGTACTGCATCTTCTGGTGAGAACTCTTCGAAATAGTGTTGCAGCGACGGGTCTCCGACCTGCGTCGATGTTACCGGCTGGTGTCGTTGGTCTGAAGTTTGACGAGGTTTTGACTCACTTTGGTTCGTGTGACTATCGCTGGGGGGCCGAACATGATTGACTGGTTCCGGCCGCAGCTTTCGCGACCCACCGCCCGGTGGGCGACAAGCATGTTGCAGCCGTGGTACTGAGGTTAGTTTGGCGGATCGATGCAGATCTTCGCGGGGCTCTTTGAGGTATGGCGGTCGACCGGCCACGACACGATGACCCATCGTGTCGCGACAGTTGATATGTAAAGGATTGCAAGAATGGCACAGGGAACTGTGAAGTGGTTCAACGCGGAAAAGGGCTTCGGCTTCATCGCGCCTGATGAGGGTTCCGACGACGTGTTCGTCCACTATTCCGAGATCCAGGGATCCGGTTTCCGCACCCTCGAGGAGAACCAGCGGGTCGAGTTCGAGGTCGGTCAGGGCACCAAGGGGCCGCAGGCCACCGGCGTCCGCGCTGTCTGAGAAGACCCGCGTGTGACTGCACCAAGCAGTCGGGGCAAACCACCGCTCCCGTTTCGATTCGTCGAGGCGGGAGCGGTTTGTTGTCTGGCTCCCGTTCCGCAGCGCTCCGCGCGTCGCGAACGCGCCACCTGAACCGCCCACCTATTTCCGAGACACAGCACTAGTCTCGAATCGTGGGCCAGTTGTCGTTTTTCTCCGCGGAGACCGAACAGCCCGCGTACGCCGACCTCGCGGGGCTGCTCGCGGCGCACGGACAGGCCGTCCGCTCCGAAACCGGTACGCGGGTCTCGATCGTGGTCGCCGACCGCTGGCGGGCAGAGCAGATCGTCGTCGAGATGCGTGCGGCCGGCCTCGAAGCCGAGTCGACGGTCTCGGACGAGGGCACGCCGCTGGCCCGGACCGCGCCCTGCCATGAACTCGATCCCCTGCACGCGGCCTGGTCCGCGGGAGCGGTCAAGGCGATGCCCCCCGGCTGGGTTCCGAGTTTCCGGGCCCTGCGCCTGTGGGTGATCGCCGCCGGTCACTCGGATGCCGGCCGCTACCAGCTCGGATTGGATCCCCACGCTCCGGAGTCGCACGCGGCACTCGCCACGGCGCTGATGCGGGTCGGCATCGCACCAACCCTCGTCGGTACGCGCGGGCATTCCCCGGCCCTGCGGATCGCAGGCCACCGGCGCCTGTCCCGGTTGCACGAGTACGTCGGCGTCCCGCCCTGTGTCGAGGCCGTCGCCGACTGGCCTCCGGTCGACGAGCATTAGTCATCCCGCATTCGAGCCGTTGAGCTGCTACAACGGGTCGGAACGGTGTCGGATCGGTCACCTCGCCGGGTCCGAGACGGAATTCAGATGTGCAAACGGCGCTATACATAAGGTACAAACCCATCGAACACACCTGAACTGACACGCAGGAACGTTCTCCACCCAGTCAACCGAAGGACGCCCCGGTGGCAGAGACCAGCACCGCATCCCGCTCGAACAGGGGTATTCGACGCCTCGTGATCGTCGAGTCCCCGACCAAGGCCCGCAAGATCGCCGGGTACCTGGGGGCGAACTATGTGGTGGAGTCCTCCCGAGGGCACATCCGCGACCTCCCGCGCGGTGCCGCCGACGTGCCGGCCAAGTACAAGGGGCAGTCCTGGGCACGTCTCGGCGTGAACGTCGACGAGAACTTCGAGCCGCTGTACGTGGTGTCGCCTGACAAGAAGTCGACCGTCAGCGAACTCAAGTCGCTGATGAAGGACGTCGACGAGCTCTACCTCGCCACCGACGGTGACCGCGAGGGGGAGGCGATCGCCTGGCATCTCCTCGAGACCCTCAAGCCGAAGATCCCCGTCAAGCGCATGGTGTTCCACGAGATCACCGAGCCGGCCATCCGGGCGGCTGCCGAGAACCCGCGTGACCTCGACATCGACCTCGTCGACGCGCAGGAGACCCGACGCATCCTCGACCGCCTCTACGGCTACGAGGTGTCGCCGGTGCTGTGGAAGAAGGTCATGCCGAAGCTGTCGGCGGGCCGTGTGCAGTCGGTGGCGACGCGCATCATCGTCGAGCGGGAGCGCGAGCGCATGGCGTTCGTGTCGGCCGAGTACTGGGATATCTCCGCGACGATGGACGCGAGCGCGGAGAGTGCGGACAGCTCCAATCCGCAGACCTTCAAGGCGCGGCTGGTCAACGTCGACGAAGCCCGGGTCGCCACGGGACGCGACTTCGAGTCGACGGGTGTCCTGAAGAGGTCCGACGGCGTCATCGTGCTCGACGCCGACCGCGCCGAGAGTCTGGCCACCGGCCTGCGAGGTGCGGGGATGACCGTCACCTCGGTCGAGGAGAAGCCCTACACGCGCCGTCCGTACGCGCCGTTCATGACCTCGACGCTGCAGCAGGAGGCCGGCCGCAAGTTGCGGTTCACCTCCGACCGCACGATGCGGATCGCGCAGCGGTTGTACGAGAACGGCTTCATCACCTACATGCGTACCGACTCGACGAGCCTCAGCGAGTCGGCGATCAACGCCGCCCGCGCCCAGGCCCGCGAGCTCTACGGCGACAACTTCGTCCACCCGACGCCGCGTCAGTACACCCGCAAGGTCAAGAACGCCCAGGAAGCTCACGAGGCGATCCGACCCGCCGGTGAGACCTTCCGTACCCCCGGCCAGGTGGCCGGGCAGCTCGAGGCCGACGAGTTCCGCCTGTACGAACTGATCTGGCAGCGCACGGTCGCGTCGCAGATGGCCGACGCCAAGGGCACCACTCTGAGCCTGCGTATTGCCGGTACCGCCTCTTCCGGAGAGCGCTGCACCTTTGCCGCGTCAGGTCGCACGATCACCTTCCCGGGCTTCCTGTCGGCCTACGTGGAGACGGTCGACGAGCTCAGCGGCGGCCAGGCCGACGACGCCGAGAACCGGTTGCCGCAGCTCACCGAGGGGCAGTCGCTGACGGCCACCGACCTGACGGCCGACGGTCACTCCACCAACCCGCCCGCGCGGTTCACCGAGGCGTCGCTGGTGAAGGTGCTCGAGGAACTCGGGATCGGCCGACCGTCGACGTATGCGTCGATCATCGGCACCATCCAGGACCGCGGGTACGTGGTCAAGAAGGGCAACGCCCTGGTGCCGTCGTGGATCGCATTCGCGGTCGTCGGTCTGCTGGAGGCGTACTTCCAGAGCCTCGTCGACTACGACTTCACCGCGACCCTCGAAGACGACCTCGATCAGATCGCCACGGGTAACGAGAACCGCACGAAGTGGTTGTCGGAGTTCTACTTCGGCGATGATCACCAGGGTGCCGACGGTGAAACCCGTTCCGCCCACTCGGCAATCGCGCAATACGGCGGTCTGAAGAAGCTCGTCGGCGTCAATCTCGAGGAGATCGACGCACGGCAGGTCAACTCCATCCGTCTGTTCAACGACGAAGAGGGCCGCCCGATCTACGTGCGGGTCGGCCGTTACGGGCCGTATCTCGAGCGCAATGTCGCCGCGGACGGTGCGGAAGAGGATCTGCAGCGCGCCAACCTGCCCGCTGACATCACCCCGGACGAGTTGACCCTCGCGGTCGCCGAAAAGCTCTTCGCGACACCGCAAGAGGGGCGTTCGCTCGGTACGGACCCCGCCACCGGTCACGAGATCGTCGCCAAGGAAGGACGTTTCGGTCCGTACGTGACCGAGGTCCTGCCGTCGGACGACGATGACGACGACGGGGACACGCCCGCAACCATTCCCGCGGGCCCGACGCCGCGTGACGGCGGGTCGGGGGGCGGTACCGGAGGTTCGGACGCCGCCGACGGCGACGTCGTCCCGCTCGACTCGCCCGGCGGGGGCACGGCCACCAAGACGAAGCCGGCGGCGAAGAAGACCGCGAAGAAGGCGGCGAAGAAGGCCGGTCCCAAGCCGCGTACGGGCTCGCTGTTCAAGACGATGGACATCTCGACGGTCACGCTCGAGGACGCTCTGAAGCTGCTGTCGCTGCCGCGCGTCGTCGGCGTCGACCCGGAGTCGGGCGACGAGATCACCGCGCAGAACGGCCGGTACGGCCCGTATCTCAAGAAGGGCTCGGACTCGCGGTCCCTCGGCACCGAGGAGCAGCTCTTCGAGATCACCCTCGACGAGGCGCTGAAGATCTACTCGGAGCCCAAGCGTCGCGGTCGTCAGGCCGCCGCGCCGCCGTTGCGTGAGCTCGGCAAGGACGACGAGGTCAGCGGCAAGCCGATGGTCATCAAGGACGGTCGGTTCGGACCGTACGTGACCGACGGCGAGACCAACGCCAGCCTGCGCAAGGGCGACGAGGTCGCCTCGATCACGCCGGAGCGCGCGATGGAGTTGCTCGCCGATCGTCGGGCTCGTGGCCCGGCCAAGAAGGCTGCCAAGAAGACCACGAAGAAGGCGGCGGCGAAGAAGGCCCCCGCCAAGAAGGCCCCCGCCAAGAAGGCAGCGGCCAAGAAGACGGCGGCGAAGAAGACCGCAGCCAAGAAGACGACGGCGAAGAAGACCGCAGCCAAGAAGTCGACCGCCAAGAAGACGGCGGCCAAGAAGGCGACGCCGGACGCCGAGTAAGAGCGCTCAATAATCGCTAATCGCTGGGGCAAGCGACGGCGAGTCCCTGCTCGCACCTCAGGGGGCAGGGGAGGGGGGTAGCTCAGTCCCGCCGGTCCGGCTCGAGGTGCGGGCGCGCGAGGAGCGTCTCGATCCCGCGGCCGCGGAGTTCGACGCCCTCGCCGATCTCCCAATGCTCGGCTTCCTCGTGAGATGCCAGGAACACCGCGCGAGCGGACCCGAGGACGCGGGTGGGTTCGTCCTTCGCGAGCTCGGTGAGGCGGGCCGCCTCGTTGACCGGGTCGCCGATGACCGTGTACTCGAGTCGCTGTTCGGCGCCGATGTGGCCGGCGATGGCCTTGCCGGCCGACACCCCGATGCCGATGTCGGTGTCACCCAGGGTCTCGTAGAGCTCGGCCCGCAGCTCACGCGCGGAGGCAAGCGCCCGGCCGGCGAAGTCGTCGAGGTCGAGCGGCGCCCCGAAGATGGCGAGCGCGGCGTCGCCCTGGAATTTGTTGACGAACCCGCCGTGGCGACCGACCACGCCGACTACGACCCGGAAGAACTCGTTGAGCAGTTCGACGATCTCGCGGGGCGGCCGATTCACCGCCAGGCGCGTCGAGCCGACGATGTCGACGAACAGGACGCCGACGTAGCGTTCCTCGCCACCGAGTTCGGTGCCGGTCTCGATGGCCCGCCGCGCGACGTCCTCGCCGACGTAGCGGCCGAACAGGTTGCGCAGCTGCTGGCGTTCGCGCAGGTCGGCGACCATGTCGTTGAATCCGGCCTGCAGCAGGCCGAGATCACTGCCGTCGTAGATCTTCACCGCGACGTTGAGGTCGCCCTCGCTGACCTTGGACTGTGCGCGCCGCAGCTGCTTGATCGGGTCGTTGATGGCGGCGACAACGCGCACGATCGCGATCACGCTGAACGCGAGCGCCGAGATCGCCATCCACAGGATCGGCCGCTCCAGGCCGGTGGAGTCGGCCTCGATGATGCCGAGCCGGTGCAGCACGATCATTCCGATGATCACCAGCATCGGGGCGACCACGCTGATCACCCAGAACGCGGTGATGCGGGTGGTGACGCTGGGCGCGATGGCGTTGTCGGGATTGTTGGCCATCGCCGCGACCGTGATCGGCCGCATGACCTTCTCCGCCTGCATGTAGCTGAGCGCACACGTGACCATCGCGCCGATCGTGCTGGCGATCGCGACGATGAAGGCGTTCTTCGACGACACGGTCAGGTTGACGAGCGTGAACAGCGTGCCGCCGACGACCCACAGTGCGGCGTTCACCGCGGTCAGCAGCATCGGTAGCGCGAGGGCGCGGCGTCGTGCGGCCTCGTTGTCGAGTCGGGTGCGACGCCGATGCCAGATGAGGACCGGTAGCGAGAGCTGGATGCTGGCGAAGCCGCCGATGACCATCGCGATCAACAGGTAGGCAGCGAAGATGACCTGGTTCAGCGCGGTGATCTCGTCGAGGCTGATCGAATCCTGGATCGGCATGCCGAAGCGCAGGAACGCGAAGGTGAACAGTGCACCGACGAGGTTCGCCCGCAGCATGTCCAGCGCGAGAATGGGCCACGGCGTATGAATCAGCCATCGGGCCAGATGCAGGCCCTTTGACCACCGCGACCGTTGTTGAACCACGGAGACTACGGTAGCTGGCTGCTTGCAATCGTTAAACACGGTTCCGCGCCTCAGGCGTGTCCGAACTGCGGATTAGGGTGTTGCTGTGACAAATGTCTTCGATCGGCTGACCGGGCAAGAGGCCATCGCCGACGATCTGCGGGCCGCCGCACGGGCCGCCCGTGCTCTTGCGGCGAGGCTCGACGCGGGTACGTCGGACGACCTGTTCCTCGCCGACGACGAGATCCCGGCCGTCGATGCGGGGTGGTCGCGGGCGTCGATGACCCACTCGTGGTTGTTCACCGGACCGCCGGGCAGCGGTCGGTCGGTGGCCGCGCAGTGCTTCGCCGCGGCTCTCCAGTGCCAGGCGCCCGACGCCGCGAACGTCGGCTGTGGCGAGTGTCGTGCGTGCGTCACGGTGATGGCGAAGACCCATGCCGATGTCCGCCACGTCGTGCCGGAGGGGCTGAGTCTCGCCGTCGGGGCGATGCGCGACATCGTGCAGGCCGCCGCGCGCCGGCCGGGGACGGGGCGCTGGCAGATCGTCATCGTGGAGGACGCCGACCGGCTCACCGAGCAGGCCGCGAACGCGCTGCTGAAGGTCGTCGAGGAGCCGCCGTCACGCACGGTGTTCTTGCTGTGTGCGCCGTCGGTGGACCCGGAGGACATCTCGGTGACCCTTCGGTCGCGCTGCCGGCACGTCGCACTGGTGACGCCGACGACCGCCGACATCGAGCGGGTTCTCGTCGAGCGCGACGGTCTCGATCCGGAGCAGGCTCGGTGGGCGGCGTCGGTGTGCGGCGGCCACATCGGGCGCGCGCGTCGGCTGGCGACGGATCCCGAGGCGCGCACGCAACGCGAGAAGGCGCTCGGGCTGGCGCGTGCCGCCGCCCGCGACTCGACCGCCTATGCCGCTGCCGAGGAGCTCGTCCGGTCGGCCGATGAGGCCGCCAAGGCGATCAGTGCCGAACTCGACGCGGCCGAGACCGAGGAGATGAAGACCGCGCTCGGGGCGGGCGGTACAGGCAAGGGCACCGCGCGGATGCCGCGCGGAAGTGCCGGCGCGCTCAAGGAACTGGAGAAGCGGCAGAAGTCGAGGGCGACCCGGGTCGGACGCGACGTCCTCGACCGTGCCCTGGTCGACCTCGCCGCGCTGTTCCGCGACGCGCTCGTCGTCGGCGTGGGCGCCCAGGTCACCGCGATGCATCCGGACAAGGCCGACGACCTCGCGAACCCGCTCGCCGGCTACGCCAAGCCCGAGCAGCTGCTGCAGTGCGTCGAAGCCGTGCTCGCGTGCCGAGAGTCGCTCGACATGAACGTGAAGCCGAAGTTCGCCGTCGACGACATGGTCGCGCGGATCGGACTCGCGCTTGCGCGTCCGGTCGGGGCGTAGACAGCTCCACCCTTCCCTATTGGTAACTCGTGTGTTACCAATAGGACGTGGATGACTTCGAGGCGATCGCCGACCCTGTGCGCCGTGCGCTGATCGAGCGGCTCGCTCGCGGGTCGGCGCGCGTCGTCGATCTCGCGGCCGACCACCCGATCAGCCGGCCGGCGATCTCGCGTCATCTTCGCGTGCTCGGCGAAGCGGGCGTGACGACGGCCGTCGACCATGGCCGGGAGCGGCACTACGAGCTGGCGTCCGGCGCGCTGGCCGGAGTCCGGGCGTGGCTCGACGCGGTGGACTCGGCGGTTGCGGGTTCGAACGCCGTGGACTCGGATGCCGTGGACTCGGACGCCGTGCAGCCGAGATTCGACGAGCGTCATCTCGACGCGCTCGACCTCGAGGTGCGACGTACCGTGCGCGAGTTCGACGATGAGAAATCCGCGGACTCCCTTCTTGCACAGCCCGACTCAGGCAAACGACACAAGGAGACAGGATGACTGCCTACATCACGGCCACGGGCCGACGCGAGATCCGTGCGGGCGTGCCCCATGTGGTCCTCGAGCGGTCGTTCGCCGCGCCGATCGACGCCGTATGGGCGGCGATCACTGAACCTTCCCGGCTCGAACGCTGGATCGGCACGTGGGCGGGCGATCCGGCCGACGGGTTCGTCGACTTCCGGATGACCGCCGAGGGCGACGACGTGGAGTCCGAACGGTTCACGATCCTGGAATGCGATCCGCCGCGCCGGTTGGTCGTCGAATCGAAATCCCCGGCCCAGGACGGGGGTGAGGACGTGTGGCGGCTGGAACTGGACCTGGCCGAAGCCCACGGAACGACGACACTGACCTTCGCTCAGGGACTGCCAACGGCCGACATGGCCGAGAACGTGGGCCCGGGATGGGAGTACTACCTCGACCGTCTGGTGGCGGCCGAGGCCGGCCGTAGCGTCGCCGAGGTCGACTGGGACGCCTACTACCCGGCGCTGTCGTCGTCGTACGCGGACATGTTCCGGGACTGATCGGTCGCGCGCCCGGACTCCGATCGCCGGAGGGTGACGCGGGCCTCGACCTATCATGAGGTCAGGGTCGCGTGCCGCGGCCGGACGATGAGCGAGGAGCGAGCGATGTCGGACTTCATCCGCAAGATCAAGGAAGATGCCAAGGCCGTCTCGGCCGCCATCGATCAGGAACTGACGGTGCTCGAGGGTGTTCCCGGCTACGACCCCCTCGCCGACAACAAGGATGCCGAGACGTCCGACGAGAGTGCCGACGATTCGGCGCCGGTCGAGGGCGAGTCGCGGTAGGGAAGCAGACGGCAAACGGCCGCCGGATGGAGAATCCATCCGGCGGCCGTCCTGCTGTCACGCGGGTGTGCTCGCTGGGCGAACTCGCCCGGGCCGCTTACTTCTGAACGAACCTCAGCAGCGCCTCGTTCACCTCGGCGGCGTGAGTCCAGAGCAGGCCATGGGGGGCGTCGGGGATCTCGACGTACTCGGCCTCCGGAACGGCCTGGTGGAAGCGGCGTCCGGTGGCGTCGATGGGCAGGATGTTGTCGGCCGTGCCGTGCAGGATCAGGGTCGGCTTGCGCGAGTCGCGCACTGCGGCAACATCTTCGCGGAAGTCCTCGATCCAGGCGGGGACGACCGAGTAGGCGGCGACCGGCGCGCTGCCGACCGCGGTGTTCCAGTTCGCATCGACGACCTCCTGGGTGATGCGGGTGCCGAGGTTGTCGTCGAGGTTGTAGAAGTCCTTGTAGAACTGCGTGTACCAGGCGTAGCGGTTCTCCTTGGCGGCCGCGGCGATACCGTCGAAGACGGACCGGTCGACGCCTTCGGGATTGTCGTCGGTCTTCACCAGGAACGGTTCGAGCGACGCCAGGAACGCGAACTTCGCGACCCGATCGATGCCGTGGTTCTTGGCGTAACGGGCGAGTTCGCCGGTGCCCATGGAGAATCCGACGAGGATGACGTCGCGGAGATCGAGCGTCTCCAGGACGGTGTTCAGGTCCGCGGCGAAGGTGTCGTAGTCGTAGCCGGTGCCGACCTTGCTCGACTTCCCGAACCCGCGACGGTCATAGGTGATCACGCGGTAGCCGGCGTCGATGAGCTCGCGCGCCTGCAGTTCCCAGCTGTTGCCGTCGAGCGGATAGCCGTGGATCAGCACGACGGCCTGGCCGGTGCCGTGATCTTCGTAGTACAGCTCGACGTCGGTGGAGTTCTCGGTGCCGACTTTGATGTAGCCCATTGCGATCACTTCTCTCTGTTGAGGCGACCCGATCGGGATCGGAATCGATGCGGCGGGCGGGAGAACGATCGTTCTCACCGGTGATTGCTACACTAGAGAACGATCGTTCCCCGCGCAACCCCCAGCCGGGAACCGGCAGTAGAGGAGATCGAGGTGACCGACGCCGTGGACCCACGCGAGCAGGTGGTCCGCGCCGCTGACCAGCTGTTCAATGCGCACGGGGTCCACGCGGTGGGGATGGACAAGGTCCGCGATGCGGCGGGGGTGTCGCTGAAGAAGATCTACTCGATGTTCCCGTCGAAGGAGGCGTTGATCCTCGCGGTGCTCGACGATCGGACCCGGCAGTGGAACAGCGGGATCGCCGCGTGCGCGGAGGGGCTGTCAACACCGCGGGAGAGGTTGCTCGCCGTGTTCGACTTCTTGCTCCAGTGGTTCGGCACCGACGAGTTCCGCGGGTGCGCGTTCATCAACGCCTACGGCGAACTCGGGGCCGAGATGCCCTCGGTCGCCGCCGCGGTCCGTGCGCAGAAAGCTGATTTCCAGCGTTACGTCGCGGGTCTGGTGGCCGAACTGGGAGGCCCCGACGGCCTCGGCGCGCAGCTGTCCATCCTCGCCGAGGGGGCCCAGACCACGGCGGCGATCGCGGGCTCGGCGCGTGCCGCCGACGATGCACGAGCTGCCGCCGAAGTCCTGATCGACCAAGCTCTCCCGTAGTCGATTCCAGAGGGCCTGCGGCCGTGAGCTTCTCGACGGTTCGTGATCTGCCGCCCTTGGTGCGGCGAAAATCGCTCGCGGGAGACGCCCGATGGTGGGAGGCTGCGACGGTGATCGACGTCGACAGGTTCAGCGCAGACGGTTTCCTCAAGATCGAGCGTCCGTCGCTGCGCGAGGCCGCGGACCGGGCGCGGGCAGGATTGTGGGCTCAGCTGGGTCTGTCCGAGGACGACCCGGACGCCTGGACCGATCCGGTGCGCTGGGCGTCGGACATGGTGGGGGCCGGCCCATTCGGGTTGCTCGCGAACAGTCCGGAGCTGACCGAGGCGCTCGATGCGATCTGTGGCGTCGGCGGTTGGACACCGCGCGGCGCCCTGGGCAACATACCGGTCCGCTTCCCGCTGCCGCCGACGGTCGATGACCGCGGCTGGCACATCGACGCCAACACACCGCGCGAGGACGGATCGTGGGTGGTGAGTCGACGGCCCCACACCGTGCTGATCCTGACCCTGCTCTCCGAAGTCGGACCGACCGACGCACCGACACGCATCCGGGTGGGGTCACATCGCGACGCAGTCGCCGTCCTCGACGACGACGGGATGAGCCCCTTCGACGCCGGTCCGCTACTGGACGCCGCGAGTCGCGAGCGTCGCGTCGCTTACGCGACCGGCAGTCCCGGTGACGTCTACGTGGTCCATCCGTTCACCGTGCACGCGGCCGACGAACATCGTGGTACGACTCCACGATTCATGGCGCAGGGGCCGGTGATGCTGACCTCGCCGTTGTCGCCCGACTCGGCAGCACCACTCGGGTCCGTGTTCGGTTGAGCAGTTGATCTACGACGACGAATCAGGCGGCGGATTCCGAGGATCCGCTGTCGGAACCACCGTGGTCGGAAGAGTCGCTGTCGTCGCCCGCGCCGGAACGGTCACCGCTCGTCGAGTCGGATCGCGAGTTGCCCGAACCCTCGGACGGACCGTCGTCGCCCGCTTCGCCTGAATCCGATCCGGTGTCCCCGTCGTCTTCGACATCGGCGGACTCGGTCGGCAAGTCCTGGTCATCGTCGACCACGATGTCCCGCAGGGTTTCCCGGCCCACGTCCCGTGTCTCGACGGTGTTCCTGGGCGTCTCGGCATCGGCTCCGGCGTCGGATGTGGTGTCGCCACGGTCGGTGGTCGGCTCGATGGGCCGTCCGCGGGGTGGTTCGGTGACCTCCGGCTCGCTGCCCGTGCCGGCATCGGGACGTGGCGTCTCGACAGGGCGGTCCGTCCGGGGCGGGTCGACCTTCCATCCGATCGACTTCAGGAGTGCCGAGACGAGCGGGATGGTCTCCAGCCAGACTCGAATGCTCCACGGCCCGCGCGGATCCGACACCAGCACGATGACCGGCCCGTCGGTACCCGGCGGGGGCGGAGTCAGGCTGGTGCCGCCCTCGGGTACACCGGGCGCGCCGGGCCCGCCGGAGCCCTGGGCGTCGCCGGTGTAGACGACGAACGGACTGTTCGCGTCGAGTCCGGCGATGACGGTCATGACCGCCAGGTTCTGTTGCACCGCACGTTCTTTGAGTTCGTCGTCGAGCTCCGTCGACAACACTGCGCGGGTTCGGGGACCGCCGGCGATGATGGGGCCGACCGAGTGCGGAAAGTCGATGACCAGCGTTCTCGGTGTACCCGTGGAAGACAGGTCGCGTGTCATGGGAGCGGCCGGCCCACCAGTCGGTGTCGCAGCGACGGACGGGGCAGCGGGGCCGCCGGCGCCCGGCGACAACGGGATCGGTTGGCTCCACCCGGTGGTCGATTCGGTGGCCACCTGGACGGTGTCCGGCGCGGCGAGAGCGTGGACCAGGGGGGTCACGTTGATCGATGCGACCGCGGTCGGGATGACGGTGGCCAGCGAGAGCGCGCCGAGGGTGAGAGAGGCGTTGGAGAGGCCCGAGGGTCGTCGAAGAGGACCGACGCCGTCGTTCTCGACGGCGCGTCGTGTGCCGCGCCGATATCCTGCCACCCCTGGGCCCCCTCTTTGTCGATCAGATATTAGACGACGAGTGGGCTGCTCGCTGTCGTCTGAATGACACAAATCGGGACATCTACTCGGAGGGTCAGCTACTGGAGATCACGGTCCTTCCAGATCCAGCAGCGCGGCCACCCGCTGGGTGAGCCGGAAACGCAGCGGTTTCCTCGTGACGGTCTCGATGATCCCGGCGTCGTCCAAGAGCTGGAGTCGCGGTCGGACGAACTGACTGGATCTTCCCAGCACGTCGGCCAGGGTGTTCGATCGGACGGCGCGGTTCACATCGAAGTAGTAGGCCTGGCCGAGGGTGTACAAGATCGCGCCGAAGTCGTCAGGACTTATCGGCGGTGACGACTCGCGGTCGAGCCCTACGCTGAGCGGAAACTGTTCGTCATCAACCAGATCGCGAAGGCGTGCCCTGAGCGCCTCGATCTTCTGCCGACGTTCGGAGAGGTCGAGCAGCAGCCGATGTTGTGCCTCGGCGATGATCTCCAACATTCTGATCAAGAAAGGCGTCAGATCCCCGCGATTCAGTGGATTCTCCACGTCCGCGAACGCGCGATAGTAACGGTCCTTGTTGTCGGCGACGGTCGCCGACAGCGCGAGGCTCGCGTACGGAGCGATCACCTGTCGGAGGTCGAGTGCGAGAAGGTAGCGCCCGGTTCGGCCGTTGCCGTCGTAGAACGGGTGCGTGTACTCGAAGATGAAGTGCGCAGCCACGGCCCTGATGAGTTGGGGGACCGAATCGTCGCGCGCCTGGCTCAGCATCAGGGTGAGCGCTGCGTCGATCGCTGACTCGGGCACGACTCCGGTATGCACGATCTTGGTCCCGGATTCGATCGATACCGGTCCCTGCCGGAACAGCCGCCCATCGGGAGCGTCTTCATCACGGATCTCTCCCGCGGTCACCGCGTCGTAGACAGCCCGGATGTCGTCCAGCGTATGCGGACTTTCGGCCTCGTCGTTGCCGATGTCGAGGTAAAGACGCGCCATCTCCGCGAAGCGCTTGTCTTCGATGGGTTGTCGCGCCCGGACGGCCCTGATCGCAGCACCGATCTCCTGTCGGGTCGAACGGACCTGTTCGATCTCGTTGGTCGCTTGGATTTCGTCGATGACCATGCGATGGAGATAGTGGGTCCGTGCTCGTCCTGGCAGATCTTTCCACTCGGACTGAATCTTCGGCTCAAAGCTCATGATTCGTTCGATCAGCACTGCGATCTCGGGGGTCAGCAGCGCGAACATCGGGTACTCGCCGATCATCAAGTCCCAGCGGAGGGCGGCGGGAGACTCGCGTCGGACCCGTTCCTCAGCGTCGGCGCCGACTTGATCGCGCTGGTGGAAGACGGACTTGAGCGTTCTGTATGACACTTGATCTATCTCCGCATCCATACGCAAAAGCGGGGTGGCCTGTATGGCCTATGTTATACAGAGACGGAGATAGATAAAATAAGGAACAGTCGGAGTGGCCTCTATTGTTCCAATGATGCCCAGGGCTGCGTTCGCAGGGTCGGTCGACGGGGGTCGCGCACCGCGGGGCTGCCACACGCCCGCCTGTTCCTGGTTGAACGAGTGAACTAAACGGCCTGCGGTCAGTGCGTCGAGGCGGCCGCGCGGCGGATTTCTGACGACGCAGGGGTGGGCCAGAACCGAGGCATGAGTGGCCGGGAGGAGATGGAGCCGCCCAGGGGAATCGAACCCCTGACCTATTCATTACGAGTGAATTGCTCTACCGACTGAGCTAGGGCGGCGTGCTACGCGAGGCAGCGCAGACGAGTCTAGCGAGGGTCGGGGATCGAACAAAACTCGGGTCGTCGAAGCCAGAGGGCCCAGGTCAACCCGGGAAGTCGGAACCGCAGACGACCGGCACCCGACGCTGCGGATCGAGTGCGTTGCGGACGAGCGCAGCGACGGTCGGGGAGTAGGCCATCCCGACATGCCCGATCCTCGACGCCGGGCACACATCCTGGACCAGCGCGTTGGTGATGTTGGGGCCGGGTGGCATCAACGTGAGCGCGTAAGGAGTGGAGATCTCGTCGTACCGCGTCGCGAGGTTGACGTACCGGATTGTCGGATGAGTCGGTCCCCAGTAGCTTTGTCCAGGCGCTCGCGCGGGGAGCCGGTCAGTGGTCGAGCCGACGCGAGAGTAACCGCGGTTCGAGGCGGAGAGGCCGACGATGGTGCCCACCTGGTCGGCGCGGCCCGGTAGCTGGGTGACCAGTTGGGCGATGGCGCCGCCCTGGCTGTGGCCGACGACATCGACCTTCTCGGCACCGGTGGCAGCCAGAACCCGTCCGACAAAAGCCGAGACCACACGGGCGGACTGCTCCTTGTTGCCCAGCCCTCCCGTGTTGCCGCTCCAACTGGTCTGGCCGTAGGTCAGGCTGAAGACGCAGTACCCCGCGTTGGCCAGAGTCGGCGCGAGGTAGGCCCAGTTGGCACTCTGGTTCATGGCCGTCGCGTGCAGCAGCACGACCGGATTGCGTCCGTCCCGGTCGCGGCAGCTGAAGCGGTTGGCGCCGGCGGGCGACTCGGTTGCCGGGCTGAGATATCGAGAGGCGATGGCAGTCGGCGCATCCGTGATCACCGGGAACGGCGCGGCGTTCGCGGTGCCGGCCACGAGGCACAGACCTGCGGCGGCGAGCGCGAGCACAGCCGCCGTGACTCCGGATCGGATGCTGTTCATGGTCGGATTGTCGCCGACGACGCGGCGACGCGACCCGCGATTGCCGGAACGCCGGGCGGTCTAGGCGAGTACCTCGGCCAGTTGCGTCAGGCGAACACTGTTTCCCGACGGGTCGCGGAAACCCGCGTCGATGCCGTACGGCCGTTCTTCGGGTTCCTCGGTGAACTCGACGCCCCGCGCGGCCAGGGCCTCATAGTCCCGCCGACAATCGTCGGTGGTGAGGAAGACCGTGCCGGCGAAACCCTTCGACATCAGGCTGCGGATCTCCTCGGCGACGCCGGAGTCGATGGCCGGTGGGCCGGGGATGCCCATGAGCACGATGCTCACGTCGTCCTGTTCGGGCGGACCGACGGTGAGCCAACGGAATCCGCCCATCTCGGGCAGGGACGCGTCCGATCGAATCTCGAGCCCGACCTTCGACGTCCAGAAGTCGAGCGCCTCGTCCTGGTCGTGTACCCACAGTTGGGCGCTGGCGATGCGAATCATGTTGTCTTCCTTCGCTTGGGGGATGTCGCGGTGGTGAGATCAACGTAGGTCGCTGCGGCCGTCGAGGTCTTCTCCCCGTGTGCTGTCCTCACCTGGTCCGTCGCGTGTTGCTTCACTTCCCGGGGGGGTACTCGGTCCGACTCGTCGGCGCCGGGCGCGAGTAGACGCGCAGAACGCATGCCGGTATCCGTGCGTACGTGGAGGCGGGCGGGAACGAATCCCGATATGCGGTCGGCGTCTTGCCGAATGCGCGAGTGAAGCTCGTGGTGAACGAACCGACACTGGAAAGACCCACCGCCATGCAGATGTCGGCGACGGTACGGTCTGTCGTTCGCAGCATGGCCGCTGCCCGTTCCAGTCGTCGAGTCTGCAGATACGCGTGTGGCGACTGTCCGTATGCGGCTGCGAAGGCCCGCGAGAAGTGGGCGCGGGACAGTTTCGCCGCGGCGGCCATGTCGTCGACCGTCAGCGGCTCGGCGAATCGCACGTCCGCGAGATCCTTGGCGCGCAGCAGGTGACGGGCCGGGTGTGCGCTGGGCATGAACTTGATGATGCCCACGTCGACACGTCGCCGTCGGATGTTCGGTGACCTCAGTCGCGGTCGCGACGCCGGAACTCGACGCCGCGCGGCGACAGTTCGTACCCGACGACGAGGCTGTCGGTCAGCCCGAGCTTCTTGAGCTTGGTGATGTCCTGCTTCAATCCTGCTCGGTCGGTGCCGAGTTCAGCCGCGAGGTCGGTCGACACCACGCCCGGGCGGCGCGCGATGATGTCGAGGGTTTCGCGGGTCCACGGCCCGTTCTTGGACCGGGCGTCCATCCGGTCGAGGCGGGTTCGGATCTCCTCCACGTCCGAGTCGGAGAGATCGTCGTCGGCGCGTAGGGCGATGCGCGGGTCCTCGCCGATGCACTGCAGTCCGATGCGGTAGGTCGGATTGTGGACGTTGACGCAGAGGGTGGCCCGGACGGCGTCGGCATCGTCGTATCCTGCGCGCCGCGCCTCGTCGCGCGTGATCCGTTCGGGGTCGACGCGTTCCAGAGACGTCACCTCGATGACGTGAGTCAGCGCGACGAAGCTCGAACCCGGATGTATGCGCGGATGGCCCCATCGCCGGAAGGCGAGGTCGACGGTACCGTCCGCGACCCCGCGGGCGACTGCGGCCGTGAGAAGCACACTCGCGACCCTAGTCAGCGCGACATCTGTGTGCATGAATTCGCAGCGGCAGGATCGCGTGTCACCCCTGTGGATGACAGCTGAGAACGTCCTGAGAGCTGTTGTAGGGTGTCCCGAGGTCAGCGACGGCATATGCCGACGTCATCGGGGGACCCCCTGCGTCGTGCCGTCGTTGAGTGCAACTTCACGACGACATGATCACCGGCCGGGGGGAGGGATCTTTGGTGCCGCCGCGCGCTTCCGCACTGTGGTTCCCCGACGTCCCGCCGTCGCCCGCTTCCGACGCGACGCCAGCCGCCGATCTGGCCGCTCACCTGGCCCGATACCGCTCCGTCGGCCCAGCTCAGGTGGCCTCGCAGCCGTCCGCGGTGGCCGTTCTCGAGCGCCCGGTTCCGATGCTCGAGAAGCCGGTCCGGCCAGTGGCCGCGGCACCTCAGGTCGTCGCGCCGCGCCCGGCGTCGGAGCTTGACGCGTTCCTGGCGGAGGCGGAAAAGTCGGTCCGTGCGAAGCGGAAGAGCGGATCGGCCGCACGCGGTGAGAAGCCCGCACGTCTCGGTTCACCACTGCGAATCGCAGGTGCGGCAGCAGCGATTCTTGTGATTGTCGCCACAGCCTTGGGTGTGGTCCTGACGCGCGGCGGCGAGCCCGCATCGACGACGGCATCGACGTCCACCGCTGACGCCTCCGATTCGCTGTTGCCGTCCACGTCCGCTGTGGCGAGCGAGCCCGTCTGTACGCAGCGCCCGGTGGGGTCGGGGACGACGGTGTCCGACGGCGACGATGCCGGTAATCAAGAGTCGGGTGCCGGTGCGATCCGCGCCTTCAACCACGCCTATTACGTTCTGCGCTCGGCGAGGGCGGCACGGGCGGCCGCGGCGCCGGGCGCGGTGGCCTCTGAGTACGTGATGCAGCAGTACATCAATCAGCGTCCACTCGGTACCCGGCACTGTCTGACGGTCGCCGAGCGCGGCCCGGGCGAGTACTCGGTGGTGCTCACCGAACTGCAGCCCGACGCGGCGCCCATCACCTACCGCCAGGTCATCCGCACGACGACCATCGGCGGCAAGTCCTACATCCAGTCCATCCGATCCGTTGAGTGAGATCTCGCCCGCCGTGGGCGCACCAGAGAGGTAGTCGAGTAATGAGTCATAGTCGGGGTCGGCATCGGAAGCGTCGGGTGCCGAGTGGTCCATTGCTGTCGGTGACGTCGGCGGTGGTCGCGGTGTCGATCACTGCGGGCGCCGGGGCGGCGTTTGCGGTGCCGGAGCAGGGTGGCACGAGTCCGGGCGACACGGCTCCGGGGCAGGGTGGCACGAGTCCGAGTGATGTGTCGCCGGATGGTGGTGCCGGTGCTGAGGCGACGGTCGAGCCGGTCGTGGTTCCGGGGCCGGGCAGTATTCCGGGGCCGCCGGTGGAGGCGCCTTATCAGGCGTACACCGCGCCTGGGTCGTATTCGTATGACGAGCCCTACACTCCGTTGATCAACAATCGGGTGGCTCCGCGGGTTGCTCCGCCGGTTCGGCCGATCGCGCCGCCGCCGGAGAAGATCCGTGTGGGCAACTTCGTCACTGACATTCCGGAGGGGATGTCGAAGCGTGATGTGAACTCGATCAATGCGTGGTCGGCCTATGGCGAGGCGAAGATCGCGCAGGGACTGATTTCTGCTGGTGTTCCTGAGGATGAGGCGACTCGTCGTGCGGCCGCGACGATCATCGGCGTCATGGCCGGTGGCACGGCTGGTGCTGTCGCGCTTGGTATTCCGTCGGCTGTTGTGGGCGCGGTGGTTGGCGCCCCGATTGGTGCGGTGGCGGGTGCGATAGTCGGTGCCGTCACGACGGGTGGTGCTACATCGGGCATTAACGCACTCGGTGGAGCTGGAATAGGCGCAGCGGTTGGTGGAATCGGAGCTGGAGCTGCGGGGGCTGTGGTCGGTGCCGCTATTGGGGGTACTGCAGGTGGCCTACTGGCGTACTCGCTCGGGGCGGGCGACCCGGGTGCCGACCCAACCGAGCCGTGGCGTCAGCAGGGCCCGCGGCACGCGCTGCCCGAGTCTGGCCCGAACCAATTCGAATTCCACCTGACATCGGACCATGCGCGTCGCTCTGGACTGCCGGCTGTTGACTACGTGGTAAATCATCGCGGTGACGTCGATGCGACCGTCGGAGCCTCGACCTTCAAATGGTCTGGCATGCAAGCACGCTCGCCCTACGCGGTGTTCGGGCCTCAAGTCGAACGATCAGTCCGTGACTGGACGCGGGCGCAATCCGAGACTCTCAAGGATGCGGTCCCGGGTAGTGACGTGCAGTGGCCCGGCGAGGCCGACCACGCTAGCGCTGCTAGGAAATGATATGAAGCGCGCGAAGGATTACGTTAATCTCGGTCGATCAGCAAAGAGGTTGTGAAGTGAAAAAGGCAATCGTATCCGTGTTCGTTGTCGTAATCGCTACTTTAGGTGTCATTGTCGGCGCGGGCCAGGCGTCTGCTGCGCCGTTGCAGAACTTCAGTACAAACGGCACGACATTCGGTACGTTTGGTAACCATTCTTTCTGCCGCGGTGCTATTACATACAGAGTCGACGCCGTGGCTAAGAAACGTGGCGTTGTCAAGGTCACCGCGACTTCACACGGATTCTCGGGTCAGGGTCCTTCATGGAATCGGAATCCGAATTGCCGCTTCCTATTTCGCTCCGCTGTCACAAGTGTCCGAGGGATCGATATAGAGAAGTGGACGGTTGGTTCTTTCGGGCCGAAACCAGGGCAGAAGCAGACGTGGCACGTCGTGACCGGCTCCGGCCCCGCTTGGATGGGCATCACTACATATGCCGTCAACAGTGCCGTTCGCGTCCTGCAATCCCCTGCTGGACCCTCCTTCTTCATGACGGTGCCGTAGGCGTCGATCTGTTGCACGAAGGATCTGAATGAAAAAGCTCTTGATCTTTGTGGTCGCGCTTGTCTTGGCAAGCTTCGCTACGGTTGCTGGCGGTGGTCACGCAACCGCAGCCCCCATTCCCCAGCTATCAACGACCGGGAACAATTTTGGCACCTTTGGTGACCACTCCTTCTGCCGCGGAGCTGTCAACATCGGTCTCGATGCGCCGGCAGGGAAGCCCGGCGTGGTTCGAGTAACTGCACGGTCGCACGGGTTCACAGGCGACGGCCCGGGATGGAGGAAGAATCCGAGGTGTCGAGTCCTCTTCGCGACAACGTACACAAGCGGTCGAGGACTCAACATTCAGAAGTGGGTGAGAGCTGGCTTCGGGCCGCGACACGGTGAGAGCAAGACTTGGGACGTCCATACGGGTTCGGGTGTAGTCGTATTCGGCGTAACTGCCTACTCGACTAACAGCCCGATCGCCTCACCCCAGTCGTACGGGGCGGGTTTCTACCTGTTGGTCCCGTAACTGAGCGCCCGCAGAAGGTAAGGAGGGATCAAGTGAAACGATTACTCGCGACTATGTTTGTCGGCCTTATCGTTGGCGCGTTGTGCATGGCGGGCGTCAGTCAGGCGTCTGCGGCTCCGATTCCCCAGGTTTCGACCACCGGCTACAACTTCGGGATATTTGGCGACCACTCCTACTGCCGGGGTGCGGTTAACGCGACTGTGGATGCGCCGAAGGGTAAGCGGGGTGTAGTCAGGGTCACGGTGCGGTCGCACGGGTTCACCGGGGCTGGGGCGAGTTGGAAGCGTAATCCGAATTGCCGAGTGCTGTTTGGGAACTACTACACCAGCGTGCGGGGTTACAACCTGGAAAAGTGGGTTACCGCAACGTTCGGCCCGCGTCCGGGCGAGAAGAAGGTTTGGGAGATCAACACCGGCTCAGGTCCAGTCAGCCTTGGGTTCGGTGGGTTTTCGCCCAATAGTCCTGTTCGAGTCCCTTCCGGCTACGGTTCGACCATCTACATGCTCGTTCCCTGAATCCACATGACCAACCCGACCACACCACGCGACGGCGACCCGCAGGCCTGGGCCGAGCGGGCCGTCGTCGTGTGCGGGACAGCGGGAGGCGTTGGCACGTCGGTTGTTTCGGCGCTGCTCGCGGAGCATCGGGCGTCGTCGACGCTCGGCCTTCTCTCGTGGTGGGTGGATGCGTCGGGGAACGACTGCGACATCGAGCTGCGGCTCTGCGGGTCGGGTAACCCCGAACTGTTGCGCACGGCGTCGGGCACGGGTCTGTGGCTTCCGCCCGAGGAGGCGACGGTCACCGACGCCGTCGTCGAGACGTGGCGGCAGGGCGCGGTTCCCGTCGTCGACGCCGGCGCGCATCCGCTCACGCTGCTGCCCGAACTCGCCGAAGACGACCTCCCGAACCTCACTCCGGTACTCGTCGTCGCGGCACGACCCGACCTGCTCAACCGCGCCCGGGTCGTCTTCACCGAATGGGACCGGGCCGGGGTGCTGGAGAAGACGATCGTCGTGATCTCCGCCCAACTAGCGGCCACCCATCAGGATGGACTCGCCGACATGCTGGTGAACGTGGTGTTCGGTGCGGTCGGCGGAGTCATCGGGCTCGACTACGACCCGGTCATCGGGGCCGGCACCGCCCTGGACCAGGAGGCGCGCCGCGGGCTCCTCCCGGCGACGCACCAGGCGATCGCGACACTGGCGGCGGCGACCACCAACAGGCACTGAGGCGCGCCCCCTTTCGCAATCCACCGGAACGGGGCAGCATGGGGCGACATGACCGGGTCCACTCGCTCACCGCTCACCACCGCCGAGGCCGCCGAGATGGTCGCCGATCCCTGGCGTGTCATCGCCGACAGACTCGCCGCCGCCTACAACACCGGATCGATGGTGCGGGGCGGTGAATTCGTCGCCAAGATCATCGACGCCGCCGAAGAGGCGAACCACCACCCCGACATCGACCTGCGTTACGGCACGGTGCATCTCGTGCTCACCACGCACAGCGCGCACCAGCTCACGGAAGCCGATGTCGCCCTGGCGAACCGGATCACCGGCATCGCCGCCGACCTCGGCCTCGAGCCGGTGTCCGCGCCCGTCACCCAGTTCAACCTCGCCATCGACGCCCTCGACATCCCGGCCATCAGGCCCTTCTGGAAAGCAGTCCTGGGCTACGGCGACGCGGCCGATCGCGAACCCGTCGACCTCGTCGATCCGGCCGGGCGCCTACCCAGCGTTTGGTTCCAGCAGATGGACGAACCTCGCCCCCAACGGAGCAGGATGCACGTCGACCTGTGGATCCCGACCGACGAACTTCACGAGCGGCTGCAGTCGGCCATCACCGCCGGCGGCCAACTCCTCACCGACGAGTACGCCCCGGCCTCCTGGGTTCTCGCCGACGCCGAGGGCAACGAGGTGTGCCTGTGCACCTGGCAGGACCAGAACTACTGATCAGTCGGCGTACATCGTCTGCGTGAACGCCATCCGGTCGCCCCGGTACAGCGAACGCCGATACTCGATGGGGACGTCGTCCTTGTCGTAGGACAAGCGGTTCAGCAAGAACATCGGCGTACGAGCGTCGACGTTGAGCAGAGCGGCCTCACGCGCGTCGGGCAACGTCGTCTCGATGGTGTCCTCGGTACGCCCGAAACGCACCCCGCGCCTACGGAATTCGGCATACAACGACGACGTCACCTCGAAGTCGCGTTCGAGGTCGGGGTACCGGAAGGCCGGCAGGCGTGTCCGTTCCAGTGCCACCCGTACCTTGTCGGTCGTGAAGACACGCTCGAGCTGGATGACCGGGTCGCCGACGGCGATCGCCAGGTGCTCGGCGAGCACCGCGTCGGCCGTCAGATTCGTCCATCCCACCAGGATGCGACTGGTCTCCATCCCGCGCTCGCGGGCTGCCTCTGTGTAGGAGCCGATCGACAACGGTTGCCGGATCTTGGGTCCCGCCACCACGGTCATCCGGCCGCGGCGCTCGATCCGGCCGTCGAGCAACAGCTCTCGAAGTGCTTGTCGGATGGTCTCGCGTGAGACCGAGAAGCTCTCGGCGAGTTCACGTTCCGCGGGAAAGGGATCACCCTCGACGAGGTCGTCCAGAAGTTCCTCCAGCCGGGACCTGACCACCTGGTGCTTGAGAACGCGCGGTTGCTCGGACAGGGTCATGCGACCAACATAGCAAAAAATGGTCTAGACCAAATGGCAACGGAGTGTTCACCTTGCGTTGGGGTAAGACACCCGAATTGGTCTATACCAAACGCGACATTGGGCGCATGCGTACAACCGATGACTTCACCGAGCCCGCTTCGGAACCTGCGGGGACAACCACCTCACACGACGGCACCTCGTCCGTCCAACTCGTCGTCTTCGACATGGCCGGCACGACGATTGTCGACGACGGGCTCGTCACCCAGGCGTTCGAGATCGCCGCGACCGCGGTCGGCATCCCGGCCGAGGGCGTGGAACGCGACCGCGCCCGCACCTACGTCCTCGACACGATGGGACAGTCCAAGATCGCGGTGTTCCGCGCGCTTCTCGGCTCCGACGACGCGGCCCGCCGGGCCAACGAAGCGTTCGAAGAGGCCTACGGAGAACTGATCGACGACGGTGTCGAGCCGATCCCGGGAGCGGCGGAGACCTTCGCGGACCTGCGATCGCGCGGGATCACTACCGCGTTCACCACCGGGTTCAGCCCGGCCACCCAGCAGCGGATTCTCGACTCACTGGGGTGGGCCGAGGTCGTCGACCAGGTCCTCGCTCCCACCGCCGGACTGCGCGGTCGCCCGTACCCGGACCTCGTACTCGCCGCCGCTCTCACCGCGCAGGTCGACGACATGGCCAACGTCGTCGTCGTCGGCGACACGTCGAGCGACATCGACACCGCACGGCGCGCCCGCGCCGGCCTGGCCGTGGGCGTGCTCACCGGCGCCCACGACGAGCACACCCTGCGCGCCGCGGGTGCCGATCGGGTGCTCGCGTCGGTCGCCGATCTCCCCGCTCTGATCACCGCCCCCTGACCCGCTCCTCGAACCGACCCCGCAACGTCCCGAAAGGCTGACCCCCGATGATGATCCGTAAATCTCCGCTCGCGATCACCGCCGCCCTCGCCACCACCGCCCTCGTCCTCGCCGGATGTTCCGGCGGCGATTCGGAAGCGGTCAACGACAATGGTTTTCCCGAGACCCTCACCCTCGCCGCGATCCCGGCCGAGAACTCCTCCGATCTCAAGGCCAGCTACGACCCGGTCATCAAGGTGATCGAACAGGAAACCGGGTCGAAGGTCGAGTTCGTGCAGGCATCCGACTATGCCGGCGTTGTCGAGGGGATGATCGCCGACAACGTCGACCTCGCCTTCTTCGGTCCCTTCGCCTACGTCGTCGCCGGCCTCAACGGGGCCGACATCACCCCGATCGGAGCCGTGGTGTCGGAGAAGGGCGCGGAACCGGGATACCAGTTCTACGGAATCGCCAAGGCCGACAACGCGTCCGTCAACAGCATCGATGACTTCGCCGGCAAGACGGTCTGTTTCGTCGACCCCGGGTCCACCTCCGGCTTCCTCTACCCGAGCGCCGGTCTCATCGAAGCCGGGGTGATCAAGTCCGGCACCGAGACCGACCTCGCCGCCGGCGTCACCCCGATCTACGCAGGCGGACACGACGCGTCGGCGCTGTCGGTGGCCTCCGGTGACTGCGAAGCCGGATTCGCCTTCGACTCGATGGTCGACAAGACCCTCATCGAGAAGGGTGACCTCCAGCAAGGACAGCTGAAGACGGTCTGGAAGTCGGAGATGATCGCGGGATCGGTGTTCGCGGCGAACAATTCGCTGGGCCCGGAAGCCATCGACACGCTCACCAAGGTGTTCACCGAGCAGGTCAACAAGGAGTCGATGGAAGCGGCGGGATTCTGCTCCGGAGACGAGTGCCTGATCACCGACGAGCGCGCCTGGGGCGTCGTGCCTGCCTCCGACGAGGACTACGCCGGTGTGCGGCACGTCTGTGACGTCACCAAGTCGGAAAAGTGTGCGAGCTGAGATGGCCGTCCATCCGCAGGTCGCAGGCGACGACCTCGTCGTCCACGTCGATGGTCTGACCAAGCGATTCGGGAACACCCTGGCGGTCGACGACGTGTCGCTCGACGTCCATCGCAGCGAACTGGTTGTGCTCCTCGGCCTTTCCGGGTCCGGGAAGTCCACCTTCCTCCGCTGCCTGAACGGACTGCATCCCGCGACGTCCGGCGTCGTCGACGTCGTGGGGCACCGGGTCGATCGCGCCGGGCGCGCCGAGATGCGAGCTCTACGACGCGACGTCGGGTTCGTCTTCCAGCACTTCAACCTCGTCGGCCGGATCAGCTGTCTCGAGAACGTCCTGCTCGGCGGGCTCGGCCGACTCCGGTGCCCGCGCTACGGTGCGCTCACGTACCCGAAGCACATGCGCCAGGAGGCCTTCGAGCACCTCGACCGTGTCGGTCTCGCCGACCTCGCCGACCGTCGCGCCGACACCCTCTCCGGCGGGCAGCAGCAGCGCGTCGCCATCGCACGCACGCTGATGCAGAAACCGACGCTCCTGCTCGCCGACGAACCGGTGGCCTCCCTCGACCCGGAGAACGCCGGCGTCGTCATGGATCTGCTGTTCCAGGTGTGCGTCGAGGAGAAGCTCACCATCCTCTGCACCCTGCACCAGGTGGACCTGGCCCTCGGATGGGCGCACCGCATCGTCGGATTGCGCAGTGGGCAGAAGGTTCTGGATCGCTCCACGGTCGGACTGGACCGCGACGAGGTGATGGACGTCTACCGACGGGTCGACCCGGTGTCGGCGTCGACGAACGCGGCGCGACGCCGATGAACACCCCGCTGCTCGATCGACCGCGGGCGGACCCGTCTGCGCGGAAGCGACCCGGGTGGAACCGCGCGGTCCTGCCCGGCATCGCGGTCGGAGGCCTTGTCGCCACGCTGATCTGCGCGTGGTGGATCGACTTCGCGCCGGGAACACTGATCTACGGGATCGAGGACATCGTCGCGCTCATCGAGCGGATGCTGCCACCTCGGCTCGGTGATCCCGGCCGGATCAGCTTGCTGGCGTTGGAGACTCTGCTGATGGCGGTGCTGGGCACCGTGCTCGCCGCGATCGCGTCGGTGCCGCTGGCGTTCCTGGCCGCTCGCAACACCAGTCCGCATCCTGCGGTCCAGGCGGTGGCGCGGGCCATCATCACGTTCTGCCGAGCGATGCCCGACCTCCTGTTCGCGGTCTTGTTCGTCCGTGCTCTGGGTATCGGTGTGCTGCCGGGCATCCTGGCCCTGGCGTTGCATTCGATCGGCATGCTCGGCAAGCTGTTCGCGGACGCGATCGAGCAGGTCGACGAGGGGCCGCGCGAAGCTGTGCGCAGCACGGGCGTCGGCTATGTCCGCGAGATGGTCAATGCGGTCGTACCGCAATGTGTCCCGGCGTGGATCGGGGCGTTCGTCTACCGCATCGACATCAACCTCCGGATGTCGGTCGTGCTCGGGTTCGTCGGCGCGGGCGGAATCGGCTTCGCACTGCAGGACGCGCTCCGTGGTCTGATCTATCCGCGAGCCCTCGGCATCGTGCTCGTTATCCTCGTGATCATCGCCGCGATGGAGTTGCTGGCCATCGGAATCCGCCGCGTGCTGCTGACGCCGTCGCCCATGCGGCCCGGTCTGGAACGCGCCGTCCGGACGGGTTTCGGGCTGCTGGTGGTCGCTGCGACGGTTGCCGCGATGGTGGTCCTGGAGATCACGCCGTGGGCGCTGATCGCGTGGATACCCCCGGCCGTCGAGGTGTTCGGCCGGATGATCCCGCCCGACTTCAGCACTCTGGGCGCCGACCTGTTCGACGCCGCGTTCCAGACGGTCGCGATCGGCGTCGTGTCCACCGCGATAGGTGCGGTGCTGTCGATCCCGGTCGGAATCCTCGCTGCTCGCAACGTCACTCCGCATACGGCGGTGTACTGGGGTGCGCGGGCCTGGATCCTCGTCGTTCGGGCTGTGCCGGAGCTCATTCTCGCGGTGGTGTTCGTCGCCGCGCTGGGGCTGGGTCCGGTGGCCGGAACCTGCGCCCTGGCAATCGGTTCGATCGGCTTCCTCGCCAAGCTCGTCGCCGACTCCGTGGAGGAGATCGACCCGGGGCCCGTCGAGGCCGCCCGCGCGGTTGGTTGCGGGTGGTGGAGAACCCTGTTCGCTGCGGTGATCCCGCAGGCCATGCCGTCCATCGTCGGCTCTGGTTTGTACCTGCTCGACGTCAACATCCGCACATCCACGGTGCTCGGCATCGTCGGCGCCGGCGGTATCGGCTTCCTGCTCTTCGAATCGATCCGCACCCTCGACTTCGAGGTCGCCGGGGCCATCGTGCTCATCATCCTCGTCATCGTCTACACCATCGAGAGGTTGTCCGGTTGGATACGCTCACGACTCGTCTGACCCGTGCCGCCGTCTGGAGGGGCGATCGGATCGACATCGTCGAAATGCCCTTTCCTGCAGTTGGTCCCGGCGAGGTTCTCGTCCGGGTGCGCCTGGCCACGGTGTGCGGCAGTGACCTGCACACCGTGACCGGGCGTCGAGAATCGCCCTGCCCCTCCGTACTCGGACACGAGGCGGTGGGTGAGGTGGTCGACGCCGGCGCGGGAGCGACCGCCCGCACAGGGGATCGCGTCGTCTGGTCAGTCACCGTCTCGTGCGGTGAGTGCGATCGGTGCCGACGCGGCGTCACCGCCAAGTGCCGGCGGGTGCGCAAGGTCGGACATGAACCGTTCGACGGTGATTGGCCGCTGTCCGGGGGATACGCCACGCACATTCTGCTGCCGGCTGGCACCACGTCGGTCGGTATTCCCGACGCTCTCGACGATGTAGTGGCCGCCCCAGCGGCCTGCGCCACCGCCACCGTGATGGCGGTCGCCGAGCGTGCCGGGGAGGTGTCCGGGCACCGCGTCCTCGTCGGTGGAGCGGGAATGCTGGGGACGACCGCGGCGGCGGTGTGTGCCGACCGCGGCGCCGACGTCCTGATCGCCGACCGGGACCGGGCGCGCGTGGAGCAGGCCACCGGATTCGGGGCGCGGCCCGACGACGGCGAGAACGTCGACGTCGTACTCGATTTCACCGGCTCGTCGGACTTCATCCGTCGGGGACTCACCCGGCTGGACGTCGCCGGGACGCTCGTGCTGGCCGGTTCGGTGACCCCGGGCCCGGTGCTGGACATCGATCCGGAGCAGGTGGTCCGACGCTGGTGGACGATCACCGGGGTCCACAACTACGAGCCACGTCATCTACAGCAGGCCGTCGACTTCCTGGCGCGGACCGTCGACCGTCACTCGTGGTCGGAGCTGGTGACCATCCCGCTGCCACTGGACCAGATCAAGGGTGCGTTGCAACCGGCCCCGGGGGCCGCTCTGCGCGTCGCGGTCGCGCCCTGAATGACACCATCTTTCGACAGAGGAGAAGTGAACGCATGCGCGTGATCATCGTCGGTGCTGGGATCATCGGAACCGCACACGCCTGGATGGCCGTCGAACGTGGACACGAGGTGATCCATCTGGATCGTGAACTCGGCGCGCGGGGCGCCACCGTCCGCAACTTCGGATTGGTGTGGGTCTCGGGGCGATCCGCTCCCGAACTGGAGATCGCGCTGCGCTCCCGCATCCTCTGGGAGCAGATCGGCACCCAGGTCCCGAAGGTCGGCTTCCGGGCGAACGGCTCGATCACCCTGTTACGTACCGAGGCTGAACTCGCCGTCGCCGAAGAGGTGCTCGCCCGCGACGACGCGCAGCGTCAGGGATTCTCCCTGTTGCGCCGGATCGAGGTCGCGGAGAAGAACCCTGCGCTACAGGGGAACTACCTCGCCGGACTGTACTGCGCGTCCGACGCCGCTGTGGAGTCCCGACAGGCGATGCCCGCCTTGCGATTCCGCTTGGAGCGATCGGGTCGATACACCTTCGTTCCGGGCGTCGAGGCGCGCGCGATCACCGGCACCTCGGTTCGTGACGACACCGGGGCCGTTCACGCAGGCGACTGTGTCGTGTTGTGCCCCGGCGCAACTCATCGCGGACTGCTCCGCGAGATCTTCGGCGAGCTGCCGGTCCGTCGGGTCCGATTGCAGATGATGCAGACGGCACCACTCGGGCAACGTCTCACCACTTCGATCGCCGACGGCGACAGCCTCCGCTACTACCCGGGCTTCGCGGGCCCCGCCCTCGAGGAACTTCGGCGCACCGAACCGCAGCGACCGGTCGCCGCCGACCACGGGATGCAGCTGCTGTGCGTGCAGCGCCTGCACGGTGGGCTGACCATCGGCGACACCCACGAGTACGTCGAACCGTTCACCTTCGACGTCGAGGAGGATCCCTACGCCCACCTCGTCGAGGTGACGGAGGGGCTGCTCGGGCGGCCGCTGCCAAAGATCCAGCGCCGCTGGGCCGGCGTCTACAGCCAGTGCACCGAGCCCCATCGCATCGTGTGCCGCGAGTCCATCGGGGACGGGGTGTGGGCGGTCACCGGCCCCGGAGGCCGCGGGATGACCCTCGGCCCGGCCATCGCCGAGGAGTCGGCGGAACTCATGGGGTGGTGAGCGACGCCGAGGTACCGAAAACCACCCTCCAGAGGCGAACCACCGACAGATAGCTGTCAGTAGCCCGCCAGAGGGTGGTTTTCAGTCGCGGGTGGGCAAAGCGCCTAGGAGCAGTGCCCCTCGGCGCGGGCGACGTCGGCGACGGCGGCTGTCACCGCCGGGGCGACCCGGTCGTCGAGCGGGCTGGGCACGATGCGGTCGGCGCGCAAGTCATCGGCGACGACCGAGAAGATGGCTTCGGCCGCAGCGATTTTCATGCCCTCGCTGATGCGTCGTGCACCGGCGTCGAGCGCACCCTTGAAGACGCCGGGGAAGGCGAGGACGTTGTTGATCTGGTTCGGGAAGTCGCTGCGCCCGGTCGCGACGATCGCCGCGTACTTCGCGGCGGCCTCCGGATGGATCTCCGGGTCGGGGTTCGACAGGGCGAAGACGATCGAATCGTCGTTCATCGACGCGATGAGCTCTTCGGGGATCAGACCTGCCGACACACCGATGAAGACGTCGGCGCCGGCGAGCGCCTCGACCGCGCCACCGGTCAGCCCGCGCGGGTTGGTGCGTGACGCCAGTTCGCTCTTCGACTCGTTCAGGCCGTCACGTCCCGCGGACACGATGCCCTTGGAATCCAACACGACGACATCGGAGATGCCCACTGCCAGAAGGATGTTCGCGCACGCGACACCCGCGGCACCGGCGCCGGAGATCACGACCTTCAGGCCGGCGAGATCGCGGCCGAGGTGGGTCGTCGCGCCCTTCAGGGCGGCGAGGACGACGATCGCGGTGCCGTGCTGGTCGTCGTGCATGACCGGGCAGTCGAGCGCCTCGATGACGCGGCGCTCGATCTCGAAGCAGCGCGGCGCGGAGATGTCCTCGAGGTTCACGGCGCCGAAGCTCGGGCGGAGTCGGATGAGGGTCTCGACGATCTCGTCGGGATCCTGGGTGTCGAGAACGATGGGGATCGAGTTGAGTCCGGCGAAGCTGCGGAACAGTGCGGACTTGCCCTCCATGACCGGCAGCGAGGCGCGGGGGCCGATGTCGCCGAGTCCGAGGACCGCCGATCCGTCGCTCACCACGGCGACCAGGCGATCGGTCCAGGTGTACTTGTTCACCAGGGTCGCATCGGTGTCGATCGCACGCGACACCTGGGCCACACCCGGGGTGTAGGCGATCGACAGGTCGCGCTGGGTGTCGATGGGTGCGCGCAGCTCCACCGAGAGCTTGCCGCCGACGTGGGCCAAGAAGATCTCTTCGTCGGTGATGGGGTGGTCGGCGATCGTGGGTTCGGTGTAGGGGGTCTCACCCATACGTGTGTCCTCCGTGCTCGTCACGGGTCCTCCTGAAAAGCCGCGAAAATGCGGGTTGCATCGTCTCGCCGGCCACGCTGCCCGCGAGCTAGAAGTGATCCGCATCGACGCGAGCAGGTGAGCTCAGCGGACGCGGGCCGGGCTCGTGTGAGCGGGGTGACGCTCGTTACGGCCGGATTAAGTGTCTCACCGTCTGGGATCGTTCCGGAAGGTGGGTCGGCCCAGGTGAAGTGTCCAATGATCATTGATAAGGTACAACTTGTGTCTATGTTGCATGCGACGTCCGAATCCGCTGCTGAGCGGGTATATGTCGAGGTCAAGGAGCAAATTCTCACAAACGCGATCGCCGGCGGTGAGCTGATCAGCGAGGGTGAGATCGCCGCGAAGTGCTCGGTGAGCCGTACTCCGGTGCGCGAGGCGTTCCTGCGGTTGGAGACCGAAGGCTGGATGCGTCTCTACCCGAAACGGGGAGCCCTCGTGGTCCCCATCGGTGAGCGCGAGATCCGCGACGTCGTGGACGCACGCCTGCTCCTCGAACGGCACGCGGTGCGTGCGGTCGTCGGCCGGCCGGGCGCGGTGGCCGGACTCGTGCGGAGTCTGCGCGCCAACCTCGACGCCCATCGTCGGTCCGACGCCTCGGACATCCGGGAGTTCTCCCGCATCGACGCCGAGTTCCATCAGCTCATCGCCGCCGCCGGCGACAACGCATTGCTGTCCGGCTTCTACACCACGCTCGGGGAGCGGCATCGACGGATGACGACGGCGTCGGTGCACCGGGACGCGAGTGTCGCGGCACGAATCCTCGACGACCACCGCGCGCTCCTCGACGCGATCGAGTCCGCCGACGCCGAACGTTTCGACACCCTGCTCGCCGGCCACCTCGTCGCGGTTCACGATCTACCCGGGCACGACCTCCCCGGGGCACCGGCATGAGCGCCGACCGCGCGCGCTTCGGATGGCCCGCCGTCGCGCTCGCCGTGTTCGCCACCGCGTGGGGCGGCAACGAATTCACGCCGCTGCTGGTCATGTACCGGCAGATCACCGACATGTCGCCGGTCGTCGTCGACGCGTTGCTCTTCGCCTACGTCCTGGGCATCGTGCCCGCCCTGCTGATCGGCGGCCCGTTGTCGGATCGGCTGGGCCGACGGCCACTCATGCTGCCCGCCCCGCTGTTCGCGGCGGTCGGCTCGGGACTGCTGGCCGCGGGCTCGGAGTCGGTGGCACTGCTGACCGCCGGGCGGGTGTGCAGCGGCATCGCGCTGGGTCTCTCGATGGCCGTGGGCGGGAGCTGGATCAAGGAACTCTCGGACCGCGACGGTGCGCGGACGGGTGCCGGCGCCGGTCGCGCGGCCATGAGTCTCACCGCCGGCTTCGGCGTCGGCGCCGGGGTGGCCGGGGTGCTCGCGCAGTGGGGGCCGTGGCCGCATGTGCTGCCGTACCTGATCAACATCGCCGTCGCGGTCGTCGCGGCGAACCTGATCGTGCTGGTGCCGGAGACGCGTCCCAGACAAGACTCGCCGGGGCGTCTGCGTGACGACCTGCGCATCCCGTCCGCGGGCCATCGTCGTTTCCTGTTCGTCGTGCTGCCACTGGCGCCCTGGATTTTCGGTGCCGCCGCATCGGGTTACGCGATCGTCCCCGCCCTCATGTCCGCCCGTACCGCGGGAGCGCCGATCGCGTTCGCCGGCCTGTGCTGCGTCCTCGGCCTGTCCGCCGGTTTCGGCATCCAGTCGTTGGGTCGGCGGATCGACCGGCCCGGGAGTCTCCGCGGTGTCATCGTCGCCTTCGTGGTGCTCGTGGTCGGAATGGTCCTCGCAGCCGTGGCGGCACACGTGCTGACCGTATGGGTTGCGCTCCTGGCGTCGACGCTGCTCGGCTGCGGATACGGCATGGCGATGATCGTCGGCCTGCTGGAGGTGCAGCGCATCGCCGGACCCGATGACCTCGCCGGTCTCACCGCCGTGTTCTACGGCGTGACCTACCTCGGCTTCGGGGTTCCGGCGGTTCTGGCCTGGATCTCGGAGAGCTGGCCGGCGATCACCTACCCGGTCATGTTCGGCTTCGGCGCCGTCGCCGCAATGATGAGCCTGATCGTCGCTCTCCTCGGACATCGTCGCCACGGTGCGCCCGTCGACGAACCCGGTACCGCCGCGATGGCGGGCTCGGCCTCCCAGGGCCGCCCGCACACGGTGACGCGTCGTCGATCGACCACCCGGTAACCTGCTGAGAGTTTGATCAGGCACCGCGCAGTGACACCGCGGTGCGACGGGGAGTGCAGCGGGTGAGTGTGGAAAGGCGCAGACGATGATGCTGGGAGCATGGGTCGTCGTCGTGACCGCGCTCGTGCTCATCCTGCCCGGCTCGTTCGTCGGCCGACGGATGAACCTCCCGTGGCCGGTCGCGCTGGCCGCCGGTCCACCCATCACGTTCGCCCTGGTCTCGATCCTGACGGTGCTGTACTCCGTCGTCGGCTTCGAGTGGAATGCCGTCTCGGCCCTGGTGGGTCTGGTCTTCGCGGTCGGCGGTGCCTGGGTCTACTCGGCACTGCTGCTCACCCGGTGGGGTCAGCGGCTGGCGCCGGTACCCGACGCCGACGGCGAATCCCGCGTGGGACGGACCGCGATGGTGCGCGTCGCCGCCGGGCTCGGACTCGGTGGACTCGTCATCGCCGTCACCTGTATCCGGCCGATCGCGACGACCGCATTCGCCGGTCTCGGCAACATCTCGCAGGTGTGGGATTCGTTGTGGCACGCCAGTTCGCTGCGCTGGATCCACGAGACGGGCGTCGGCTCGGCCATGAGGATGGGCGAGCTGATGAACTACGACACCCAGGGGTTCAACTACTACCCGAACACCTGGCATGCGCTGGGTGCGTTGCTGTTCCCGCTGACCGGTGCCGACCCGGTCGAGCTCTACAACACGTATTCGCCCGCCGTGCTGGCGATCACCGTTCCGCTCGGTGTCGCGTCGCTGGCCTACTGGTTCGCGCGGCACCGCTACGACGTCGACTCGTCGGCTCTCATCGCCGGTACCGCGGGTGCGCTGAGCGCGCTGTTCCCGTCCCTGCCCTACGTCGAGGTCCAGCTGACCTCGGTGCCGAACGCGGTCGGCGTGAGCCTGGCGCCGGTCGCCGCCGTCCTCGTGATGAGCGTGGTGTCGGACAGATCGCGTGTGCTGCCGGCCGCGCTGGCCGTGGCCGGTGTGACCGCCACCCACCCCTCCGGCCTGATCGTCGTCGGCGTGATCGTCGGCCTCTGGTGGCTGTGCGAGGGTCTGTGGCGTCCGGTCGCCGGTCGCCTGCGCGATCTCGCGACGCTGGCCGTCACGGCGGTGGTGACGCTGGTCCTCATCGCACCCGTCATCCTGGGCACCATCCGGGTCGCCGACACCAACGAACTCCCGTTCTTCGACTTCCGTGAGGAGACGATCGGCGTCCTCGACGGGCTCGTCAAGGGCGCGTTCAACGGGACGATCCCGCTTGAGCTCGACCACTTCCCGGTGTGGCCGCTGATCGTCGTCACCCTGCTCGGGCTGATCGCGCTCGTACGGCTGCGATGCTGGGCCGGACTGGTCGCATGGTTCGTGTTCGCCCTGGTGACCGCCAACGCGATGGTGTCCCTAGGGCCGCTGTCGTACCCGCTCGGGGCGATCGGCGGCTACTTCTACAACTCACCCCACCGGCTCACGTTCGTGGTCGCGATCCTCTCGGCCGCGGCGGCCGGCGTCGCGATCGGGGTTCTCGCGCTCGGCGTCGCGGGTCTGGTCCGACGCCGCGTGGCATCGGAACCGGCCGACGGTCAGAAACCGGCCGAGGCGACTTCGGGGAAGGCGCGCTGGGTGGTGGCCGCGACATACGTGGTGTTGCTGGGTCTGATCGCCGGAGCCGCCGTCGTGCGTTATCCGCCGAACGCGCAGATCGCGTCGAAGGAGCGGGGCGGCAAGTATGTCGGGCCCGACGATCTCGCCGCCTACGAGTGGCTCGCCGCGCAGCCCGACGCCCAGGACGTCCTGGTCCTCAACAACCTCGACCAGGGCACTGGCTGGCTGTACCCGGTCACCGGGGTCACCCCGATGTTCCCCTTCTACCGAGCCAACGAGTTCTCCGAGCGGCAGCGCGACCTGTTCTGGGGGGTGTCGGAGATCGGCGCCGACCCGGCCATCGACCAGATCGTGCGAGACATGAACGTGCACTACGTGATCGACTCGCCGCCGAGTTACTGGGAGTTCCAGCGCGGCATGCCCGACCCCGCCCGCGGTCACCAGGGCGACCCCTTCCTGGCGTTGCGTCAGAACGGCGCTCCCGGATTGACCGAGGTCTTCCGCCGCGGCGACGCGGTGGTCTACCGCGTCAACGACCTCGTCTACCCGCCGCCGCCCGCGCCCTGAGTGCCTCCGCTCGTCAGTAATTCCGGCCCGGCGGCCGTCGTGGGCCACGAAAGACCAATCCTGGGCGACTGAACTCATGCTCCCTGAGGTGCGAGCGAAGCGAGCCACGAAGGGCTCCGCAACGTGTCTCACCAGGCCCTTCGTGGCTCGTCGCTATCGCTCCTCACACCTCAGGGAGCAATGGGGTCGCTTCTTTAGGATTAGGGAGCAGTGGGGCCGCGTCTCGCTCCTCGGGAGCAGTGGGGCCGCGTCTCGCTCCTTACGGAGCGGAGCGGCGATTCACCCCGTTCGACGCACGGGCACGGGCTAGCGTCGGGACATGCGGCCCTGGATGTGTGTGTTCTGCGCCAACGAGTTCCCGCCGGGCGAGACGCCGCCCGCGATGTGCCCGATCTGCGACGACGACCGGCAGTGGCTTCCGGTCAGCGGGCCCAGCTGGACCCGCCTCGACGAGACCGCCGACAACGCGCTGACCGCCCACGAACTGGAGCCCGGTCTGACCGCGCTGTCGGTGCAGCCCTCCGTCGGGATCGGGCAGCGTGCCCTGCTCGTCACGACTCCCGACGGGAACATCCTCTGGGAACCGCCGGGTTTCCTCGGGCCGTCCCTCGTCGACTGGCTGGAGCAGCACGGCGGGGTCGCCGCCATCGCCGCGAGTCACCCCCATCTGGTGGGCGCGAGCGTCTCGCTCAGTCATCGATTCGGTCGAGTTCCGGTGTACTACAACGACTCCGACCGGCGATGGGTCACCCGACCCGACCCCGTCGTGCGCTTCTGGTCGGACACCACCGAAGTCCTCGGCGGGGTGCGACTCGTCCAGTGCGGCGGTCATTTCCCCGGCAGCGCGGTGCTACACCTTCCCGACGCCGCCGACGGCCGGGGTGCGGTGCTGACCGGCGACACCATCAAGGGCGTGATGCAACCCGGCATGGTGACCTTCATGCGCAGCTACCCGAACATGATCCCGCTGTCACCGCGGCTCGTCCGCCACATCGTCGACCGGGTGAACGAACTTCGGTTCGACCGGCTCTACGACGCGTTCGGTGTCGTCGTGGCCGAGAACGCCCGGGACGTGGTGGACAGTTCGGCGCGGCGCTACATCGGCTGGGTCACCGACTCGATCGTCGATCCCGACGATCCGCACGCGCCGGCCCGAGGACCTGCCGGTTCGAGTCAGGCGTCCGGGTAGCCCTTCGGGTTGCCCGACTGCCAGCGCCAGGTGTCGGCGCACATGTCGTCGATTGTCTTGGCGGCGTGCCAGTTCAGGTCGTCGTTCGCCCGGGTCGGATCGGCGTAGGACGCGGCGATGTCGCCGGCCCGCCGCGGGGCGACCTCGTAGGGGATGGGGCGCCCACTGGCCTTCTCGAACGCGTGCACGACCTCCAAGACGGAAACACCTTGCCCCGTACCGAGATTCCAGGTCGACATGCCGGTCTCGCCGGTGCTGATGCGGTCGAGGGCCGCGACGTGGCCGGCGGCCAGGTCGTCGACGTGGATGTAGTCGCGCACGCCGGTGCCGTCGGGGGTGTCGTAGTCGTTGCCGAAGACCGCCAGCTTCTCGCGCCGGCCGACCGCGACCTGCGCGACGAACGGCATCAGGTTGTTCGGAATGCCCGACGGGTCCTCGCCGATCTGCCCGCTCGGATGTGCGCCCACCGGATTGAAGTACCGCAGTGCCGCGATGCGCCACACGTCCGAACTGGCGGCGACATCGCGCAGGATCTGCTCGATCATCACCTTGGTCCAGCCGTACGGGTTGGTCGCCGACGTCGGCAGATCCTCGGTCATCGGCAACTGTGGCTCGGCGCCGTAGACCGTCGCCGACGACGAGAACACCAGCGTGTGCACATCGTGGCGTTCCATCGCGCGGAGCAGGGCGAACGTGGTGCCGAGGTTGTTCTGGTAGTAGTCGAGCGGCTTGGCCACCGACTCGCCGACCGCCTTGAACCCCGCGAAGTGGATGACGGCGTCGATGTCCTCGTGGGCGAAGAAGTGTTCGGTCTTGTCGACGTCGGCGAGGTCGAAGGCGTGGACGGGGATGGAACGGTCGGTCAGCGCCTCGAGCCGACCCACGACAGTGGGTTTGGCATTGCTGAAATCGTCGACGATGACGACGTCGTGTCCGGCCGAGACCAATTGGATGACGGTGTGCGAGCCGATGTAGCCCGCGCCTCCGCTCACGAGTACGCGCATGACGACCACCGTAAGCGGCGACCCTGGGAATGGGCCAAGTGGACTGCATGGAGGTCACCAGGTGGCTTCGACTCGGCGCCTCGCTTCGCTCGGGGCCGGTCAGCTGGTGACGCGTTCGGTGGAGGCGTACTTCTGTTCGACGGCTTCCTTGGCGGGTTGCCACCAGCCGGGGTGGTCGCGGTACCAGTCGATGGTGGCGGCGAGGCCGGCGCGGAAGTCGAGGTAGGAGGGGGTCCAGCCGAGTTCGGTGCGCAGGCGGGTGGAGTCGATGGCGTAGCGGCGGTCGTGGCCGGGGCGGTCGGTGACGAAGTCGAAGGCGTCGGCGGGCTGGTCGAGGAGTTCGAGGATGGTCTCCACGACGGTGCGGTTGTCGACCTCGCCGTCGGCGCCGATGAGGTAGGTTTCGCCGATCTGGCCGCGGTCGATGATGGTCCACACGGCGTCGTTGTGGTCGTCGACGTGGATCCAGTCCCGGACGTTGCGGCCGTCGCCGTAGAGCTTGGGTCGCACCCCGGAGAGCACGTTGGTGATCTGGCGGGGGATGAACTTCTCGATGTGCTGGTACGGGCCGTAGTTGTTGGAGCAGTTGGAGATGGTGGCGGCCACGCCGAAGGAGCGGACCCAGGCGCGCACGAGCAGGTCGCTGCCGGCTTTGGTCGAGGAGTAGGGGCTCGACGGGTTGTAGGCGGTCTGTTCGGTGAAGCGGGCCGGGTCGTCTAGATCGAGGTCGCCGTAGACCTCGTCGGTGCTGATGTGGTGGTAGCGCACCTGGTGGGCGCGGACGGCTTCGAGCAGGGTGTAGGTGCCCACGAGGTTGGTGGAGACGAACGCCGACGGGTCGGCCAGGGAGTTGTCGTTGTGGGATTCGGCGGCGAAGTGCACGACGAGGTCTGCTTCGGCGACGAGTCGGCCGACCAGGGCGGCGTCGGTGATGTCGCCCTCGATGAGTTCGACGCGGTCGGCGACCGGGGCGAGGGTGTCGGGGTTGGCGGCGTAGGTGAGTTTGTCCAGGACCCGGATCGAGACGTCGGGGCGGGTCGTCAGGGTGCGCAGCACGAAGTTGGCGCCGATGAACCCGGCACCCCCGGTCACGAGAACACGCACGCGCGGCGCCTTTCGTCGAGGTCGATGGTCGCAGTCACTCTACCGAGCAGCTGACCTGCTCGCCTCGGGTGAGCGCAGCGGTGCGACTCGCGTGCCGTCGCGAAAGGCCGCGGGCATTACCCTGATCGCCATGAAAGGGATCATCCTGGCCGGCGGTACGGGCACGCGGCTGCACCCCATCACGCAGGGGGTGAGCAAGCAACTCGTCCCGGTCTACGACAAGCCGATGATCTATTACCCACTGTCGACGCTCATGCTGGCCGGGATCCGCGACATCCTGATCATCACCACCCCGCACGACGCCCCGGCCTTCGAGAACCTGCTCGGCAACGGCGACCAGTTCGGCATCGACCTGACCTACAAGACCCAGCCCTCCCCGGACGGACTCGCACAGGCCTTCGTACTCGGCGCCGACCACATCGGTACCGACTCGGTTGCTCTCGTCCTCGGCGACAACATCTTCTACGGCCCCGGACTCGGCAGCCGGTTGCAGGGTTTCGAGAACGTCGACGGCGGTGCGGTGTTCGCCTACTGGGTGGCCAACCCGGAGGCCTACGGCGTGGTCGACTTCGACGCCGACGGCACCGCCATCTCACTGGAAGAGAAACCGGCACAACCGAAGTCGAACTTCGCGGTGCCCGGCCTGTACTTCTACGACAACGACGTCGTCGACATCGCCCGCAACCTGCGCCCCAGCTCCCGCGGCGAGTACGAGATCACCGACGTCAACGCCCACTACCTCGACCGCGGCAAACTGTCGGTCACCGTCCTGCCGCGCGGCACGGCGTGGCTCGACACCGGCACCTTCGACAGCCTCCTGGACGCCGGCAACTTCGTCCGCACCGTCGAACAACGCCAGGGACTCAAAATCGCTGTCCCAGAAGAGATCGCGTGGCGGCAAGGCTATCTCTCCGACGAGGAGTTGCGGGCTCGTGCCGACAAACTCCGCAAGTCGGGTTACGGTGACTACCTGCTCGAACTGTTGCAGCGGGGCAAGGGTTTCTGAGCGCCGCCCCCGAGGCGCATGTCCGACGACCGACTCTGGGAAAGGTGTCCGCATGAAGGTCCGCCCGCTCGCCATCGACGGAGCGTGGGAGTTCACCCCGGTCCAACACGGCGATGCCCGTGGGTTGTTCGCCGAGGCGTTCAAGGCCGACGTGATCGGCGAGACCATCGGCCACCGCTTCGACCTCGCGCAGGTGAATCTCTCGGTGTCCGCGGCCGGCGTGCTGCGCGGCGTGCACTTCGCCGACGTCCCGCCCGGACAGGCGAAATACGTCACCTGCCCCACCGGCGCGATTCTCGACGTCATCGTCGACATCCGCGTCGGCTCACCCACTTTCGGTACCTACGACACCGTCCTGCTCGACGACGTGGATCGTCGTGCGGTCTACCTGTCCGAGGGTCTCGGCCACGCATTCTGCGCGCTCGCCGACAACTCGACCGTGACCTACCTCTGCTCCACCGGATACAACCCGACGGGTGAACACGGCATCAACCCGCTCGATCCGGAACTGGGTATCGAATGGCCGACGCACGCCCGGGACGGTTCACCGCTGGAGTTCGAACTCTCGCCGAAGGACACCGCGGCACCGGGGCTCACCGAGGCGCGTGAGTCGGGTCTGCTGCCGAACCACGACGAGGTGGCCGACTTCCTGGGTTCGCTGCGGGATTGAGGCGCGAACGCCGAAACGTGCACGGCGCGAGCCGTACACGTCGCGGGGCGGGAAGCGTCAGCCGGTAGTGGATCGCCGAAACGCGGTGACCGCCCAGAAGTAGCCGACCACCAGGAACACCACGCACCATCCCAGCGCCCACGGCCAGCGATCACTGATGTCGAGACCCATGAGGAGTCCGCGCAGCGTGTCGGCGATGGGACTGAACGGCTGGTACTCGGCGAACTGGCGGACACCGTTGGGCATGCTGTCGGTCGGGACCAGCCCACTGCCCAGATAGGGCAGGAACAGCAGCGGCAGCGGCATGTTGCTCGCACTCTCCGGATTCGGCGCGACGACGCCCATGGCAACCGCGATCCACACGAGGCCGGCGGTCAGTAGCAGGAGCAATCCGCCGGCCGCGAACCAGTCGAGAAGGCTTGCGTCGGCACGGAAGCCCATCGCGAACGCGACCGCGAGCAGGAAGCAGACCGCGACCCCACCTTGGATGAGGGCGCCGACGAAGTGTCCGGCCAGGATCGCTGTCGGCGGAGTGGCCAGTGATCGCAACCGATTGATGATGCCCTCGGTGACGTCCTGATTGACCGAGACCGCAACCGCCACCGTCAGGAACGACGGCACGAAGAGCAGTAGGCCGGGGAGAAGATAGTTGATGTACTTGCCTTCTAGCGGTCCGTCCGCGGCGAGTGCGCTCTCGATGGCACCGCCGAAGAAGTAGGTCATCATCAGCAGGATCACGACCGGCATCGCAATCGTGGAGAACATCATGGTGGGGTATCGCCGTAGCCGGATCAGGTTGCGGCGCACCATCACCGCGGAGTCGGACAGGGTGTGGTCGAGCGTGGTGGTCATGACTTCTCCTAGTTGGCGGTGGTAGCGGCGGTGCGGCCGGTGATGGTGAGGAAGACGTCGTCGAGATCCGGTGTGTGGACCGAGATCCCGGCAGCGTCGATCCGGGCGTCGTCGAGGGTGGCGAGCACGCCGCGGACAGCGCCGATCCCGGCGCCACCGGGGACGGCGAGGGTGTTCTCGCCCGGGGTGTCGACCGCCGAGGGGAACTGCGACCGCGCCCGTTCGAGGTCGTCGGCGTTCGTGAAGTCGATCCGGATGTATCCGCCCGGCACGAGACGCTTCAGTTCGGCCGCCGTCCCCTCGGCCACGATGCGGCCGCGGTCGAGCACAGCGATCCGGTCCGCGAGGTGATCCGCTTCCTCGAGGTACTGCGTGGTGAGGAAGATGGTGGTGCCGCCGGCGACGAGACCGCGGACGGTGTCCCAGACCGCGCGGCGGGACCGTGGATCGAGTCCGGTCGTCGGCTCGTCGAGAAAGATGATCGACGGTTCGCCCACCAAAGTCATGGCCAGGTCGAGGCGCCTGGTCATACCGCCGGAGTATTCGGCGACCCGACGGTCCGCGGCGTCGGTGAGGTCGAAGTCGCGCAGCAACCGGTCGACCCGTTCGCGGGTCGCCGCTTTCGAGAGATGTCGCAGGCGGGCGACCATGGTGAGGTTCTCCCGCCCGGTCAGCAACGTGTCGACGGCGGCGAACTGCCCGGTCAGGCCGATCTGCGCGCAGATCTCGGCGCGGTCGGTCCGCGGATCGAGTCCGGCGACCTCCACCTCACCAGCGTCCTGTTGCGACAACGTGGACAGAATCTTCACGGTGGTCGTCTTCCCGGAGCCGTTGGGTCCGAGCAGGGCGAACACCGTGCCCGCCGGTACGTCGAGATCGATACCGTCGAGGACGGTGTGGTCGCCGAAGGACTTCGTGAGTCCGGAGGCGCGGATGGCGGTTGTTGTCATGATCGTGCTCCCAGTGGTTGATGGATCAATAAATAAACTCATGCGCATATATGCATGTGTGGGTAGACGACCGTCCCTGATGGACGTCGCCGGGAAGTACTCGGTGGTTCTAGCGGTGCGGTCGGGTGGGGTTCACACGTCCAGGTCTTCGACCTCGGGTCGGAGGGCGGCGGCGGTACGTGCGTAGAAGCGTTCGGGGACAAGCGGTTTGAGCTGGTCGGGAGAGTCGACGATGTCGACGCGGTAGTCACCCCAGTCGGGTAGGTCGGCGGTGAACAGGCTGCGGACACTGGGAAGGCCGGTCAGGTCTTTCAGCCAGTTACCGGTCTTCTGGCGATGTGTCACCCCGTAGTTCGCCCAGTCGACGTGGTGGACCGCGAGGACGATCTTTCCGGTCCGCCCTTCGTAAGCGGTCAATTTGGTTGCATTGCCGGTGGTTTCGTCGTACTCGGTCTCCTCGGCGAGGAGTCTGCCGAAGAACCGTTTACGACGCACTCCGTCGGGACCGTCGCGCAGGACGACCTCGTCGTAGCCGGCGTCGCGGTAGTCGGCCGCCCGCACGTACGCGCGTAGTGCCTCCACGACTGCGCCGGAGAGATTGCCTCCCGACACCTGTTGAGCGCGTTCGAGGACTTTGAGGTCCTCGTCGGAGACGTAGATGGTCTTGTTGGGCATGCGGTAACTATATGTAGATGTATACGTAGACGCAAGGGATTGGTGAAACTGCATCCGAGTGGGCGGTCCGGAAGGGTGACGGCTCCGAATCGTTCAGTAAGCTGAGCGATGGGAGGTGGCGAGCAGATGCTCACTGGAGTGATCGGAAATTCGGCGATCATGGCCGCGATAGGGCTGGGGATGATCGCGTTGACGGCGTGTGTGTTCCGCCTGAGGCGGTCGGGTGGGGCCGTCACCTGGTTGGTGGTCCTGCTCGGCGTGGCACTGACATTCGACAACGTGGCGGTTGCCGTAGGCCGGATGGTCGTCTTAGGTGACCTCCTGTACGCGATCAACCTGCCGCGCTTCTGGATTCACGGGCTGATGACTCCGCTGATCGTTGTCGCCGCGGCCGTGCTCGCCTGGCGTCTGGGGGTGCGGTGGAGTCGCCCGGTGGTCGTGGTCGGGGCCGTTCTCGTCGCCACATTGGTGGTCGTCGGGATCGTCGAGTGCTTCGTGGCGCTGGAGCTGACGCCGGCGACCGACGGTGATGCGCTGCGGTACGCCAACGCCGCCGCTGCCGGCCCGCCGGTCCCCGCACTGGGCACCGTGCTGATCCTCATCGCGATCGGGATGACCGCGTGGCGTCAGGTGCGGTCGTTCTGGCTGTTGCTCGGCTCGGTGACGATGCTGGTCACCGCGGCCGCGGGCACGTCGGTTCTCTGGCTCGGCAACTTCGGTGAGCTGGTGTTGTACGCCTCCATCGTCGCCACCATGTTCCAGGTGGCCGCGGCCGAAAGCCGTTCCGCCGCCGATGGTGCGAACGATCGGCTGGAGTCGGGGAGGGTCGCGGCGCAGTCGACGACGGTCCGGAGCTAGTCGCCCGTTCCGGAATGGTTCTCGCGCTCCGCGTCCTGCAGCGCGATCGCGCGGGCCAGCCGCGCGTACTTGACCTCCAGGTCGCGGAACCGCAGATACGTCGACACCGTCGTGAAGGCGAATGCGATGACCAGCAGGAACAGGACCAGGTCGAGGCCGCGTTGGATGCCGATTTTGTTGGCCACCCATGTGACGTCGTCCTGCCGCAGCATCGCGTAGAGGCCGAAGCCGATGAACGCGACGAACAGCAGCTTCACGCCTGCCGACGCGCGGGCCGTGCCCCGGTTCACCACGAAGAACCCGACGAGCGCGACCAGACCCAGGATCGCGAAGATCTGGAACCAGATCATCGTGGCATCACTTCCTCATCCGGGTGTGGAACAGGCCATCGGCGACGATGTTGACCCCGTTGATCAGCGACTGTCCCTTCGCCCGCGAGTAGTCGGTGTAGAGGATCGTCACCGGTTGTTCGGCCACCCGCCACCGGTGGTGATCGATGAGCGCGATGAACTCCGACGCGTGGCTCATCCCGCTCATGAGCAGGTCGAGCTGATCGGCCACGGTCTTGTTGAACGCCCGAAGTCCGTTGTGCGCGTCGGACAATCCGAGGCGACGGGTGCGCGGGCTCAGGAACACGATGGTGCGCAACGCCATCCGGCGCAGGATCGGAACCGATTCGCTGCGACCATCGGCGAAGCGGGTTCCGACGATGATGTCGACCGGCTCGCGTCGTAAGCGCTCGATCATGGCCGACACGTCGTCGACCCGGTGCTGTCCGTCGGCGTCGAAGGTCACGAAGAACCGTGCCCCCGGCCGGCGACGCGCATACTCGACGCCGGTCTGGATCGCGGCACCCTGGCCGAGGTTCACCGGGTGCCGAACCAGATGCACCCCGGCGGTCCGGATCTCCTCGGCCGAGTTGTCCGAGCTGCCGTCGTCGACGCAGACGATGTTGGGAAACGTCTCGCGGGCCTTGGCCGCCACCTCGCGGATCACCTGGCCCTCGTTGAAAACGGGTACCACCAGCCACACGTCGGCGTTGGTACTGGGTTCGGCCATGGTCAACAACCCTAACCCGCTTCCGCGCGGGGTCTGCCGCCCGGCACGCCTCGGGGGTCGCGTCGTGATCGGACCTGGTTAGTCTTGTCCTGTGACGATCGACGTGATGATGCCGTTCTACGGCGACGTCGCCCAGTTCCGGCAAGCCGTCACCAGTGTGCTCGACCAGGACGACCCGGACCTCCGGCTCGTCGTCGTCGACGACTGCTACCCGGATCCGACGCCGCGGCAATGGCTGGAGTCGCTCGGCGACGCCCGGGTCCAGTACCTCCGCAACGAGACCAACCTCGGCGTGAACGGGAACTTCCGGCGTTGCGTCGAGCTGGTCACCGCCGACTGGTTCGTGGTCATGGGGTGCGACGACGTGATGCACCGCGCCTACCTCGCCGCCGTCCGTACGATGGCCCGCCACCATCCCGACGCCGCGGTCCTCGCGCCCGGCGTCGACGTCATCGACGAGAACGGTCAACCGGTCACGCCGCTCGGTGACCGGATCAAGTCGGTTCTCGCGCCGCCGCGGGCGACCGTGCTGTCGGGGGAACGGCTGGCCACCTCGCTGTACCACGGCAACTGGACCTATTTTCCGTCCCTGTTGTGGCGGACCGCCGCCGTGCGCGAGGTCGGGTTCCGGCCCGGACTCGAGATCGTCCTCGATCTCGCACTCCTCGTCGATTTGGCGAGCGCCGGCGGGTCACTGGTCTACGACCCCGAGGTGGTCTTCTCCTACCGCAGGCACCGCGCCTCGGTGAGTTCCGTGCAGGCCGTCGACGGTCGGCGGTTCGCCGAGGAGAACCGATTCTTCGCCGACGAAGCGCAGCGTTGCGAGGCGCACGGCTGGCCGAAGGCGGCACGCGCCGCCAGGTGGCACGCGACGTCGAGGCTGAACCACCTCTCGGCTCGCGTCGGGGCGGGGGTCGGCCGGTTGCGGGGTTCGGCCGGGAGCTAGGAGCGCCCCCCGCTCCTCGAGGTGCGTGTGAAGCGAGCCCAACCCCTGCTCCCTGAGGTGCGGGCGAAGCGAGCTTAACCCCTGCTCCCTGAGGTGCGAGCGAAGCGAGCCTCGAAGGGCTCGTAGCGCGCCTCACCAGCCCTTCGAGGCTCGTCGCTTGCGCTCCTCGCACCTCAGGGAGCAGGGGGTATGCGGTTCTTTCGGTCAACGACGGCCGCGAGGCCGCAGGTACTGAGGAGCGAGCTTGCGAGCCGACCCCCTGCTCCCTGAGGAGCGAGCTTGCGAGCGTCACGAAGGGTCAGGCCCGCAGCACCCCGACGAGATGCACGCCGAGGCCGACCAGCGGTCCGACGACGAGGGCGACGCAGGTCCGGGTCGCGACGTCGAGCGGCAGCAACAACATCGCGATTGCGACCAGGGTCGACACCCACCATCCGGCCGCGTGCCAGCGGTGGGCGCCCGCGGCGATCGCGGCGGCGCCGGTCACGGTCAGCAGCGCCAAGCACGTCGCGCCGAGCGTCAGCAGCGCCACAACCACACCGTCGAGATCGAAGTCGGCGCCGAACACCGATCGCAACAGCCACGGGCCCACCAGCCACGCGGCCAGTACCCCCACGCCACCGACCGCGGCGACGATCCCGAGGGGAGCACCCAGCGCGCCGAGGCGACGGTCCCGGCGGTCGACGAACCTCGAGATCAGCACACCCTGAAAGCTGTTGAGCGGCACCAGTAGCGGCGCGCGGGTCAGGGTGACGGCGAGGATCAGCGCGCCGATTGTCCGGACTTCGTCGGCGTCGGGGCCGCCACGCAGGTCGGTGGTCAGGTTGATGAGAACGGGAAAACCCATGACGAGGACGGCGCTCGCGGCGGCGGCGGCCATCGCGGTCAGGGTGTTGCCCGTCAGACGTCGGGGCGCGACGTCGCCGGCGACGCCGATGGCACGGCGGGCCGAGGCCGACACCACGAGCAGCAGGCACCACGACACCGACCCGACGACGGTGACGACCAGGAACGCGGTGACGCCCCAGCCGGCCGCGACCGCGACACCGGCACCAGCGAGCCGGATCAGCGCGTCGACCGACAGCAGCACCGCGAACGACGACCAGTCCAGCCGCCCCGACAACGCTCCGCACAGGTGCGCGTACACCGCGAAGCTCGCCACGCCGACGGCGAGCAGCAGCACCGACAGGCCGCGATCCGCGGTGAACACCCGTGAGCTCCACAACGGTGACGTCGCGACGACCAGAACGGCCAGGCCGAGCCCGATGCCCGCATTGACCAGCAACGGGCGCGACCGTGCGAGCCCCTCCGATGCGGCGGTCCGGACCGCCCGCGTCGTCTCCTGCAGTTGCCCGTTCTGCGCCCCGGTCACCAGGCCGTAGGCGGCCCAGAACACGGCGAACACGCCGTAACCGACGGCCCCGAGATGCCTGGCCGCCAAGAGCAGGACGACATACCCCGACGCGGCCGCGACGATCGTCGCCATCGTGACCCGGCCCAGTGACCGTGCGTCGGTGTCGCCTGGCGGACTGGCCGAACCGGCGTCCGGACCCGGCGTCGTCGGATCGGTCGTCATCGAACGGTTCAGGAAGGACCCGGGAACGGCGGCAACTCGGGCGTGAACAGCCAGTCGTCCCAGAGATCCTTGAGCGGCTTCGACGAGTGGGTGGCGGCGAGCGCCATGAAGTCCTCGGTGGTCACCGAGCCGTACCGATACTTGTCGGTCCACCGCTGCAGCAGCGCGAAGAAGTCGCCGTCACCGATGGTCAGCCGCAGTGCGTGCAGGGTGAGTGCGCCGCGTTTGTAGATCCAGTCGTCGAACATCTTGCGCGGACCGGGATCGGTGAGTGGCACACGCACCGGCGACGATTCGAGTTTCGCGTAGTAGTGACGCGCCCATTCGTCGGCGCTGCGGCCGCCCGAGTGCTGACTCCACAGCCACTCGGCGTAACAGGCGAAACCCTCGTGGAGCCAGATGTCGCGCCAGCGGGCCGCGGTCACCGAGTTGCCGAACCACTGATGCGCGAGCTCGTGGGCGATCAACCGCTCCGCGTGCCGGCTGCCGTCGCAGTGATTGGCCCCGAAGGTGGAGAAACTCTGTGCCTCGATGGGGATCTCGAGTTCGTCGTCGGTGACCACGACGGTGTACTGGGGGAACGGATACGGCCCGAACATCTCGACGAACGCGGACATCATCTCGGTCTGCTGACCGAAATCGACCCCGAAGTTCTCCTCGAGTCGCGAGGGGACGAGGCCCGAGACCGGAATCGGTTTGGACGCCAACGAGATCTGCTTGTACTGACCGATCTGGATCGACGCCAGGTAGGTGGGCATCGGTTCCACCTGCTCGTAGACCCAGGTGGTCTGCGCGGCGCGGACCCGCTTGGACTCCAGGACGCCGTTGGCGAGCGCGTGATACGGGCTGTCGGTGGTGATCGAGATCCGGTACGGCGCCTTGGCGCTCGGGTGGTCGTCGCAGGGGAACCACGACGCCGCCCCGTTGGGCTGGTTCGCACAGAGCGAGCCGTCGGTCAGTTCCTCCCAACCGACCTCACCCCACGGGCCGCGGATCGGATGCGGACTGCCGTGGTATCGGACGGTGACGGTCATCGCCCCGCCCGGGGGGAGTGGAGTGTCGGGGGTGATGGTCAGCTTGTGCCGACGATGCGAATAGCGGGCGCGCTTGTCGTTGACCGACACCCGTTGCACCGACAGCGAGCTCGCCAGGTCGAGGGTGAAACGCTTGAGCTCGGCATACGACGTCGCGGTCAGGATCGCGGTGCCCTCGAGTCGATTGCTCGACACCTTGTACTCGAGTTCCAGATCGTATCGAGAGATGCGATAGCCCAGATTGCCGTTGTCGGGCAGATATGTATCGAGGACGTCGGCGGGTGCCCCCAGCACGGGTTGCCCGGAGTTGCCACGTGAACCCAGCCCAGACTTTCCCGGCACTCTCGACTCCTACTCCGTTCTGCCCCGGCGGGCTGACGTGCGGCGGCGCGCCTCGACGAGTCGCGTCGGCGACGCGCTGCGACCGGTCACGAAGCGGTTGCGGTTCGGTGGTGACGTCTCGATTCGGCTGTTCACCCGCGACGGGGCGATGCTGTCCCGGACACTGAGAGAGTACCTGGCGGCGGCACAGCCGGCCCGCCCGATCGATTCGAGGAGTGCGGAATGAGCGGATTCGGTAGTGTGGCGCAGTTTCTCGCGCGCCTGATACTCGGCATCATCTTCATCGCCCACGGGTGGCAGAAGCTGGTCACCCAGGGTATGGACGCCACCAAGGCGGCATTCGGCCCGGCCGGCATGGACATCCCCTACCCAGAGCTCGCCGCGTACTACGCGACATGGGTCGAGCTGATCGGCGGCATCCTGCTGATCCTCGGACTGCTGCTGCCCATCGTCGCGACCCTGCTGATCGCCGATATGATCGGCGCGATCGTGTTCGTGCACTGGGACGCCGGGTTCTGGAACATGGACGGCGGTTACGAGTGGCCGCTCGCGCTGATCGCGGGCCTGCTGGCCGTCGGCTACACCTCGGCCGGCCGGATGGGCGCCGACAGCTACATCATGCGACGCCGACGCCGAGACGTCGTCTGACGGCTCACACCAGAGCCAGACCGTCGATGGTGGTCGCGCTCGCCGGGGCGCCGCCACCATCGGCCAACCTATCGACCAGGCGCGTGAGCAGTTCTCGCTCCTCGTCGGCGTGACGGAGTCCGACTCCGTCGATGAGTCCCGGCGAGATCAGCGCGAGGGGATCGGTGTCGTGCCGGTGGACCACCGCCGCGCCGAGCAGACGTTGCGCCTGGGCGGGATCGGACTCCCAGAGCGCGTCGGCGGTCAGCAGGTACAACCGGACGGCCGGCGAATAGTCGTGCAGGTGCACGAGCGCCCAAGCCCAGTGCTTCGCGACGTCGACCGTGTCGGCTTCGGCGCGCCCGTGCGTGCGCACGTACTTGCCGTGCAGTTCACGACACAGGTGGCTGGCGTCGGACCACAGCATGAGATGGGACATGCAGCGGACGCAGTCGTGCAGATTGGACAGATACATCACCGAATACGGTCCCTCGCGGCGCGATCTGATCTCGCGGAGCACGGAGAACTCGGCCAGCGCGTGGTCGTATTCACCGGCCGAGAGCAGCGCCCGGGCCTCGGCCTGCATTTCCTCGATCACCCTCGACATTGTCGCCGATCCGGCACGCCGGCATCGGCGATTCGGCCGAACCGGGTGAGCGCGACCGACAGCGGTCGGCCACGTCGCGCCATCGGGTCGTCCTGGCAGGACTCCCGGCGGGCTGGCATCGTGGCAAGGATGAAGGACGACATCGGTAGCACCCCGGAGGGTTCGGACGGCGAGTACAGCCTGGACGAGGACGACCAACTGCAGCCGGAGGACACTCTGGACGACCGCGGCGTCGACGACGTCCTCGACGAGGGGTACTCACCGCCCGACTATGCGCCCAAGGGCGCCGTCCACGGGCTGACCTCTCGCGAGCAGGCCGAGGGCGAGACGCTCGACGAGCGGCTGGCCGAAGAGGAACCCGACGTCGGAGCGGTCGATCCGCTCGACGAGATCACCGCCGAGGAACGTGCGCGGACCGACTGGCGCGCACACGATTCCGATCGTGACGACGAGTTCGAGGAAGACGACGAGGTCGGGGACCGCCGCGCCGGACGTCTCATCGCCCCGGACGCCGGATCGGGTATCGACACCGAGTCGGACGCCGTCGCCGAGGACGCCGGGATCGACGGCGCCGGAGCCTCCGCGGAAGAGGCTGCGGTGCACTACATCTCCGATTCGGACTAGTCGGTCTGACCCGGCCCGCTCCCTTCGCTCCCGGCGCCGGCTTGATTCGGCCCGCTCGCTTCGCTCCCGGGGCCGGTTTGATTCGGCCCGCTCGCTTCGCTCCCGGCGCCGGGTTGCTCCAGTACCTGCGCCAACGTCGCGACGATGGTCGAGCGGACGGCGTCGGCCGTGAGGCCCAGCGCGCTCATCGCCTCGGCAAGCGTGCCATCGGCGAAGAAGCCGAGCAGGAGATGCTCCGTGCCGATGTAGTTGTGCCCGAGATCGAGGGCGGCGCCGACGGTCGACTCCAAGACCGACTTCGACGCGTCGTCGTAGGGCACCACGCTCGTTGCTTCGTCGTCGGCGATGTCCCGCGGTGCCGGGAGCAGCGGCGCGATGGCCGCACGCCAGGTGTCGGCGTCGACGCCGGAGTCCCGCAACACATGGAACACGAGGGACTTCGGTTCGGCCGTGAGGGCCTGCGCGATGTGGGCCGGGGTCACGTGCTCGGCACGGCCCGCGGCAGCTGCCGCGTTCGCGGCCATCAGTACGTTCGCGGCCCGAGGTGTGAAACGCGAGAACGGGTTGTCCGCGCCGGGAGCATCGTTCTCGCCCGCGGACGACACCCGATCGACGAACCGCTTCTGAGCGGCCTGTTTGCTCACGCCCATGCTGGTGCCGATGGCGGTCCACGATGCTCCCGAGCGGCGGGCCTGGTCGACGAAGTGACCGATCAGGCTGTCGGCGATGTCGCCCAGGTGCTGGGCGGCGACCACTGCGTCGGAGAGTTGGTCCAGCGGGTCCTCGTGGACCTTGCGGATGGCATGGATCAGGTCGTCGAGGCGGATGGAGACTGAATTCTGGGGCATGCGTCAACCGTAGGTTGACGAGTCGATCGCGTCAACCCCGAGTTGACGACGACACGTCGAGGCCTATCAAGCGCGTGTGCGTTGACAGGAACGGCAAGCGTCATGACGATGGATGCGGAGATCGGCGAAGTCGTCGCCGGCCGCTCCAGGCTTTGCCACGGGAGGTTATCCAGTGAGCATCACCGAACCGTCGGTTCGTCCCCAGTCCACAGACACCCGGTCCGCCGAGAGCCCGCCGGCGAACGGTGTCGTCACCGATGTCGCGCGTCGCTACCTCGACGTCCGCGCCCTGACCGACACGCTGTCCGAACGGCTTTCGCCCGAGGACCAGACACCGCAGTCGATGACCGAGGCGAGCCCGGCGAAATGGCACCGGGCGCACGTCACCTGGTTCTTCGAGGAGTTCATCCTGCGGCGTGACCCCGCGTACAAGGTCTACGACGACACGTTCCGGTACCTGTTCAACAGCTACTACGAGGCTGTGGGAGAACGGCATCCACGACCTGATCGCGGTCTCGTCACGCGGCCGGGTGTCCGCGATGTGACCCGCTATCGCGAGCATGTCGACGCCGCGATGGTGGATCTCCTCGAGCGCGGCGACCTCGACGAGGCCGCACTCGAACTCGTCGAACTCGGCTTCAATCACGAACAGCAGCACCAGGAGCTGCTGCTCATGGACATCAAGCATCTCTTCTCCACCAATACGTTCGGGCCGGTGTACGTCGATCGCGAACCCGACGAACCGGGCATCGCGAAAGCGTTGGGCTGGCGGCAGTTCGAGGGCGGCGTCAACGAGATCGGCGCGTTGGGCAGCGGATTCTCCTACGACAACGAGGGCCCCCGACACCGGGTGTATCTCGAGGACTTCGAGATCGCCGACCGCGCGGTCACCAACGCCGACTGGCTGGAGTTCATGGCCGACGACGGTTACCGGCGCGCCGAATTCTGGTTGTCCGACGGGTGGGCGACCATCCGCCAGACCGGATGGGACGCACCGGGATACTGGCGCGACGAGACCGGTGCGCGCTCCACCGACCCGTCGGACTGGACGACGTACACCCTGTCCGGTCGGCGGCGCATCGTGCCCGACGAGCCCGTCCTGCACGTCTCGTTCTACGAGGCCGACGCCTACGCCCGCTGGGCGGGGGCCCGGTTGCCCACCGAATTCGAGTGGGAGATCGCCGCCGGCTCACTGGGTACCGAGCGCGGGGCCCTGCTCGACCCGGACCGATGTCATCCCGGCCGCGTCGGTGCGGCGATGATCGGGGATGTGTGGGAGTGGACGGCCAGTGCGTACCTGCCCTATCCCGGCTTCGTGCCCGCCAACGGCGCGGTGGGTGAATACAACGGCAAGTTCATGTCCGACCAGCATGTGCTGCGTGGGGCGAGCGCGGTGACGCCTGTGGGTCACGAACGACTGACGTACCGGAACTTCTTCCCGGCGCCGTCGCGCTGGGTCTTCTCGGGACTCCGGCTGGCCCGATGAGCCTCGACAGCGACACCCCGGTGACGGCGACCACCGGGGACACGGCCATCGGGGGCCTTGCCGCAGACGCACTCTCGGGATTGTGGCAGCAACCGCCGGTCCTCCCGACGAAGTGGTTGTACGACGAGCGCGGCAGCAAGCTCTTCGACGAGATCACCCGTCTGCCCGAGTACTATCCCACCCGCCGCGAGACCGCGATCCTGCGCGCGCGGTCGGCCGAGATCGCCTCGACGACCCGTGCCGACGTCATCGTCGAACTGGGCTCGGGCACATCGACCAAGACGCGTCTGCTGCTCGACGCCTTCGTGGACGCGGCCGCCGACGGTGAGCGTCCGACCTACGTCCCCGTCGACGTCAGCACCGAGATGCTCACGACGACAGCCGAAGTGCTCGCCGTCGACTATCCCGGGATCGACGTCGTCCCCGTGGTCGCCGACTTCACCGAGCCCGACCTGGATCTCCCGCCCGCCGACGGCCCGCGCCTCGCGGTGTTCCTCGGTGGCACGATCGGCAACTTCGATCCTGCTGCGCGCGCGGAGTTCTATCGTTCGATGGTCGGCTCGTTGTCCCCGGGTGACTACTTTCTCCTCGGTACCGACCTCGTCAAGGACACCGGGCGGCTCGTCGCCGCCTACGACGACAGTGCCGGTGTGACCGCCGATTTCAACCGGAACATGATCGAGGTGCTCCGTGCCGGCCTCGACGCTCGCGGGCTCTACGCCGACGACTTCGAACACATCGCCCGCTGGAATCCGGGCGAGCACCGCGTCGAGATGTGGCTTCGCGCCCGGCGGGACGTCGACGCGTACTTCGGTGTGCTGGGCCGATCGTGGCGGGTGCCCGCGGGAACCGAGATCCACACCGAGATCAGCACCAAGTTCCAGCCCGGGGCGCTCGCGGAAGAACTCGAGTCGGCCGGACTGTCCGTCGTGTCGGCGTGGACCGATCCCGCGGGCGACTTCCAGCTCACCCTGACCCGACGCTGAGCAGTTCGCGCACCCGCGGGATGACCTGCGTTCCATAGAGTTCGATGCTGCGCATGAGCTCGGGGTGGCCGAGTGTCCCGTGCGAGTACTTCAGGTCGAATCGGCTCAGTCCCAGTGCTTGGACGGTCGACGCGATCTTGCGGGCGACGGTGTCGGGCGACCCGACGTAGAGCGAGCCGCCGGGTCCGGTCGACCGCTCGAACTCGATGCGGGTCGGCGGCGGCCAGCCGCGTTCGCGACCGATGCGTCCGACGTACTCGCGGTAGTGCGGCCACAGGTCGTCGCGTGCCTGCGCGTCGGTGTCGGCGACATGTCCCGGTGAGTGCACGCCGACGGGCAATAGCGGCTTGTCCATCTCGCGCAGGGCGCGGTGATAGAGATCGACGTACGGCTTGAAGCGCAGCGGGTCGCCGCCGATGATCGCCAGCATGAGCGGCAGGCCGTACGACGCGGCACGTACCACCGACTCCGGGCTGCCGCCGACCGCGATCCACGTCGGCAGGGGCGGGTTCTCGAGTTCGGGGTAGACCGTCTGGGACTGCAGCGGACTGCGCGTGGAACCCGACCAGGAGACCGGTCGGCCGGTGCGCAGTTCGGCGAACAGGGCCAGCTTGTCGCTGAACAGTTCCTCGTAATCGGAGAGGTCGAAACCGAACAGCGGAAACGACTCGGTGAACGACCCGCGCCCGAGGATCACCTCGGCGCGACCCGACGACAACGCATCGACTGTCGAGAACCGCTGGAACACGCGGATCGGATCATCGGAACTCAGGACGGTGACGGCCGAACCGAGACGCGTCCGGGTGGTGCGCGCCGCGATCGCGCCGAGTACGACCTCGGGTGCCGACACCGCGTAGTCGTCGCGGTGATGCTCACCGACACCGAGGAAGTCGACGCCGACCGTGTCGGCGAGGATGGCCTGCTCGAGCAGATCGCGCAGGGTCTGCGACCCCGAGCGCAATGTGCCGTCGGGTTCGGCGGTGATGTCCCCGAACGTGTCGAGACCGAGCTCGACCTTCTCGATACCTACCGGGTGAGATTCCATGTCGCCCTTCGCGAAGTTGTGATCGTGCGGGGCGAAATCGGAGGAATTGCGCCCGCATTGGTCTCTTCACACGATTTCACTAAATTCTTTCCAGTTCGTCACGGTGTCGAGGTCGGTGCTGTGTAATGCTTCATATCGGTTCATGTGCTCGGCGTGCGAGCGCCGATTCTTCTAGACAAGGGAGACACTCCGATGTGGGATTCATTCTGGGACTTCATCTGGTACACGATCGTCATCTTCGCGTTCGTCGCATACCTGATCGTCCTGTGGCACATCATCAGCGACCTGTTCCGCGACAAGGCGGCTTCGGGGTGGGCGAAGGCGGCGTGGGTGGTCTTCCTGATCATCTTCCCGTACATCACCGCCATCGTGTACCTGCTCGCGAAGGGCAAGGGGATGGCCGAGCGTCAGCGTGAGGCGTACAGCGAGGCCAAGCAGGCGTCCGACGAGTACATCCGGTCCGTCGCAGGCACCTCACCGACCCAGCAGATCGCCGACGCGAAGAACCTGCTCGACTCGGGCGCGATCACACCCCAGGAGTTCGAGCACTTGAAGAGCAAGGCCCTCAGCGGAACCGCCTGACGGTCCCTCGACACAGACAACGCTCCCCGATGGCGCCGGTCGCCGTCGGGGAGCGTTGTCTGTTTCTCGTGTTCGCGTCAGTCCGCCGACCCGACGCCCACACGCCACAGCGGATTGACCGGACCGTGGCCGGCGCCCAGTGGATACGCGGCCGCCAGGCAGCGGGTCACCCAGTCCTTGCCGAAGCCGACCGCCGCGGGAACGTCGTGCCCGTGGGCCAGCGCGCATGCGATCGCGGCGGCGAGGGTGTCGCCGGCGCCGTGGTCGTGCGGGGTGTCGATGCGTTCGTGGCTGAGCTCGATGAACTGGTCGCCGTCGTAGAGCAGATCGGGGGAGTGGTCCGAGGTTCGCAGGTGCCCGCCTTTCACCAGCGCCCAGCGCGGCCCGAGATCGAGCAGTGCCCTGGCCGCGTCGCGCTGCGACGCGGCATCGGTGACCGCGATGCCGGTGATGAGCCGGACCTCGTCCAGGTTCGGTGTCACCACCGTCGCGAGGGGAAACAGGCTGTGCCGCAGGGTGTCGAGTGCCGAGTCGGCGAGCAGCTGGTTGCCGTGCATCGACGCGCACACTGGATCGACCACCAGCGGAACGGATGTGTCCCGGCCGATTCCGCTCGTGCGGCACTGCTCGACGATGGCCTCGATGATGGGCGCCGACGCGAGCATCCCGGTCTTCGCCGCGGCCACACCGATGTCACCGGACACGGAGTCGATCTGCGCCGCCACGGTCTGCGGTGAGATCTCCTCGAACCCGCTCACGCCCACCGAGTTCTGGACCGTCACCGCGGTCACCGCGACACACCCGTGCACCCCGAGCAGGGCGAAGGTGCGCATGTCTGCCTGTATTCCCGCGCCCCCGCCGGAGTCCGAACCCGCGATGGTCAGGACCCGTACCGGGGCCGTTCCGGGCGGTGACAGCGGGAGTCCCGTGTAGGCCTGTTCGTCGACCGTGCGCTGATTCGCGTCGACTGTGCGTCGTCGTGCGTCGTCTGTGCGCATCAGGCGCCGCCGGTCGTCTGGAGCGGGAGGTACACGCGGTTACCAGCCTCGGCGAACTCGGCCGACTTCGCGGCCATGCCCTCGGCGATAGTCCGGTCGATGTCGTCCGCGGTGACGAGACCGTGCTCCTCGGCGTAGGCGCGGACGTCCGCCGAGATCCGCATCGAGCAGAACTTGGGTCCGCACATCGAGCAGAAGTGGGCGGTCTTCGCGGGCTCGGCGGGCAGCGTCTCGTCGTGGTATGCGCGCGCGGTGTCGGGGTCGAGGGCGAGATTGAACTGGTCGGTCCAGCGGAACTCGAAGCGCGCCTTGCTCAGTGCGTCGTCGCGTTCCTGTGCCCGCGGGTGGCCTTTGGCCAGGTCGGCCGAGTGCGCCGCGATCTTGTACGTGATCACGCCGACCTTGACGTCGTCGCGGTCCGGAAGTCCTAAATGCTCTTTCGGAGTCACGTAGCACAGCATCGCGGTGCCGGCCTGAGCGATCATCGCCGCGCCGATGGCCGAGGTGATGTGGTCGTAGGCCGGCGCGATGTCGGTGGCGAGCGGACCCAGGGTGTAGAAGGGGGCCTCCTCGCACAACTCCTCCTCCAGGCGCACGTTCTCGGCGATCTTGTGCATCGGGACGTGCCCGGGGCCTTCGATCATGACCTGCACACCATGCGATTTGGCGATCGCGGTCAGCTCGCCGAGAGTGCGGAGTTCGGCGAACTGGGCCTCGTCGTTCGCGTCGGCGATCGATCCGGGGCGCAAGCCGTCGCCGAGGGAGAACGTGATGTCGTAGCGGCGGAAGATCTCGCACAACTCGTCGAAGTGCGTGTACAGGAACGACTCCCGGTGGTGCGCGAGACACCAGGCCGCCATGATCGAACCGCCGCGCGACACGATGCCCGTCACCCGCTTCGCGGTCAGCGGAACGTAGCGCAGCAGGACACCGGCATGCACGGTCATGTAGTCGACACCCTGCTCGGCCTGCTCGATCACGGTGTCGCGATACAGTTCCCAGGTCAGCGAGGCGGGATCGCCGTTGACCTTCTCCAGCGCCTGGTAGATCGGAACCGTCCCCACGGGGACCGGCGAGTTACGCATGATCCACTCGCGGGTGGTGTGGATGTCGGCGCCGGTCGAGAGATCCATGATCGTGTCGGCGCCCCAGCGGGTGGCCCACACCATCTTCTCGACCTCGTCGGAGATCGAGCTGCGCACCGCCGAATTTCCGATGTTCGCATTGACTTTCACCGCGAAGTTCTTGCCTATGATCATCGGTTCGGACTCCGGATGCCGGTGGTTCGCCGGGATGACCGCTCGCCCGATCGCCACCTCCGACCGGACCAGTTCGGGGTCGATGCCCTCTCGGGCGGCGATGAACCGCATCTCTTCGGTGATGATCCCGGCCCGCGCCCAAGCTAGCTGGGTGCTCGCGCCGTCGACCGGTTCCGGGCGGCGCCAGTTGTCGCGGGTGGGGGCGAGGCCCTTCTCGACGTCGATGCGCGCCGTCGGATCGGTGTACGGACCCGAGGTGTCGTAGACGTCGAGGTGTTCGCCGTTGGTGAGGTGGATACGACGCTGCGGGACGCGCAGGTCGCCGACCGTGAGGTGGTGCTTGGTGCTGCCCTCGATCGGACCGAGGGTCAGGAACCCTGAGTCGGCGGGTGCGCTGCCGTCGCGAGTCGCGGATACACGTGTGCCCATGGCTTGTCTCCCTACGCCGGCATTACCCGGACAGGTTCGAGCGGTCGGCGACCGCCCGTCGCCATCTCAGCCCTCGGTCATCGTGAGAGCCCCCGCGGTGTAGTTGTCGTGCGTCCGCCACCCTACAGCGCGGAGTTCGTTCGGGTCGTAGGGGTGCGCGCGACCGTCTCGATGTGCGACGACCGGACGATCGGGGTCATCAGTTACGGTTCCGTAAGGTACCGTGTGACCCGGATCACAAGCGGGGCCTATGCCGAGGTTCGGACGGCACATGTCAGTGGTCCGATGTCCACGATCAAGAGGTGAGGAGGGTCGGGTGCTACGCAAGCATCGTCAGCGACCACCACAGTCGGCGAAGTCGATCCTGCAGCAGATCTCGCAGGTGGTGCACAATCCCGACCGCGACCGGTTCGAGCTGTGGGTCGCCGGCGACCTGGTCGGCGTGCTCGGCTATTCGACCGAGACGGTCGACGGTCAGACCACCATCACCGTCCTACACACCGTGCTCTACGACGAGTACACCGGACATGGTCTCGCCACCCGACTCACCCGCACCGTCGTGCACTTCACCCGCGAGCAGGGCGCCCGCCTGCGGCCCGTGTGCACCTTCACCAAGCACTATCTCGACGGCCATCCCGGGATCGTGACCCTCGCGCCGGTGTGATCCGAAGGTAAGCCTCGGCGGCTCCGGAACATTCCTCGCCGGACCCTTCGAGGCTCGTCGCTATCGCTCCTCGCACCTCAGGGAGCAGGGGTTATGCGCTTCCTTGGGATTATGGTGCGGTGGTCGCGCTCCTCGCGCCGGTGTGAGGAGCGGGCTCCGACTCGGCTCAGCCTGCCGACGGCTCCGACAGCAGTGTCTCGCGGAGCACCTTTTTGTCGATCTTGCCTACTGCGGTGACCGGGAGCGTGCGCACGACGCGGACCACGTCGGGCAGTTTGAAGGAGGCGAGTCCGCGGTCGGCGAGGAAGGTGCGGATCGCGGCCAGCTCGAGTGGTCGGGCCGGGGGGTGTTCGTGCGAGAGCACGACTGCCGCACAGATCTTCTCACCGAGCGCGTCGTCGGGCAGCCCGACCACCGCGACCTGCCGGACCGAATCGTGGGCGAGGAGGTTCTCCTCGACGTCGTCGGCGGCGACGTTCTCCCCGGCGCGCACGATGGTGTCCTTGATGCGGCCGGTCACGGCCAGGTGCCCCGACGGCAGCCGGGTGACCTTGTCCCCGGACCGGTAGAAGCCGTCCGGCGTGAAGGACTTCTCGTTGTGCGCCGTGGCGCGGTAGTAACCGCGGATCGTGTAGGGCCCCCGCACCAGCAGTTCACCTTCTTCCCCGTCGGGGACATCGGCTCCGCCCTCGTCGACGACCCGCACCTCGTCGAGCTCCGACATCGGTGCCCCTTGCACTTGGTGCACCAAGTCACGCGGGTCGTCGGTCCGGGTGTAGCAGATCAGCCCCTCGGCCATGCCGAAGACCTGCTGGACGACGGGGCCGAGGGCCGCGTCGAGGGCGACGGCGTCGGACTGTGCCAGCTTGGCGCCGCCCACCTGCAGCAGGCGCAGGGAGCTGATGTCCGCCGGCTCCCACTCGGTCGCCGCGCACCAGAGTTGCGCGAGCGCGGGGACGAGCGCGGTCACCGTGACGCGGTGCCGCTCGATGAGGTCGAAAGTGTTGTCCGGACTGGGGTTGTCGGCTAAGACGACGTGGCCGCCCGCACCGAAGACGCCCAGGATTCCCGGGCAGCACAGCGGAAAGTTGTGCGCGGCCGGCAGGGCGACGAGGTAGGTGTCGTCGGCGGTGAGGCCGGCGACGTCCGCGGACAGCCGGGCGTTGAGGTCGTAGTCGTCGTGCGTGCGCGCGATGAGTTTCGGCAGTCCGGTGGTGCCCCCCGACACGAGGAACAGGGCGGGTAGCCCGGCGTCGGGGGCAGCCGGGAGCTCGACCGAGGCGGGGTCGGCGTCGGGGAGCGGTGTGAATCGACCAGGTTCGCCGGAGATGAAGACCTGCGCGACGTCGGGCACCCGTGACTGCAGCTCGGTCGCGAGCTCGCGATAGTCGAACCCCCGGCGGCCGTCCTCACCGATGTAGGCGACCGCGCCGGCACCGGCTGCGAGATGGGCGATCTCGGTGATCCGGTGCGCGGGCAGCGTCATCACCGGAACGACACCCGCGCGTAGGAGGCCGTACAGGGTGACCGCGAAGTCGAGGGAGTTGTTCAGCTGCAACACGACCCGTTGCGTCGGCCGCAGTCCGGCCGCGACGAAACCGGCGGCACGACGGAGGGTGGCGTCGCGGAACTCGGCATAGGTGAGCGTGCGCGGCCCGTCGGTGGAGGCGTCGGTCAGCGCAGGGGAGTCGGGAGTTCGCTCGGCGGCCAGATCGAGGCCGGCGAACAACGGGCGGTCGAGGAAGACGCCGGCGTCGCGGTACTTCTGTGCCTGTGCGTCGGTGTGGGGAGCGAAACCGTCGAGCAGATCGGTCGCGGGGTCGAGATGCGTCGGCATGAGTTCATTCAAACACAGGCAGGATAGGGTAACCTTACCGGTCGATGCAGGGCGGGAGGCCGGCTGTCGACCCGCGGGGGATTGTTTGATTAGGCTGCCCTAAGATTCCCTATGATCATCGGTGCTCGAGTGCATCACGACCGGAGGAACGAAGGACATGTCGCTGACAACCGAATCGCACGCCGCGCAGTTCGTCGACCTGCTCGCGCCGGCCTCGCCGCTGAGCGAGTCCGATGCCGCGCGGATCACGGCGGCCTGGGCCGGCTCCGGCGAATTCGGCGACCATGTCGTCTACGAGCGCGACCGGCGCTGGACCTTCGCGGCGGGTGTCCGCGCCCGCGTGGTGATCACACGCAGTGAGGTCATCGTCGACGATCAGGGCGACCGCACGACGACGCCCTGGCGCGGCGACCCCGCCGACGCGCTCGCCGCCGCGACCGCGTCGCTGTCGATTTCCGACTGGCGCGTCTACGGCTGGGTCGGTTTCGACTTCTGCGCCCCGTATCACGGCATCCTCGAGCGCGTTCCCGAGGACACGGTGCTGGCGCACCTCATCGTTCCCGAGTTCGAGGCGACTGTCGATGCCGACGGGGTCGACACCGGGTCGCTCGACGCCGAGCGTGCCGGTCGTCTCCTCGAGATCGCCTCGCGAGCAACCGTTCCCGGCGAGTCGCGGCCGGTGGACGTGCAGTCCGACCCGGACGACTACCGCGGCCGTGTGGCCACCGCTGTCGCCGAGATCGAAGCCGGGCGGTACCAGAAGGTGATCCTCTCGCGTGCCGTCGACATCCCGTTCGACGTCGACATCCCCGCCACCTACGCCCGCGGCCGCGCCGACAACAACCCCGCCCGGAGCTACCTGCTCTCGCTCGGTGACCTGCAGGCGGCCGGGTTCAGTCCCGAACTCGTCGTCGCGGTGCACGACGACCGGACCGTGGTCACCGAACCACTGGCCGGCACAAGGGCTTTCGGGATCTCCGCGGAGCAGGACGCGGCGGCCCGCGCCGACCTGCTCTCGGATGCCAAGGAGATCGCCGAGCACGCCATGTCGGTGCGCGCGTGCTTCGACGAGATCTCCTCGATCGCCGCTGCGGACACCACGGCCGTGAGTGAGTTCATGGAGGTTCGTGAGCGCGGGAGCGTCCAGCATCTGGCCTCGACCGTGCGCGGGACCCTCGCCGATCACGAAACGCCTTGGCGTGCAATCGAGGTGGTGTTCCCGTCGATCACCGCGTCGGGCATCCCCAAGACCCCGGCCGTGGAGGCGATCGACCGTCTCGAGCCCCGACGCCGCGGCCTGTATTCCGGCGCGATCCTCACCGCCTCGTCGACGGGCGAGCTCGAGGCGACCCTGGCCCTGCGCACCATCTTCTCGTCCGGGCAAGGCGCATGGCTGCGTGCCGGTGCCGGGATCGTCGCGCAGTCCACGCCGGAGCGCGAGTTCACCGAGACCTGCGAGAAGCTGGCCAGCGTCGCCCCGTACGTGGTCCCGCGCTGACCGACCGATACTTTCGACCGAACATCACCACCCCAGGAGCCACCACATGTCCGACCACATCACCGAAGCCCTGCGCGGCATCCTCGAAGAGGACCTCGACCTCGCGCTCGGCGACATCAGCCGCGACTCGAAGCTGATCGACGACCTCGGGCTGGACTCGGTGGCGTTCGCCATCGGCGTGGTGGCGATCGAAGAGCGTCTCGGCGTGAAGCTGTCGGAACGGGAGCTCTTCGAGTCCAAGACCGTCGGCGACCTCGAGGACCTCATCCGGTCGAAGGCCGGCACCCCGGCCTGAGAGGACCCGGACCCGACATGACTGTGGAGACCCCAGTGCAGACGTACGCCGAACTGCTCGACGCCGCGTTCGACGAGCAGGTGACGGCCTGGACGGCGCAGGCCGAGCGGGATCATCGATTCCCGCGGCCCCTGCTCGAACACCTCGGTGCCGAGGGCGTCTTCGTCCGCAAGTGGGAGGACCGCAAGGTCACCGACCTCCACGACCATTTCGCCCTCGGCGCACATCTCGGCGCGCTGGGCTCCGCGGCCATCGGAGTGGGTGTGAGCCTGCACGATTCGGCCATCGCAATCCTCCGCCGCTTCGGCCGCAACGACTATCTCAGAGACCTGGCCCAGCGCGCCCTGACCGCCGAGACCGTGCTGTGTATCGGGGCCTCTGAGGAGCAAGGCGGGTCGGATCTACAGAACTCCGAGACCCGGATCCTGCCGGAGAACGGCGGGTTCCGCGTCGTCGGGCACAAGAAGTTCGTGTCTCTCTCGCCGATCGCGGACCACGTGTTCGTGGTCTGCCGTGGCGTCGACGACGGTCCTGACGTGGGCGGCAACGTGGCGTTGGCCGCCGTCCCGATCGAGTCGGTGACGGTGGGGAAGCCGTATGCGAAACTCGGCGCCGGGCCCCTCGACACCGCGCCGGTGACCATCGACGCCTGGATTCCCGACGAGGCGCTGATCGCCCGGCCGGGGACGGGCCTGGCGATCATCAGCTGGGGACTGGCGCACGAGCGGTACTCGGTGGCCGCCCAGATCGCCGCCGCGTGCGACGTGATGATCGGCGTGACACTCGCCCGGATGGTGGAGCGTACCCAGTTCGGCAAGAAGCTCTACGACCATCAGGCGCTCCGGCTGCGCGTCGCCGATCTGCAGGCCAGGGTCGACGTCCTGCGCTATTCGCTGGCCGGTGTCGCCGCGGAGGGCAAGATCAACCTGCGCACCGCCGCGGCGCTGAAGGCCACCGCCGCCAACCTCGGGGAAGAGGTCGCGTCGGAGTGCCTGCACATCTTCGGCGGTATCGGTTACCTCGAGACCGGATCCCCCATCGGTCGCTGGTGGCGGGACATGAAACTGGCCCGCGTCGGCGGCGGCACCGACGAGGTGCTGTGGGAACTGGTCGCGGCGGCGATGAAACCCGACACCGAGCGTTATAAGGCCATGTTCGTCGACTCCGAACTCCACGGCACCGGCTCGCCGGTGTCCTGAAGCGCTCGAGCCATCGTCCCTCTTACCCAGGCGGTCATCCCATGAACAGCCCAGCCAGCCAGGCGCCGGCCGACGCGCGTGTCACCGAACTCGCGCCGCCCGACCACACCTACCTGCACATGGACAAAGACAGCGCGCCCATGCACTGGTCGATGATCCTGCAGCTCGAGAGCAACGGGGCGTTGCTCGGCCTCGACGAGGTGCGGACGCGGGTCCGGGAGCGGGCCGGGCTGTTCGAGATCTTCCGGCTGGGTATCCGCAACGGCCGCTGGCGCAAGCCCGAAATGGTGCTCGCCGACGACAGCTGGGATGCCGGCGAGCACGTGACCGAGTTCGGGTTCACCGATCGCGCCCATCTCCAGCGACGGGTGACGAAACTGCTCGAGTCGCCGCTGCCGCGTCCGCGCCCGTTCTGGGACATCACCCTGTTCACGCCGTCGGCGGGTGCCGAAGGCGTCGGACAGTGGGTCCTGCTCCGGGTGCACCACAGCATCTCCGACGGCATCGCGGGGGCGGCCTTCGCCGCTCTCCTCGCCGACGGGGAACCCGACGATCTCGCGGAGTTCGAGCGATTCGCCACAAGTCCCCGCTTCCGGATCAGCGGCATCGACCCCGAGGAACTCAAAGAGGCGAAGGCCGCCTATGGCGACCAGCACGCGGCGGGCGGTGGCAAGAAACGAGCCTGGCCCGCGCTGACGAAGTCGGGCGAGCGCGAGTACGCCCTGTTCGCCGCGTCGACCCGGACGCTGCGCAAGGCTGCCAAGGGCAACGGCGCGACCGTTCACGAGTTCCTCCTCGCCGCCATCGGCCGGGCGATCAGCCTCAACCCGCCCGCGTCCCCACAGGCCGACGTCGTCCGCGTGACACTGCCGGTGACCCTCGACGACGAGTTCCGGCACACCGGCAACGCGGTGTCCGTGGCGCTCCTCAACCTGCTCGGCAACGAGCCCGATCTGTCACGTCAGATCGGCCGTGCGCGAAGCGAACTCGAAACCATAGCGACGCGGAAGCCGGAGCTGTACCTGGCCGCCGCCGACGATCTGCCGCGCGCCCCGCTGTGGGGTCTGCAGCGCGCGATCGTGAACGCGTCGATGTCCCACATGCACCCCGACATCCACATCGGCATCAACCCCGGGTTCTCGCGGGTCCGGTCGGTGCTGGGGCGCTCGATCGTCACCCTGACACCGTTGTCGCCGCTCGCGGGTTACTCGCTGTCGGTGACGACCCTGATCCTCGGACACACCACCACGTTCGGCGTCGTCACCGACGCGCAGGCGCTACCCGGGTACGCCGAACGGTTCGTGGCCGCGCTCGACGAAGTGCTGCAGGAGGCCCTCCCGTCAACCTGACGGGGGTGCGAGCTTAGGCTTGCCTTGTAATCCGGGGTCCGAGGGCTGCAATATACAGGTGGCCGTCGGCTCGGCGGGGGCGAAGACATACACGGAGAAAGAACAACATGAGCAACGACGTCAACTACCAGGACCCGGCCGGGGCCGATTACTACTCGGGGGTCGACCACCGCGAGTCGGACACCGGTTCGTCTCGCCGGTCGGGCGGGGTCAGCGTCCCGACCGTCCTGGCGTCGGCAGGCATCGCTGCCATCATCTCCGCGATCGTCGTGACGATCGGCGTGGTGGGCATCGTGGTGAGCGAGCGCAACGACTCCGCCACCGCCGCACAGCCGACCGTCGTCAACCTCGGTGCCGCGCAGACCGCGCTGCCCCAGCAGGGCATTGCCGGCCAGCAGCCCGTCCCCGGTCAGCCCGCACCCGCCGGCGCACCGGCAGCGGCCCCGACGGAAAACGTGCCCGAAGGCGGCGGAGCGATCGGTGGACCGGTCGGTCCTCCCGGTGAAGGAGCCGCGCCGGCTCCGGGTGCGGCCCCCGCACCTGCTCCCGCGCCGGGCACCACGGCCGCCCCGCAGCAGAGCGTTGCCGCCGGCCCGACCGCGCTGACGCCCGGACAGCTCAACACCAAGGTCCGCATCGTCATGAACTCCAACGGCAGCCGCGCCGCACGCGCCGCCGAACTCGAGGGCGGTGAGCGCGCGCTCCGTCAGATCGACCTCGTCGCCCGCGCGATCACGACCTACGGCAACGTCGGGCTCAGCTACCAGATGGTCGGGCCCGTCCAGGTCAGCGGCAACACGCTGACCGCTCCGCTGCAGATCAGCGTGGTCGGCCGCGGTAGCCAGAATCGCTCGATGACGTTCGTGTGGAGCGGCAACAAGTGGAAGCTCTCCAACCGAAGCGTCTGCACCATCGCGGGATTCGTCCTGCTGCCCTGCTCGCTCTGACCGCGCGGGGTGACACGGTCCGGTCCGCCGGACGACACCGACAACCCATTGGGGGATCTTCACGTGATTTCACGACCACGCCTGGGCGCACTCGCCGCGAGTGCACTCCTGTTCGCGGGCCTGCTGGCCGGTTGCTCGAGCTCGGATGACGAATCCGCCGGTGGCACCGTTCAACTCAACCTTCCGGACGGCCGGTCGGTGACGATCCCGGACACCCCGGAGCGGATCGTGACCCTGGGTGATCAATGGACCGACGTCGTTCTGTCCTTCGGTGAGACGCCGGTGGGGTACTACGATTACTCGAAGTCGGCGACCGGCGAGATGCAGCCGTGGTACGGCGAGAAGCTGGCCGACGCGACGTTCGTCGATCCCACCAAGGGCGACGACGCGACGACCATCGCCAAGCTGAACCCGGACCTGATCTTCGCACCCGGCTTCGCCTCGGACAGCCCGGAGTTCCAGCAGATCTCGAAGCTGGCCCCGACGGTCAATGCCATCAGCGACCAGGAGATCGATCCCTGGCAGGACATGGTCACGGTGATGGGCACCGTGCTGCACGACCCGGAGAAGGCGAAGTCGATCATCGACGACACCAACGCGAAGATCGCGGCGGTGGCGCAGGAGTACCCGGATCTGAAGGGTAAGACCTACGCCTTCGCGTTCATGTACGGCAACGACCAGCTGTCGGTGCTCGGCGACGAGAACGACGGCGCCGGAAAGCTGTTCACCTCGCTCGGGATGAAGATGGCTCCCAAGCTGGTCGCCGAGTACCAGCGGACCGGCCAGCCGCGCTTCGGGCTGAGCACCGAGAACATCCCGATGCTCGACGCCGACGTACTCGTCGTGGCCACGGCCACCCCCGAGCAGGCGGAGACCCTGAAGTCGCTGCCCGGGTACAAGAACCTGAAGGCGGTCAAGGACAACGCCGTCACGTTCATGACCCAGTCGCAGATCACGGGTCTCAACGCGCCGACGCCGAACTCGATCCCGTACGTCCTCGACCTGCTGAAGCCGTCGTTCGCCGCGGCGTCCAACTGAGCTCGGTCTGAAACGAACTCGCCCTCCGCGGAATGTGGAGGGCGAGTTGGTTTTCGGGGTCGCCGGACCCTTCGTGGCTCGTCGCTATCGCTCCTCACACCTCAGGGAGCAGGGGGGGTGCCCGTCGCTATCGCTCCTCGCACCTCAGGGAGCAGGGGGGGTGCCCGTCGCTATCGCTCCTCGCACCTCAGGGAGCAGCGGATCGCCCCCGCTGGTTGAGCAGGCGACGAGCGCAGCGGATCACCCCCGCTGGTTGAGCAGGCGACGAGCGCAGTGAGGAGCCGTGTCGAAGCCACTTCGCAACAACGACAACGGCCCGAGCCGCACGTGGCGGATCGGGCCGTGAGCCGGCTAGCGGGTTACGGCGCGACGATGTCGTCGTCGTCCGAGGCGCCGAAACTTGTGAACGCGGTGTGCCTGGGCAGGCGGTAGGCCTCGCGGCCCAGCACGGTGTTCAGGATGCGTGCGTTGCGGACCGCGCCGATGTCGAGGTTCGGGGCCGAGACGCCGTGCGCGTGCTCCTCGGCATTGGCGACGAAGATCCGGTTGGTCAGGGCGTCGTCGGTCTCGATCTCGTGGTTGGCGCCGATGACCAGGCGTCCGCGCGAATCCCGGTGCAGCGCAGACTCGATCGGGGCCAGGAAGTCCGCCCTGCGGGCCTGGTAGCCGGTACTGGCGATGACCATGTCGGTGGTGTGGGCCAGCTCGGAGCCGGTGTCGAGGTGACGGCCGCGGACCCGGAGCTTGCCGTCGGCGAGGGTGTCGATGCCTTCGACCTCGACCGAGATCCGCAGCTGCACCGGGTTGAGCTTGTCCTGCAACTGGCGCCGGTACAGCAGGTCGTGCAGGCGCTCCAGGGTGTCGGTGGAGATGCCCTTGTGGAACTGCCAGTGCTGCGGGCGAACCCGATCCCGTGCGGCCTCGGGAAGGCTGTGGAAGTAGTCCATGTAGGCCGGCGTGGTCATCTCCAGCGAGAGCTTCGTGAAGTCCAGCGGCGCGAACCATGGTGTGCGCGTCCACCATCGGACCGCGGGGCCGCCGCGTAGGTTGGATTCCAGCAGATCGATGACGATCTCGGCACCCGACTGGCCGGAGCCGATGACGGTGACGGTGTCGGCGGCGAGCGCCTTCTCCTGGTTGAACAGGTAGTCGGAGCTGTGGACCACCGCGGGCGAGTCCGACGAGAGTGCCTGCGGGACGAACGGTTCGGTGCCGATGCCGACCACCACGTGTCGTGCGATGACCGTCGAGGAGCTCGCGCCGGTGTGCACGGTCACCCGGAACGCGTCGGCCTCGGCGTCCCAGGCCACGTCGTCGACGGTGGTGCCCCACCGGAGCGAGTCGAGCCGGGACACGCACCAGAGCAGGTAGGCCTCGTACTCGATGCGGGTCGGGAAGAAGTCCTCGCGTACCAGGAACCGGTACATGCGATCGATGTCGGCCATGTAGTTCAGGAACGACAGCGGATGGGTCGGGTCGACGAGCGTCACCAGGTCCGACAGGAAGCTCACCTGGAGGGTGGCGTCGTCGAACATCAGGCCCGGATGCCACCGGAACTCGTCTCGCGAGTCGACGACCAGGAGGTTCACGTCGTCGAGCGTCGAGGCGAGCGCGGCGAGGCCCAGATTGAATGGGCCGCAACCGATCGCGAGTACGTCTACGTTCTCGACAGTGGTCTTCTCTTCTGGGGTCATTCGGACACTCTCACCATTTCTTCACTGTGGACTTCCGCGCCGGGTGCGGCGGTGCCTTCCGACTCCACCTCGAGCGCGACGCGCAACAGTTCATCGAACAGCTCGTCGATGTCGCTCTCCGAGGTTTCCGGGTTGAGGAGGGTCAGCTTCAGGCAGGTCTGGGGCTCTTCCTCACCGGGCACCCGGACCTGGGTACGGCCGATGAGTGCCTTGCCGTCGGCGATCAACCGACGCCGCAGTTCGCCGTTGACCGCGTCGAGATCGGTGCACCGATACCGGAACACGACGGTGGTCAACGTGACCGGTGCGATGAGCTCGAGCTGCAGTTCGGTGGCGATTCGCTGTTCGGCGTACACCGCGAGGTCGTTGCACTTGTCGAGCATGTCACCCAGAGTGCGGCGTCCGTAGGCGAGCAGGCTCGCCGCGACCTTGAGGACGTCGGGACGTCGCGTCGTCTGCAGCGTCTGACCCAGGAGGCCGCTGTACCCGGCCTCCACGTCGTCGTCGGGGTTGAGGTAGGCCACCGAACGGTTCAGGGACACGAAGCGATCGGCGTCGGACAGCAGCATGAGGCTCGCGGCCGCCGGTTGCCAACCGACCTTGTGCAGGTCGAGGGTGACCGAGTCGGCGCGTTCGACGCCGGTGAGCAGACCGGCGAGACGGTCGGAGAACAGCGAGCCGAATCCGTAGGCGGCGTCGACGTGCATCCAGATCTCGTGCCGCTCGGCGATGTCGGCGATCTCCCCGAGCGGGTCGACGGTACCGAAGTCGGTGGTGCCCGCGGTGGCGACGATCGCCAGCGGGGTCGCCGCGCCGGCCTCGCGGATGGCCGTCTCCAGCGCCTCCGGGATCATCCGGTGATGCGAGTCGACCTCGACCGGGATGACCGCGGTCTCGCCCAGCCCCAGTGCCGCACAGGCGCGGTGAACCGAGAAGTGCGCCACGCGCGAGCAGAAGACGACCGGGCGGTGCAACGCGCCGACGCCGTCGTGCCGCACGTCGATGCCCCGCCGGGCAGCGGTGTGGTCGCGAGCGATCATGAGCGCCAGCAGATTCGAGATCGATCCACCGGGACTGAAGACACCGCCGGCATGTTCGCCGAACCCGGCCATACGAGCCAGCGACTGTACGGTCCAGGTCTCGAGCGCCAGTGTGGCCGGGCCGGAATCGTAGGTGTCGAGTGAGGCATTGGTGGCCGAGGCCAGGGCGTCGGCGGCGACCGCGACCGACAGCGGAGCGGGTTGCAGATGCGCCGCGGCCATCGGATGGGTGAGGTCCAGTCCGAACTCGGCCACCAGGCGGGCGAGTCGGGTCAGCGCCTCGGACTCGCCGATCCCGTTCTCCGGAACTCCGTGCGGGCCGAGTAGTGCCGTCACCCCGCCGAGCACCGCGACGGGGTCACCGCTCGGCAGCGGGGCGCCGTGATGGTCGTCGCCGACCGCGGCCGCGACCTCGGCCAAGCCGCGCCCGACGTCGGCCCAGCCATCGCCGGGACGGGCGAATCGCGAGGCACCCCATACGGACTGGCGGTCTTCGGACACTGAGTTCCCCCCTGTTGACTCTGGTGCGCGGTGGCGCGGTGGCAGGCCGGTCATCCGGCGCTGCCCTTCTGTGGTGCGCTCTCGGCGAGGGTTTCGACGAGTGCGGAGACGTTCTGGTGCAACGACGTCGGAATCAGATCGACGAGTGCGGTGAGTACTGCGGTGGCGCGGTCGGCCACCGCGTCGGGGACGATCCCCGGCTGGTGGTCGACCTCGACGTGGGTGCTCTCGTCGTCGGCCTCGAAGGCGATCGAGAGCGGGTAGTTGGCGATCCCGTTGAACACCGACCGGCAGGTGACCGGGGCGTCGGCGGGTTGTGGGATTCCGCGCAGCGGTGCGGGCCGGACCGACGCCATGATCTCGATGACGGGAAAACGGCCGCCCTGCTGTCGCAACGCGGTGAGGATCGGCCCGAAGTCGGTGCCGGAGTGTTCCATCGATCGGTAGATGACCGCGCCCGCGTCCCGGAGAGCCTGCTCGACGGTGGCGTCGGGGTCGATGCGGAACCGCATCGGGATGATGTTGCCGCAGTATCCGACGTTCTGGGGTGACTGCGTCCGACGACGGTTGTCGGCCGGCACCACCAGGACGTGATCGGCGGCGCCGGTCAGGGCATACGCGGCCAGCGAACACACGCCGATCAGCAACGCGTTCGGGGTGGCCCCGACGGTCTGGGCGACCCGGCCGAAAGCGGCCAGCGAGTCGGCCGCAACCGGGGCGGCGACCTTGATGCCGTCGCGGTCGTCCATCGGCGAGAGCCAGCTGTCGGCGGCACTCTCGGTGGGCAACTCGCCGCTGAGCGGATAGCGGACGTCGTCGGCGGCCCAGGTCGTGAGGGCGTGGCGCACCGCGTCCTCGGCGGCTGCCGAGGCGGCCGTGGAATCTGGTGTGACCGGGCGGGAGTCGGCGGTGACGTCCCCGGGCCACGAACCCGACACCAGGGTGCCCAGCAGCAGCGGCCACGAGGTGTCGTCGACGGCGAGATGGTGCACGACGAGGATCATCGTGACGTCGCCGTCCGAGCCCGAGACCCGAAGCCGGAGCGGCACATCCGACGTCAGATCGAATGGCGTGCGGGTCAGCGCGGTCGCGATCGCGTCGGCATCGTCGACGGGTCCGGTTGCCTCCGCGTCCGGCAGGCCCCAGGTCCACACCGTGCCCGATGCGTCCCACGATCCCGCGTGCGACACGGCGCGGCGACGCGGCGTGCCCGCGTCGTCGACCTCGACCACCGAGCTCAGGACCCCGAAGCGCTCGACGAGTAGCTCGGCGGAGGCGACGACCGATCGGAGCGTTCGAGTACCGCCGAACTGCAGGACGAGTCCGATGTTGTGCGACACCGATTCCGGATCCAGTTCGTAGATCCGCCACATCCGCCGTTCGGCGGTGCCGAACTCGCCGAACGGCACGGAGGCCCTCGGTTCGTCAGTCGCGGGCGCCGTCTGGGCGGGTTCGCTGGCCTGCGCGATTCGACGACGCAACAGCGTCAGTCGCGCTTCGGTCAACGCGGGCATGGTTCCCTCTCGGTCGATGTGGCGGTGGACGGTGTCGACGCTGCTGCGGTCGTGCCACGCAACACATCCCAGTCGCGGACGACCTCGATCAGCTCGCCCGCCGCCCACCGCGGCGCCTGGTCCTGGAAGTGATCGGAACGGGGATCACCGCTCACGCCCAGCGGGACGATCCAGCGGCTCGCCCCGCGGTCGGCGAGGTCCCACACGTAGCGTGCGGCGGCACCCGTGATGCACAGGTGGGTGCCGACCGCCGCGGCGTTGGCGAAGACGCACTCGGCGTCCCCCGCCAGGGGCAGGGGAGTCGGACGAAGGGTGGCGAACAGATCCGGGTGCTGCGGCGACGCGCCGACCAGGTCGAATCCGTGGATCGGTGCCAGGCGATGGACGCTGCCCCACGTGGGCGTCGAACCGAAGGTCCCGATCCGGGCCACCACGGCATCGAGGGCGGCGACCGCCGCGGCCTCGATGTCTATGCCGATCCCCGCCGTGTTGGCGACGACGGAGGTCAGCGCGGTCGCGAGACGGGGCTCGGGCACGAACCACGGCTGGAACACCGCCGGGAATCCGTGCGGCCCGCGCAGCGGCGCGAGCACGTCGGTACTCGCGACCCCGAGGACCAACTGGGTACGGAACTCGGCATAGAGGTACGCGTCGGTGCTGTCGGCGGTCATCGACCGGTCCCACGCCACCAGGCGCTCCCGGATGCCCTCGGCCTCGGCGTCGGCGCCGCGTACGCGTGACAGCAACTCCTGGACGACGCTCGCCTGCTCGAGCCGGACATCGGTGTGGATGTCGGCGCAATCCGCCGGACTCACCGAACCGAGACCGTCGAGCCGCGCGGTGATCCGGTCGGCGCGGAACGGTTCGACGCACTCACTCGTGAGCGGCTGCAACGCGGGCACATCGGACATCCGCTGGTTGGCGGTGACGGTGATGCTGCTGCGGAGGGTCGCGTCGAAGCCGGGGTCACCGAGCGAACCCGTCTCGTATCCGCGCCACTGGTAGCGCTCGTCCCAGCCCGGGACCGGCAACCAGTAGTTCTCGGGCGCGCGGACCGGCACCCGGCCGGCCACGTGGGTGGCGACGGTGCCGTCGGCGTGGGCGATGACCGCGCGGTTGACCGGCTCGACCCACTTCGTCAGGGCTGCTTCGACATCGGCGACGGTGTGCGCGAAGAGGAGGTCGATCGGCGCGTCGAAGGTGACTTCTTCGGTGAGCAGCGGGGACCGGATGCTCATCGCGAACGACTCGTCGGGGCCGCCGAAGACGACCGCACCGTTCGGGGTGGTGAGGAGCTGCACGGCAACGGGTTCGGCATCCCGGACGAGGATCGTCTCGGTGCTCACCCCGGCCGGCACCCGCCCGCCGCCCGGTACCTCGACCAGGAGCGTGCCGGCCTCGTCGCGCGTCAATCGCTCGAGGTACAGATCCTGATAGTCGCCCATGGCATTCGTGATGCCCCAAGCGATGTCGTCGCCCTGACAGAAGTGCGGGACTCCCGGGACGCCGGCAAAGGCGAACCCGGCCATGTCGAACGCTTCGTGCGGACCTGTCGAGGCGAGGTGGAACTGCTGATAGATGCCCGGCAGTTCGAGGAATCGATGCGGGTCGCCGGCGACGATGGGTGCACCGGTCGAGCTCCGCTCGGCGGACACACCCCAGGCGTTGCTGCCCGACATCGGATCGCCGAGGTCCACCGCCGGGGCGGGTTGCTCGGGCGACGCCGGGCGGGTGATCGCGAGGATCTCCCCCAGGAACGCCTCATCGGGCATCGCGGGCACCGTGGGGTCGGTCTCCCGCGTCTCGAAGTCCCAGAACCGCAGCGCATCCAGACCGAGCGTGCGGCAGGCGTGCAGGCGGAAGAGTTTCGTGGTGAACCGCCCGAAGAGCACGTGGTGCATGATGAACACCGAGATCGGCGTCCACGGCCGCCACGGCAGCGGGCGATGCGCCAACGCCTCGAGTTCCGGTGCAGCAGAGGACTTCTCGAGGTCGCCGAGGGTGCTGTTCACGCCGTCGGCGTAGGCGGTGACCAGTTCCCGGGTGCGGGTGGACGATGCGTCGAAGATGCGTTTCGCCGCCACGTCGAGCTGGGCGCGGCGGGCGAAGGTGTCCCATTCGACGCAGCCGGCCCCGAAGACCTCGGCGGTGCGTCCCTCGGCGCGCAGCCGCATGAACTCGATCTGCCAGCGCCGGTCCTCGCCGCATGCCCGGCCCTGTCCGTACAGAGCTCCGCGCGGCGTCGTGGCGAGGACGTGCGGGATGCCGTGGTCATCACGCAGGATCTCCACGTCGTCGGGTGCGTGGGTGCGGGTGGTGGTCATCTCCGTCACCGGTCCCTCGGCGGCGCAATCGGATTGACGAGCCGGTGACCCGCGTCGATCAGCGATGCGTAGGAGTCCTCGATGTCGACCATGCGCTTGTTGTTGCGCAGTTGCAGCCCGTTCATGTGCACCGCCCCGAACTCCGGTGCGAACAGATCCCAGCGAGCGAACCTGTCTTCCAGATCGGGGTGGGCGGCGACGAACTCACGCAGGCTCTCGGCCACCAGTGACCAGAACTCGTCGTCGCCGATGATGCCGTGCGTGTGCAGGATCTCGGCGAGTGGACGTAGGAAGTCGTCGAAGACGTCCGACAGCACACCCAGGTTGCGGATCTCGTCCGGTTCGGTGGTCCGGACGCGGGCGCAACTCTCCGGGAGTCCGTCCGCCTCGCCGAACACCGATACCTCCTCGCCGATGTCCTTGAGGATCGCTCGCACCGGGATGCCCTCGGCGAGAACGAGGATGAGGTTCTCCCCGTGCGGTGAGAACTTCAGCTCGTATCGGTAGAGCAGGTAGGCGATGGGGTGCAGATAGGTGCGCAGGTAGCGACGGATCCACTCGGTCGCGGGAACACCCGAACGGTCGATGAACGCGCCGACCAGTGGCTCCCCCAGGTGGTCTACGTGAAGCAGCGCGGCCATGGTCGACAGTTGCTCGTCGGCGGCTGCCAGCGGCACCGGGCTCTGTCGCCACAGCGCGGACAGGATCTTGCGGTACTCCGACCCCGGCTGCGTGATCGGCGTGAACGTCGGACTGCGGTAACCGATCGCCGCGACCTCGAAGATCATCTCGAAGCCGATCGCGGCGAGGTACTGGTCGTCGGCGACGAGTCCACGGACCCAGTTGTTGATCAGCGGCGTCGTCCGCATGTAGTCGGCCGACATCCCGCGTGTGAAACCCATGTTCACGATCGACAGTGCGACCTTGACGTAGTTGCGGGTCGGGGTGGTCGCGTTGAACACCGTGCGGATCGACTGCTGTGCCTGATAGAGGTCGGGGCTCGTGCCGACCTCGACGATGCGCTGGTCGGCGATGTCGGCGGAGTAGAGCTTGCGTACTTTCTCGACCCACTGCCAGGGATGCACCGGGAGGTACCGGTAATCGGCCGGGTCACAACCGACTTCGCGCAGGGCGTCCCCGAAGTCGGACAGCGTCTCGGGTCCGAGCTCGTCGAGGAGCAGCGCGTCGTAGTCGACGTCGCTGACGGTGGCGACGTCACAGTCCTCGCGACGGACGGCGAGCCAGACGAGTCGGAAGTGGTTGCCCACCTCGGGGGCGTAGCGCTCGATGTCGTCCGCGCTGAAACTAAGACGGCCGGCGTTGGCGACGATGCACGGGTGCCCCTCCGTCATCGTCGCCTCGATGGTCTGGAAGTCGGCGTGAGCGAGATCCGTTGCCGGGATGCGTCGTTCGTCCGGACGGTCGGCGCTGATCGCCAGGGTGTTGATGAACTCCTCGAGGTACTCCGGCAGCGCCTGGGGACCGATCCCCAGGAACGGGGCGAGGTCGACGATCATCGCCACCGCGTCGACGGGGAGTTCGGCGCCGTCGCGCACACGACGCAGCGTCGACTCGTCGATCGCCCAGCTGTCCAGGGCGAGTCGGTCGGCGCGGAAGTGGTAGTCGGTGCGGCCGTCGGCGGAGGAGACGACGTACCCGTCGCCACTCGCCACCGGGGCGAGTGCCCGCTCGTGGGAGAACTCGGCGAGGATCTTCTTCGCGATCCTGGTGTGGTACGTCTGGCGATGGCTTCGCGCACCCGACCCCCCGGCCGTGCGCGTCGCGAATCCCGGAATGGTTCCGATGTCCTGGAGAGTCAACGATCTACGCCCCCAGGTCCGTGACCTCGACGGGTCCGACGGACTTGCCGTTGTCGGTCACCTCGAGAAAGTCGGCTCGGGTGCAGTAGCTCAGGTGCGCGGTCTTGTTCCCGACGGGGTAGTCGCCGTCGACGCGGAAGCCGACACTCGCGTTGAGGCGGTGCACGGCCTTGTTGCGGACGTCGGGCTCGACGACGACGCGCGCGGCGCCGACCTCCAGGATCGCGGTCCGCATGATGTGCAGCATCACCGCGCCGGTGAAGCCCGGCAGGGACTGTTCGGCGTGGGCGACCAGCAGGTGCATGCCGATGTCACCGTCGGCGGGTACGTAACCGCTGGAGGGGGCGGCGAGTTCGCTGGTGGCCGGGTCGTAGAGCTCGAACAGGAACTGCGGGCGCCCGTCGTGGTAACCCAGGCGCATTCCGTGGGGCGTGCCGGCGGTGGCCTCGGCCGACTCGCGAATCATCTTCTCCACGTCGGCAGCCGAGCTGTCGAGCATGTCCCAGTACTTGGCCTTGGGATGGGTGAGCCATCCGTGGACCGTCGCGGCGTGCGATACGTCGTCGAGGTCGACCGAGGTCAGGTCGTAGGTCGGGGCGGAGGAAATGGTCATGATGCCTTTGCTCTGGGTGGTGGTCTGTTGGGGTGCCGGAGAAGGTGCCGGATGCTCTCAGCCGCGCGCGATCTCGGCCTCCACCTGTTCGTCGGTGAGTTGCAGGACGTCGAGGAAGGTCTGTGCCACGAACTCGGCGCGTTCCCCGCCGAGTTCGGTGAGTCGTCCGGCGAGCCCCGCGATCGTCCGCCGGGAGAAGATGTCGGCGACCGAGAGGCCGGGTGCGTCGAGCCACTGGCGCGTCAGTGCGACCACCCGGGTGGCCTGGACGGAATCGCCGCCGAGGGAGATGAAGTCCTCGGTGACGTTCACGGGCGGGGTCGGCAGGACCTCGCCGAAGATCAGGGTGAGGGCCTCTTCGACCGGGCCGCGCGGCGCGACCGCCTCGACGGCGTCGTCGTCGGACCGGACGCCGGCGGCGATGGCTTTGCGATCATGCTTGCCGTTCGGCGTCAGCGGGAACCGGTCCAGGACCGTGATGGACCGCGGGACCATGTGCGGTGGAAGGGCTTCCGACAACCGGGCCCGCAGGGCGGCGTCGTCCTCGGTCGATCCGTCGGTGAGTACCACCGCGGCACGCAGGTCGCGACCGTCGGACCAGGCGACGGCCGAGCCCACCCCGGCCAGACCCAGCAACCCGGCCTCGACCTCACCGAGTTCGACGCGGTACCCGCGGATCTTGACCATGTGGTCGGCGCGGCCCAGGAAGTCGAGGAAGCCACCCGGGAGGTAGCGCGCGAGATCGCCGGTGCGGTACCAACGCTGTCCCTCGTGCTCGACGAAACGATCGGCGGTGCGCTCCGGGTCGCCGCGGTAACCGTCGGCCACGCCGGCTCCGCCGATCCACAGTTCACCCGGCACGAGGTCGGGGCGGTCGCGGCCGGCGTCGTCGACGACCCGGCAGCGGACGCCGCGTAGCGGAATCCCATACGGCACGAACGCCATTCCGGCCGGGACGGCATCCGCTTCGCAGATGGTGGAATGGATCGCCGTCTCGGTGGTCCCGCCGAGGCCGGCCACGCGACAATCGGGCAGCTGTGCGCCGACGCGCTCGAGCAGCGACACGTCGACCTTGTCGCCGCCCATGATGATCATCCGTAGCGACGCGGGCAGGGGGGCGAGATCGAGGAGCATGCCGAGGATCGACGGCACGCAGTTGAGCACGCTCACCGAGTGCTGGGTGAGCAGCCGCGCCCAGTCGTCGACCTTGGTCTGCTCGTCGTCGCCGGGCACGACGACGGCGCCGCCGACGGCGAGGAGGCCGAAGATGTCGAAGACCGAGAGGTCGAACTCCAGCGAGGACACCTGCAGGCTGCGATCGTCGGCTCCGATCGCATACCGGTCGACGAGGTCGGTGATCGTGGCGACCGCGGCCCGGTGCGGAACCTGTACGCCCTTGGGCAATCCGGTGGAGCCCGAGGTGAACAGGACGTAGGCGAGGGCGTCGCCGCCGATCGCGACCGGGTCGACCGGATCGGTGCGTCGGGCGTCGTCCACCTCGAGCACGGTGGCTTCGGCAGAGGTCCAGGCGGAGGGTTCGGAGGTGAGAATTGCGGCCGGGGTGGCGACGTCGACGATGCGCTCGCGGCGCGCCCGGGGCTGGGTGGGGGCGATCGGGACGTAGGCCGCGCCGGCGGCGAGCACTCCGAGCGCGGCGACGATCTGGTCGCCGCCCTTGGGGAGGTGCACGACGACCGTGTCACCCGGTGTGACCCCGGCTGCGACCAGGGCTCCGGCGACTCGGCGGGCCTCGTCGGCCAATTCGGCGTGGGTCCAGATGCGTGCGTCGGACACGACTGCCGGTGTCCCGGCACGCTCGGCGGCGCGGGCGAAGAAGGTTCCGTGCAGGGTGCCGTCGAAGGTGTCGGTGGCCGGTAGTGGACTCTCCACCGAAAGGCGCTGTGCTCGAACCTCGGCCGTGATCGGGTCCGGCGCGGGCGCATCCCATTCACCGTCGACGAGGAGCCCGAGCAGACGGACATAGTGGTCGAACATCGAACGTGCGGTGGTGAGTTCGAGGTCGGAGGCGCGGACGTCCCAGTTGAGGAGCAGCCCGCCGGCCACCTCGGTCACCTGTGCGTCGAGCAGTACCTGCGGACCCTGCGAGACGATCCACGACGGATCGCCCAGCACGTCGGTTGCCTGTTGCGAGAACAGGTCTCCCAGTCCCAGCGCGCTGGTGAACACGATCGGCGAGACCACCGGTTCGCCCCGGTGGCGACTCAGTTCGCGAAGCACGTCCAGTCCGTTCATCGAACCGTGCGCGGCGGCCTCGTGCATCGATGTCCGCATCGATCGCGCACGTTCGGCGAGCGTCGCCGGCTCACTCAGGTCGACGCCCACGAGGATCGACGACGTGAAGTCGCCCACCACCCGCTCGACGTCCGGATGGACCTGAGGACGATCGAACAACGGTACCGTGAGCAGGAATCGCGGTGTGGCCGAATGTGTTCCGACGGCTTCGGCGAAGACTGCGGCCACCGCGGCCGCGGGGGTGACGCCGCGCCGGTGCGCGTGCTCCTCGAGTCGCTTCCAGTCCGACGCGGACACCGAATGGTGGAGGCGGACGCTGTGCGGTTCGACATCGCCGCGCATCGCACGTTCGTCGAGCGGGAGTTCGGGCGGGCCGGGGAGTGTGGGAATCCTTTCGCGCCACCAGGTCACGTCGTCGTCGCGGATCTCCCGCGACGTGCGATCCGCGGTGATCGTCGCGAAGGTGACGCCGAGTTCCGGCAGGGACTCGCCGCGGTACAGGCGAGCGAAGTCGTCGACGAGGACGCGGTAGCTCATCGCGTCGGCGGCGATCATGTCGACGTCGAGATGGACACGGGTCGAGTTCCCCGGCAGCAGACTCAGTTCGGCGCGGATCACCGCTCCCTCGTCGACCGGCAGCGCGCGGTGTGTGCCGTTCGCGCGGCGGGCCGCCAGGACCTGCTCGACCGTCTCCGATGAATGTTCCCGAAGGTCGTGCACCGCAATGGCTTCGGGGTGTGCCGGGCCGATCTCCTGGGTGCCGTCGGGAAGCACTCGGACGCGCAGCATCGGGTGGCGTTCCAGCAGCGCGGCCATCGCCGAGGTGAAGCGGTCGGGATCGACGTCGGAACCGTCGAACTCGATGTAGAGGTGAGCGGCGACATTGCCGAACGCGTGGCTGTCCGACCTGCCGATCCAGTAGGCGTGCTGCATCGGAGCGAGGGGGAACGGTCCTTCGGTCGGCTCCGATGACGAAGGTGCGATGTCGTCGGTGGTCGGCGCGGGTGTGCCGCCCCGCAACGCCGCCCACGCGGTGATGGTCGGTTGCGCGGCGAGGCGGGCGAAGTCGACGTCGAGGCCGCGTTTGCGCCAGGTGCCGGCCAGTCGCATCATCCGCAGCGAGTCGAGTCCCTGGGCGATGAGGTCCTGCTCCGGGTCGATCGACTCGGGGGTCACGCCGAGCGCCGTGGCCACCTCGTCGCGGATGTCCGAGGTCGCGGCGGCTGCCGCGCCGGCACCGGCCGGGTTCGCGTCGCTCGGCCGACCGGCCGGGGAGCGCAGAAGTGCCGCCCAGGCCGTGACCGTGGGTTGTGCGGCGAGGCGGGCGAAGTCGACGTCGAGGCCGCGTTTGCGCCAGGTGCCGGCCAGTCGCATCATCCGCAGCGAGTCGAGTCCCTGGGCGATGAGGTCCTGCTCAGGGTCGATCGACTCGGGCGTCAGGCCGAGGGCCTCGGACACCTCGGCGACGATGTCGGCCGCGGTGACAAGATCCGTGGTCTGGGAATTCGTGGCCATCAGCCGGCGTGCCTCTCGCAGTTCGGTGACATGTTTACTCAGTCCGGGGAACCCGCATTTAGGGTAGGTTATACTAACTAACCGCTCCGCCCAATCTCTGGGCAATGCCGGCGAGAGCCCCGCGAGCCGACGCGAATTAGGTTAGCCTAAGTTTCGCGAACTCGTCTCATCGGATGACGCGGATCACGTAGTCGCGATGATCGACTCTGGGTCTTGTGTCCGAGAAAGATTAGGCTACCCTACCCAAATGGTGCGAGCAGTTGTGTTCGCGAGACCAGCGGTCGGGGACGACCCGCGGTATGACCACTCGGTCGCTCACACGACCGGAAGACGATCAGACGACCGACGCCAGGTGCTGGCGAGAACGGGAAACGAGAATGTCGCAGAACAGCGTGATCCTGGAGGAAGCGGGCTCGACCAATGCGTTGGCGGCCACCGTTCGTGAGGCGATGCTGGCGGGGGATACGAGTCTGTCCGTCCTGGACTCCGACACCGGCGAGTGGGTGACGGCGCCGTGGCGCGAGGTCCATGCCCGCGCGGAGCAGATCGCGGTCCAGTTGCTGGCCGACAGCGAACTGCACGAGCCGCAGGCGCTCGGCCTCATCGGGGACCCCACGGTCGACCTGATCGCCGCCATCCAGGGCGCGTGGCTCGCCGGTGTTCCGGTCACTATCCTGCCGGGCCCCATCCGGGGGGCCGACGAGGAGCGATGGGCGCAGAACACCTACCACCGGTACGTGTCGATCGGCGTCGGCACCGTCCTCGGCAGCGGAGCCCAGCTCGATCTGCTGTCGAAGGTCGAGGGACGGCTGCACATCGCGCGAGTGGGCGAGTACGGCCTCGGCGCCGACACCACCGACTTCGTCGCCCGCAACGTCAACGGCAACACCATCGCCGTCCTCCAGGGAACCGCCGGATCGACCGGAGACCCCAAGACCGTCGCCCTGACGGCCTCGGCCGTCTACTCGAACGCCATCGAACTGGTCAGCCGGCTCGGCCTCCACCGCACCCGCGACACCGGGTTCAGCTGGCTGCCGCTCTACCACGACATGGGTCTGATGTTCCTGCTCGCCGGGATGACCACCGGCATCCCCGCCTACATCGTGCCGAACACCGCCTTCGCGGCGGCGCCCTTCAAGTGGATGCAGTGGCTCACCGAGACCAAGACGACCGTCACCGCGGCGCCGAACTTCGCCTACGACATCCTCGGCCGCTACGGCAAACTGCTGCGCGACATCGACCTCTCACACCTGCGCGTCGCGATCAGCGGCGGTGAGCCGATCGACGCCGACGCCTTCGACAAGTTCCTCGAGGCGACCGCTCCGTTCGGATTCGATCGTTCCGCCGCGGCACCCGCCTACGGAATGGCCGAATCCGCCTGCGCGGTGACGATGCCCGCGGTCGGCGAGGGGGTGCACTACGACGAGGTCGCCGTGACCCCGCCCGGCGGTGGCGAGCCCATTCGCCGCCGGTACGCGATCCTCGGTAAGCCGCTGGGCGGCATGCAGGTTCGCATCGTCGAGCCGAATGTCGACGTCCCGGTCATCGACGGGCGCAACGTCGGACACGTGGAGATCCGCGGCGCGTCGATGATGCGCGGCTACCTGGGCGACGCCGATCTCGGTGCGGGCGAATGGTTCTCGACCGGCGACCTCGGCTACCTGATCGACGATCGGCTGGTGATCTGCGGCCGGGCCAAGGAGGTCATCATCGTCGCGGGCCGCAACCTGTTCCCGATCGAGATCGAGCGCGCGGCCGCCGAAGTCGCCGGCGTGCGTCGCGGCGGCGTCGTCGCCATGGCGCGGGGGGAGGGTTCGGCCCGGCCGGGCCTGGTGATCCTCGCCGAGTACAAGGGGTCCGATCCCGACCAGGCGCGTGCAGAGGTCAACTCCGAGGTCGCGTCGGCGTGCGGGATCATGCCCGCCGAAGTCATCTTCGTCGCGCCGGACTCGGTGCCGCGCACCACATCCGGCAAGATCCGTCGCCTGGAGACCCGTCAGATGGTCGAGAACGGCACCTTCCAGTAGGTCCGGTTTTCCGTGGTGCGTCGTGTCATGCCGACGGTCACGAGAATGACAGTGTCTCCCCGGCCCGGACCCCGGGCCGGGGAGGCACTGTAGAGAGGTTCAGACATGAGCGAGGTATCCACGAAGGGGCGCGGCTGGCAGGGCGCCGTCATGAAGATCCTGGGCGGTGACGACTTCACCTTCACCCTCACCGGCAAAGAGGCGGTGACGGATCACTATCTGCGACTGCGCTTCCACGGTGGCGGGCTCCTCGCCGGTTCCGCGATCCACCCGACCATGTGGGTGCGCCTCTGGTTCGCCGACGGCGGCAAGCTGCATCAGCGCGGGTACACGCTCGTCGATCCCGACCCGGCGACGGACACCTTCGACATCGAGTTCGCGATCCACGACGGCACCGCCGCCCGATGGGCTCAGGACGCACATGTGGGTGACGCCATCGGCGCGACCCTGATGGGCTCGAAGTTCGCGATCCCCGACCCCGCGCCGGCGGGATGGCTCATCGCCGGCGACACCGCCTCGCTGCCGGCGATCAATTCGCTGCTGGACTCGCTCGGCGACTCCGGGGCGGGTGCGACGATTTGGTTCGAGTATCAGCACGAGAGCGACAGGTCGCTGCCGCTGCGCGCCCGCACACAGGACACGGTGCACTGGCTCCCGCGTGAGCGCGACGGCGCGGCCCTCGTCGACGCGGTCCGATCCGCCGCCTTCGCCGCCGCCGACCACTTCGGTTGGGTTGCACTCGATTCCACGAACACCCGCACGGTCGCCGGATTGTTCAGGGACGATTACGGGATTCCCAAGAAGTCGGTGAAATCCCAGGCCTACTGGATCGTCGGGAAGTCGTTCGCCTGACGGCGCCCCTGCTCCCTGAGGTGCGAGCGAAGCGAGCCTCGAAGGGCCTCGCGACGCATCTCGCCGCGCCCTTCGTGGCTCGTCGCTATCGCTCCTCGCACCTCAGGGAGCATGGGGAGGTTCGCACCTGAGGGAGTAGTTGTGTTGCGCAGCCGCGATCAGTCGGCGACGTCGAAGACCACGGGGGCGTGATCGCTGGCGCCCTTCGCTTTTCGCGCGGCGCGATCGACGACGGCGCCCATGATGCGGGTGTCGAGAGCGGGCGAGCAGAACGCGTAGTCGATGCGCATGCCCTCGTTCCGGGGGAACCGCAGCTGGGTGTAGTCCCAGAAGGTGTACCCCGGGGCGTACGGAAGGGCCGAGTCGACGAGGCCGGCCTCCAGGAACCCCTGCACTGCGGCGCGTTCGGGTGGGGTCACGTGTGTGCGTCCCTCGAAGTACTCGCGATCCCACACGTCGTCGTCGGTCTGGGCGACGTTCCAGTCGCCGGCGAGCATCATGTCTGCGGCGGGGTCGTGGGCCAGCCGCAGGGTGACGTGATTCCGCAGCGCGTCGAGCCAGGCGAGCTTGTAGGTGTAGTGCGGGTCGTCGGGTGTCCTGCCGTTGGGTACATAGAGACTCCAGACGCGAACACCGTTGCAGCGCGCGGAGATCGACCGAGCCTCCCGGATCGGTTGGCCGTCGACCGGGTGCGTCGGCACGCCGTCGAAGGAGATCTCGACCTCGTCGAGCCCGACCCGTGAGGCGATCGCGACACCGTTGTAGGCGCCTTGCCCGACGTGCGCGACGTCGTAACCGGCGGCGAGGAAACTCATCAGCGGGAACGCGTCGTCGTGACACTTGGTCTCCTGCATCGCGAGAACGTCGATGCCGGCGGTCTCCGCCCAGGCGACGACGGACTCGGACCGGGCGCGAATCGAGTTGACGTTCCAGGTGGCGATCCTCATCGGATGTCCTCCGACGCGGCCGGCACGTGCGGTGTCACATAGCGATAGGTGTGATGCAGCCCGAAACCCAGGCGGCGATACCACGATCCGGCCAACCGGTTGGTGGACTCGACCTGCAGGTAGACCGAGTCGGCGCCCTGCTCGACCCCCCACGCCGTCAGCGCCGCGACCACCGCGGAGGATAGCCCGCCCCCGCGCGAGCCCGGGTCGGTCCACAGGGCGGTCAACCCCAGCCACCGGTGTCCGTCCGGCGACTCGGTCACCGAACCCCGCCCGATCGCTGCTGCGTCGTCGACGGTCGCGAAGGTCATCGGGCCGTCCCCGGCGGTCACGACGCCGGCCACGGTGTCGAGTCCGCGCGACGCGCGCCCACCGGCGTATGCGCTCAACCAGCGGGCGTCCGGTTGCGGATCGAGTTGTACTGTCCGTCCGTGCATCTCGCCGGTGCGCGCGCGGAGCCCCGGCAGGTCGGCGGTCAGCATCTGTACCTCGACCCCGGGGTCTCCGGGAACGGAGCCCGACGGGATGAGGCGATCCGGGTAGGCGAGGAGCGGAGGGAGTCCGCGGTCGGCGTACCACTCACCGATATGTCGCAGGGTCGCGGCGTCGGGACGTGCGTGGCGTTCAAGGGGCACAGCTGAGTTGGCGCGTCTGCTGAATCCGTGACCGGCCCGCAGGAGCCAGCCGTCGACCCACTCCGTCTCGACACCGGGCCAGGCGACGGCGGCGGCGTGCTCGAGCGCGCGGATCTCGCTGTTGCGCACCGGTTTCGCGGACAACAGACGCACCGAGGTGATCGCCGCGAACGGGATCGACAACTCCTCGTCGTCGCGTCGTATCCGCAGCGGGTCGGAGTCGTCGAGCAGGACGCCCGTCACGTCCGACCGGGCGGCCGCGGGATCTCCCCGCCAATCGGCGGGGGTCGCATCGCCCAGCAGATAGCGAACGACGACGCGGTCGCCAGCGACGGCACCCGACAATGAGACCTCCACGCGGAAGCGAGATCAGTCGTCGTCGTGCCCGAACGGGTCGGCGACCTCGCCGGGCGTCCACGTCAGACCGGGGACCCCCCACTTGTTGCGTTTGATCGCCTTCTTCGCGGCCCGGGCGTTGCGCCCCACGAGCACGTCGACGTAGAGGAAGCCGTCGAGGTGGCCGACCTCGTGCTGGAGCATCCGGGCGAAGAACCCCTCGCCCTCGATGACGACCTCGGTGCCGGTCCGGTCAGTGCCGGTGACGCGGGCCCAGTCGGCACGGCCGGTGGGGAACTGCTCACCCGGCACCGACAGGCATCCCTCGTCGTTGTCGTCTGGATCCGGCATGGTCTCGGGGATCTCGGAGGTCTCGAGGACCGGGTTGATGACCTCGCCGCGGCGGCGGGCCGCCGAGCGGTCGCCGTCGGGGCAGTCGTAGACGAACACCCGGGACCCGACGCCCACCTGATTGGCGGCCAGGCCCACACCGTGGGCGGCGTCCATGGTCTCGTACATGTCGTCGATGAGGCCGACGACCTCATCGGACGGACGGCCGTCCGCGTCGAGGGGGACCGGAGTGGTCGGCTGGTGCAGGACCGGCTCGCCCACGATGCAGATCGGGAGAATCGCCATGGCGATCACCTTAGCGCTGCTCAGGGCGCAGGAACGACGCCGGGTACGGCGTCGCGGATGGCGTCACCGGCAGGGCCGGGAATGCCGGGGAACAGCGTCGACTGCCAGTCGAAGCTGTCGACCGGCTCGGTCACCACCGAGCCCGCGCACGACCCGCGCAGCGACGTCCGCACGTTGGCGATGATCGTCGGGTCGCGCATCTCGATGACGTGGTCGTACCCGGTGTTCGCCAGGGGGACCGGGGAGTATGCGCGGCACTGTGCGGTGCCGTCGAGGCGCCCGTCGGTCCATTCGCCGTCGCTCTGCACCACCGAGTACCGGGTGGGGCCGGGGGCGTCGGGACCACGGTTGAGCTCGGTGACCGCGTCGGCGTACATGCAGGTGTCGTACCCGCCGTCGCGCGGCTGCGCGCAACCGCCGGGCGAGCCGTACTGGGCGGTCCCGATGGCGACGTACTCGTCGACGACGTCGGACCCGCCGAGGAACTTCAGGTAGTGGCGGGCGCCGAGCCCGCCCGCACTGTGGGCGACGAGCCCGATCGACTTCGCGGTGCCGACGAAAGGTGCGATCGTCCGCTGGATCAGCCGGGCGTCGGACGCCACGTCGCGTCCCCCGGCGTGCGCGTACACCACGGTGTTCCCGTCGGCGCGGATCGCCTCGGCCAGCGGACGGAACGTCTCCTCGTTCTGCGCGTTGCCGGCGTAGAGCTGCTGGCCGGGCACGATGACCACGACGCGCTCGGCGGGCGCGGCGGCAGCGGGCGCGGCGAGTGCCGCGGTCGCGACGGCGGCCGTGGAGGCCAGCGCCGCGATGGCTCCCATCACTGCTCGCCGGGTCCTCGCCACCCCGGATCCGGTTGTCGTCATCCCGACCGTCGTCATCTCTGTCCCCCCGCCTCGACCCATCCCGGACAGGGATGAGTGAGGGCAGCCTAACAGCGGTCGCCGTCCGACGGAATGGTCGTGATGCGCGCCGTGGCGAGTCACACCGCGATCGGACCGGCCCGCCGTGGTTAGATTGGCTGCGAACCACACCGCTGTCATTCGTCTCCGTGAGGAGACGTCCGCGCCCGCGTCGCATCGCGAATAGGTGCACGTCAGCGGTGGTGTGAGGTCGTCGACTGGTATCTGAGGGAGTGAGATGGACGGCGCAGCTGCGCGTAGCCAGAAACAGGGCGATCAACCCACCCCCGGCCAGGACGCAGAGGCCGGGGCGGCAGGCCGGCCGGTCGATCCGCACGAGGTCGGTGCGGACGGTCTGACCCGCCGCGAACACGACATCCTCGCGTTCGAGCGCCAGTGGTGGAAGTACGCCGGCGCCAAGGAAGAAGCGATCAAAGAGCTGTTCGGTTTGTCGGCGACCCGGTACTACCAGGTGCTCAACGCGCTGGTCGACCGGCCGGAGGCGCTCGCGGCCGATCCGATGCTCGTCAAGCGGCTCCGGCGCCTGCGCGCGACCCGTCAGAAGGCCCGTGCGGCGCGCCGTCTGGGCTTCGAGATCACCTGAGACGCTGAACCCGGTCGCCCTCGCGCGGTGCGTTAAGGTCGTCGGTGATGAATGCAGATCGTGAGCCCAATCGCCTGCCGCTTCGTGCGGGGGCGATGATGCTCTTCGCAGTCGCCGTGGTCTTCATCGGCCTCGGCTGGCATTCCGCGGCGACCGCCGGGAACGACGCCCCGACGACCGAAGCCGCGACGACCGTGAGTTCGTCGCCCACGTCGACGCCGGCGTCCACGAGTGCGGCGTCGACCGACAAGCGGCTCTGCGTGATCAACGCCGGCCAGGTCGCGGGCCTCGCCTCGGACGTCACCGATCTGCTGGAGGCCAGGGGTTACCAGATGGCGGAGCCCGGCAACTACACCGCGGGCGGGTTCAGCGAGAACACGGTCTTCCATGAGGACGACACGGACAAGGCCCAGGCCGACGAGGTCGCCGAGGCACTCGGCGGCCAGGTCGCGGTCGAGGAGCGGCCGGCCTCGTTCACCCGGTGCCGCGGCGGCATCCCGGTGGTCGTGGTGACCGCGGTCAGCGGCGCATGACCCGGGCCGAGCCGCGAACCTCTGAATTACGAAACAGCTGAACCGAGAATTACCGAAAACCACTGTCCGCCAACCAAGGAGTGACATGTCCGGACGTTCCACACTCGCCGCGCCCCGCGCTCTCGCCGCGTTGTTCTCCGCAGGACTGATCGGCGTGACACTGGCCGGGTGCAGCCCCGACCAGGAACCCACGGACGTCCCGGGCACGACGCCGCCCGTCGTCAGCGATGCGCCGCTCCCGCCGGGCGCCGAGGACGACGTCGACGGCGAGCCCAGCGGCCAGATCGCCGTCGCCGAGATCAAGGACACCTCCGGCGAGGTCGTGGGCCACGCCCACATCTCCGCGGCCACCGAGACCTCCGAGCCGGTCACCATCAACGTGCGCGTCACCGCCGGTGAGCTGCCGGCCGGGTTCCACGGCATGCACATCCACGAGACCGGCACCTGTGACGCGGGCGCCGGCGGCTCGCAGGCGTTCACCTCGGCGGGCGGACACCTGCAGGTGGACGGCAACACCGACCATCCCTCGAGCGGAGATCTGATCTCGATCAACATCCTCGAGGACCACACCGGCCGGACGGTCACCACGACCGATGCGGTGACGATCCAGCAGCTGATCGGCAAGTCGATCATGATCCATGAGAAGCCCGACAACTTCGGGAACATCCCGGCCGACAAGTACCCGGGCGGACCGAACCCCGACACCCTGCGGACCGGCGACGCCGGCGCACGCATCGCGTGCGGTGTCATCGAGGAGGAGAGCTAGGGGTTCTGGCGCCGTCCGACGCCACCTGAGCACATGACACCGATCGAGTTCGACGGGTCACCGACCCCCACCCTCGGGGTCGAATGGGAGTTCGCCCTGACCGACAAGGGAACCGGCGACCTGTCGAACTCGGCGGCGGCGCTCTTCGCCGCCGTCGGCGAACACCATCCCGACTTCGCGGGCAGAATCCACAAGGAGCTGCTGCGCAACACCGTCGAGTTGGTGACCGGCATCTGCCGGACCGCGGGCGAGGCGATCGCCGACCTCACGGGCACGCTCGGCGTGGTGCGGGGGCTGACCGAGGACCTCGGCGTCGATCTGTACGGCGCCGGTACGCATCCGTTCGCGGAGTACTCGACCCAACTGCTCACCGAGGGTCACCGATACGCGGAGCTGATCGAGCGCACCCAGTGGTGGGGGCGGCAGATGCTGATCTGGGGCGTGCACGTCCACGTCGGGATCAGCCACCGCGACAAGGTGTTACCCGTTCTCGACGCGCTCCTGAACTACTATCCGCACCTGCTCGCGCTGTCCTCGTCGTCGCCGATGTGGGCCGGTCAGGACACCGGATACGCGAGCAATCGCGCCATGATGTTCCAGCAACTCCCGACCGCCGGGCTGCCATTCCAGTTCGAGACCTGGGAGCAGTTCGAGGCCTTCGTCGCAGACCAGAAGACGACCGGGATCATCGACCATCTCAACGAGATCCGCTGGGACATCCGGCCTTCCCCGCATCTGGGGACCATCGAGGTCCGCGTGTGCGACGGCATGACCAACCTCGGCGAGCTGTCGGCGATCGTGGCACTCATCCACTGCCTGGTCGTCGACCTGGACCGGCGGTTCTCGGCGGGTGAGAAGCTGCCGACGATGGCGCCCTGGCTCGTCCAGGAGAACAAATGGCGGGCAGCCCGCTACGGACTCGACGCCATCGTCATCCTCGACTCCGACTGCACCGAGAAACTCGTGACCGAGGACCTCACCGCTCTGCTCGAACGTCTCGAACCGATTGCGCGCGAGCTCGATTGCGTCGACGAGCTGGCCGGCGTCGAGCGCATCATCGCCCAGGGCGCGAGCTATCAGCGGCAGCGTGACGTGCATCGTCGCACCGGTTCGCTACGCGAGGTGGTCGCGTCGGTGGTCGCCGAGCTGGACGCTCCCTGATCTCAGTCGGCGCGAGATCCGGGAGGCAGGGCCCGGGCTCAGATGGCCAGACCGATGGCGAGCACGACGATTCCGAGAGCGGGAACCACACCCTGCTTCAGTGCGGCCGCGATCTTGTCGGGGCTCGACAGCGCCAGCACAAGTGCCGCGGCCGCCATCGAGGCTGTGCCGGTGATGACGAGTGTTGCGCCGATCGCGATGGATCCGCCGATGGCAAAGGCGATCCCGACGAACACGGCGATCGCGAGGAACAGGTTGTAGAACCCCTGGTTGAACGCCAGTTCCTTTTGTGCGCTCGCCTGTTCCACCGTGCCGGTGCCGAACGTCGCGCGTGCGCGCGCGCTCGTCCATGCGATGGACTCCAGATAGAAGATGAAGACGTGGACGAGCGCCGCGATCGCGGCGAGCACCAGACCTGCGATGACCATTTCGTACTCCTCCTTGTCGACGGGCCCGTCGGGAGAATAGTGTTCCGATCGGTCGATCGAGTCTTTACCATGCCTTCGGATCGAAGCGGGGTCTCTTCGACGCCGCCGTACAGAGCTATCTCGACGAGGTGGTCCGCCCGCGGCTGCGTCCCCTGACCGGCGGCACCGTTGCGCCTGACGCCGTCGAGAACTACCTGAGCGGGCTGCGATCGGCGCTGACCGATGACACCTCCCCGGCGCGCGAGGGCTGTCTGCTCATCAACACCGCCGGTGCCCCCATCGGGCGCGACGCTGCCGTCACCCGGACCATTGCCGCCTATCGCGACGAGCTGCGGGGGGCGGTGGGGTCCGGTGTGCGGGCCAGCTCGCCCGAGCTTGATGACGATCGACAGGCAGTCCTTGCCGACGCCGTGACGGCCCTGGTCATCGCCGCACTCGCGCTCGTGCGGGTGGTTCCCGGGGAAGCCGCCCGGGGCATCGACACCGCGCTCGCGCTGGTCCGTGAGGCGCGAGGGGCGTCGGACGATCGGTCCGCAGTCAGTCCCGGTCCGGTGACTCCATGTCCCGCTGATCAATGAGCCCGTCGCGGGCCCGTTGCTCCTGGTATGCGAGCCGGCCGATCCGATGCGCCACGACAGGCGCGGTGATCAGGGCGAAGAGCCCGGCGAGAATCAGCATCCCGCTGTCGACGTTGTCGCCGAGCCGGAGCACGGCGCCCAGCAGGATGAGGAGCAGGCCGAAGGTCTGCGGTTTGGTGGCCGCGTGCATCCGGCTCAGGGTGTCCGGGAACCGGACGAGTCCGATGGCGGCGGTGACCGCCATCAGGCATCCGAGGAGCAGCAGCGTCGCGCTGATGATGTCGATGATCATGTCTGGTCGTCCCGGACTCGGAACCGCGCGATGGACACCGACCCGACGAAGCTGAGGAGGGCCAGGGCCACGATCGCCGGGACCACCGTCGAATCACGGCTGAACGCTGCCCAGGTCCCCAGGCCGCACATGCACAGCGCGATGAGCACGTCGAGTGCGACGAGTCGGTCGAGCGTCGTCGGGCCGCGCAGGATGCGGATCATCGTCAGCACCGCGGCGACGAGCAGCATGGCGGCGGCGATCGTCCAGACGTAGCTCATGAGTCACCTCGTTCCCGCTCGGGCTCGCCCTGTCGACGTTCCGGTTCGGTGTCGTCGATCGACCGGGCGTTGTCCACCGACCGGTCCACCGTGCGGACGTGGTGGAAGTCCTCGTCGATGCCGTGGAACGGACTCGGATGCCATTCGCTGTCCCGCTCGAACGCCTTGATGAACATCCGCTCGACATAGGCGACCTGATCGTAGAAGGCCCGCACCTTCTTCTCCGAGCGGACGTCGAAGACGTGCACGTAGAGCATCCGGCGTCGATGGTCGATCTCCAGGACCATGGTGCCCGGCACCAGGTTGAGGTAGTCGACGGCCAGGGTCAGCACCATGTCGGACTTGATCGCGACGCGCACCCGTACCACGGCGCCCAGCGGTGGCCGGCCGGGACGGATGGCCATCCAGCCGATCTGCACACTCGACACGAAGAAGTCGACGATCAGGCGGCCGACGAGCTGCAGTACCGACAGGGGATGGATACGGCCCTCGACCGGGACCCGCGGCAACGGCAGCACCGTCAGCACCAGGATCGCCAGCACGATCCCTGCGATCACATTTGCCCAGGACGGCGTGCCCCACAGCAGGACCCAGACGAACGTCAGCCACGCGATGGTCCACAACCGGACCGCGACCTCGCGGCCGTCGCTGCCCAGCCACCTGGGCACACGGGTGTGCGTGCGCAACCACACCAGCGCGGCGACGAAGTGCCAGAAGACGAACAGCAGCGACACGCGCCACACGTTGATGATCAGGGACAGGACCGGTCCCTTGGTCGAGACGACCGGCGGCCGCCGTTTGGGCGCCGCGGATGCTCCGCGGGCGCGGTCGTCGGCTCGATCCTGCGCGCTCATCGGGTACCACCCACTCCCAGCACGGCGTCGACGTAGACGGCGCGGTCGACGACGTCGGTCGCCGCATGGTCGGTGAAGTCGAAGATGGGCCCGGCCCAGAGGGTGAGCACGAGTCCCGCGGCCACCATCGCCATCGTCGGCAGCACCATCATCACGGGCATCCGACCGACGTCCTCACGGTCGGAGAACGCGGCGTCGTCGGCGCTCTCGTCGATCAGCGCGGACGGGCCCTTGTCGGCGAGATCGCCTTCGGGGGCGTCGGCGCGCGGTCGCCAGAATCCCTTGGTCCAGATGCGGGCCATGACGTAGAGGGTGAGCAGGCTGGTGACCACCGACCCGGCGACGAGGATCCAGGCCAGCACGGACCCGTCCTGGGTGCCCGCCTCGAGGAGGGCGACCTTGCCGATGAAACCGGAGAACGGTGGGATGCCGCTGAGATTTAGCGCGGGCACCAGGAACAGGACGGCCAGCAGGGGGCTGGCGATGAGCCCGCCCAGGCGGCGGAGCGAGGCCGAACCGGCTTGACGTTCGATCAGGCCGACGACCAGGAACAGCGTCGTCTGCACGAGGATGTGGTGGGCGACGTAGTAGATCGCCGCCGACATCCCGAGGTCCGACGACAGCGCGATGCCGAAGATCATGTAGCCGATGTGGCTGACGAGGGTGAACGACAGCAGTCGCTTGATGTCGGCCTGGGCGATCGCGCCGAAGATGCCCACGAGCATCGTCAACAGGCCGGCGACCAGCAGCACCGCGTCCATCGTGCCGCCGGGGAACAGCAGCGAGTGGGCGCGCACGATCGCGTACACACCGACCTTGGTGAGCAGGCCGGCGAACACCGCCGTGACGGGTGCCGGCGCGGTGGGGTAGGAGTCGGGTAGCCACGTCGACAGCGGGAACACCGCGGCCTTGATGCCGAACGCCACGAGCAGCACCGCGAACAGCGCGTTGCGGGTCCCGTCGGGGACGTCGTCGAGGCGCACGGCCATCTCGGCGAGGTTGAGGGTGCCGGTCGTCGCGTACGCGAACGCGATGCCCGCGAGGAAGATCAGCGACGACACCATCGACACCATCACGTACGACGCGCCCGCTCGGACACGTTCGGCGCTCGCCCCGAGGGTCAGCAGCACGTAACTCGCGGTCAGCAGGATCTCGAACGAGACGTACAGGTTGAACAGGTCGCCGGCGAGGAACGCGTTGCAGACACCCGCGGTCAGGATGAGGTAGGTCGGCAGGAAGATCGACGTCGGCTGCTGGGCCGTGCCGTCACGGATACCCTGCCCGATCGCGTACACGACGACGCACAGCAGCACGATCGTCGAGACGACGAGCATCAGGGCCGCGAGCTGGTCGACGACCAGCGTGATCCCGAGCGGTCCGTTCGGGTAGCCCTTGTCTCCCCAGCCGCCGATCGCGACCGCGAAGGTCCCGTGGCGGTCGGTCAGGTACAGCATCAGGCACGACGCGACGAACGCGACGGTGATGGCGACGATCGACACCGCCCGCTGGATCTTGGGGCTGCGGCCGAGCAGCAGCGAGACGGCGGCAGCTCCCAGCGGCACCAGCGTCGGCAGCGTGATCAGGACGGGGATCCATGACTCCTGCGGGGTCATCGGTCACCCCCGTCCTCGTCGGCGTGCTTCTTCTTGTCCGGCCCGACCACGTCGCGGTCCGGCATCTCGCGCTGGTCGATGACGTCGGGGTCGGCGTCGTCCTCGCCGGACCCGTCGGGAGGCGCGACGGCCGACTTGGGACCCACCTCGTCGGGACCGAGTTCGCCCGGCCCGTACACGTCCGGCCCGTCCTCGCGGGCGGCGGTCTGCGCCGAGGTCTCGGGATCGGGCTCCTCCTCCGCGCCGCCGATCTCGTCGACGACGTCGGAGTCCGTCGGCATGATGTCGGTCTCGTAGAGCGCGGCGTGCCGGGCGGCGGCCTCCTCCGCGGTGAGCGGATTGCCCTTGTCGTCGAAGTGATCGCCGGTCGGGGTGTCGGAGTGGGTCAGTGGATCGTCGCTGCGATCGCGGTCGGGTGCCGTCCCCAGCGATCCGCTCAAGATCTTGACGTCCTCCTCGTCGTCCTCGACGTCGTCGTCGTCCCGATTGATCACGAACAGCCGGTAGACCAGCGCCAGGACGAACGCGGCGACGCCCATCATGATCACGATCGCGGTCAGGACCATGCCCTGCGCGAGGGGATCGGCGTCGGACGCCCGGTTCTCCGACGACCGGCCCATGATCGGCGGGTTCCCCATGCCGCCCGACACGACGATGATCATCAGGTTGAGCGCATTGCCGACGAGCAGGAGCCCGAAGAGCATCCGGACCAGACTGCGTTCCATCAGCAGGTACACGCCGCAAGCCGCCATCGCGCCGACGACCAGCATCAGCGAGAGATTCGTGGTCATCGGCTCACCTGCTCGCCGGTGGTACTCGCGGCGTCGTCCGCCGCGGTGTCGCCACGCGAGTTCTCGATGCGCGCCGCGGTGCGGGCGATCGTGGTCTCCACATCGAGACGCGCGCCGAGACTTCGCAGCACGTCCAGGACGAGCCCGACGACGATCAGGTAGATGCCGAGGTCGAAGAACAGGGCGGTCACGAACTTGATGTTGCCGAGGACCGGGACGGTGACCTCGAAGACCGCCGACGAGAGTGCGGGGGCGCCGAGGAACATCGAGACGATCGCCGTGGTCGCCGAGACGGCCAGGCCGGCGCCCAGGATGCGGCCGGGCTCGATCGGCAGCGCCTCACCGAGTTCGTAGCGTCCGCCCGCCAGGTAGCGGAGGACGAGCGCGAGACCCATCGTCAGGCCGCCGGCGAAGCCACCGCCCGGCGCATTGTGGCCGGCGTAGAAGAAGTAGATCGACAGCACGACCATCGTCGGGAACAGTAATCGCGTCGTGGCCTCGAGAACCATCGACCGGTGGCGCGGGTCGCGCAGTCCGGAACCGAGGAGCCACGTGGTGCGGTCCGGTGGGACGTGATCGTCGTCGTCGCTGTCGTCCCCGTTGTCGCCGGCCTGCAACCGGGCGGCGTCGGCCACGCGTGGTGCCGCCCCGAAGCGGCGGTTGCGGAAGACCATCGACGCGACGCCGGTGGCGGCCGCGATGAGCACCGACACCTCGCCGAGGGTGTCCCAGGCGCGGATGTCGACGAGCAGGACGTTGACGGCGTTGGCGCCGTGACCGTAGTCGTAGGCGGCCTCGGGCAGGTCGACGTGGAGCGGTTCGGTCGAGCGCGCGGACGCCGCGAACAACCCGATCAGGACCAGCATGGCGCCGAAGGCGAGTCCGATGAGGGCGCGCAGCGGCTTGAACCCGGTGGCGTGCCGCTTCTCCGGTTCGGCGGGCAGCTTGCGCAGCACCAGCACGAAGATGACCAGGGTGAGCGTCTCGACGAGGAACTGGGTGAGCGCGAGGTCGGGGGCGCCGTACAGCGCGAACAGCATCGCGCAGCCGTAACCGGTGATCCCGACGACGAGCGTCGCGGCGAGGCGGTTGCGCAGCAGCACGGCGGCCAACGACGCGGCGACGATGCACCCGCCGATCACCAGCTGGACCGGCTTGGCGTCGTAGTCGATCTCCAGTCGGTCGCGAGCGCCGGCGAACAGCACGATGGTCGGCAGCAGGATCGCGGTGCACAGGATGACGCCCTGCGTCACCGGCAGTGACCCGCGCTGGGTGTTGCGCGTCAGCAGCAGCGACAGGGTGTCGGCTCCGCGCAGCGTTGCGTCGTAGATGCGGTCGGCGTTCACCAGCGGGCGGAAGCCGAAGACGCGGTCGCGGACCCGGCGGATACCGAGGAACAGCAGGGCGCCGCCGACGATGACGATGATCGAGAACACGACGGGCAGACCGAACCCGTGCCACAGCGCGAGATGCTCGAGTTCGTGCCCGTACCCATCGAGGGTCTCGGCGTACGGCTCGAAGAGAGCGCCTAGCTGCGGGCTGAACACGCCGGCCGCCACACCGGCCGCGGCGAGCGCCACGGGCGAGAAGTAGAAGGGCCACTTCGGCGGGTGCATCTTGGCGACCGCCGGACTCGGGGTGCTGCGCACCTTGCGGCCGAACGCGCCCCACAGGAAACGGAGCGTGTAGGCACAGGTGATGATCGAGCCGACGAGCAGGATGATGTCGACGGCGTGGGCCTGCCACGAGACGAACGCCCCGGTCTCCCACACCGAGGCGAAAGCTGTTTCCTTGCCGACGAATCCGAGGGTGACGGGGATGCCGGCCATGCTCGCCCCGGCGACCGCGGCGGTGATCGCCAGCCCCGGGAGACGGTGGCCGAGCCGGGCGAGTTTGCGGACATCGCGGGTGCCGGTGGAGTGGTCGATGATGCCGACGACCATGAACAGCGACGCTTTGAACAGCGCGTGCGCGACGAGCATCGCGATGCCCGCCATGGCGACGTTCGCGTCGCCGATGCCGACCAGCACGGCCATGAAGCCGAGCTGGGACACCGTGCCGAACGCGAGGATGAGTTTGAGGTCGAGCTCGCGCAGCGAGCGCCATCCGCCGAGCACCATCGTCACCAGGCCGAGGCCGACGACCGCGATCTGCCAGCTGATCGTCACCGAGAAGGCGGGGGCCAGTCGTGCGATGAGGTAGATGCCGGCCTTGACCATCGCGGCCGCGTGCAGGTACGCGCTGACCGGGGTCGGTGCGGCCATGGCGCCGGGCAGCCAGAAGTGGAACGGGACGATGGCCGATTTGGTGAGCGCGCCGATCAGCAGCAGGACCACCGCGATGTCGACGTAGACGCCGGTCGGCGGTGCCGAGACGATCTCCGACAGCAGGTAGGTGCCCGACCGCTCGCCCAGCATGATGATGCCGACGAGCATGGCCAGACCGCCGAACGTGGTGACCAGCAGCGCCTGGGTGGCGGACCGTCGAGCCGTCGCGCGCACCCCGTAGAAGCCGACCAGCATGAACGAGAGCACGGTCGTGAGCTCCCAGAACACGTACAGCACCAGCATGTTGTCGGAGATGACGAGGCCGAACATGGCCGCGGCGAACGCGACCATCTCCCCGCCGAACACGGCGACGCGGGGACGGGCGTCGTCGAAGTAGTGGGCGCAGTAGCAGAGGACGAGCGCACCGACCCCGAGGATCAGCACCGACAGGATGGCGGTCAGGGTGTCGAAGCGGGTGGCGATGTCCATCTCGAGTGATGGGACCCAGCTGACCGTCTCGACCCGGGCGGCAGCCGCATCGGCCGGCGGCCAGTTGAGCACGACCCAGATCAGCGCGCCGAGGGGCGCCAGTGCGAGAACGTAGAAACCGCGGGTACCCATCCAATGGATGACTGCGGGCGCGACGAGTGCGCACACTGCCAACGCAGCCAACACAGAGATCAAAAGGGCACTCCGTCTTTCTCCCGGCGGGGTGTCACGGGCGAACACCCGCGGTGGCTACTTTACCGTTGCCCGTATGTTCCGGTTCGACTGGCTCCGGCGTACCGCCGTCAGCATCGCCGCTGTCCTGCTGGTGTTCGGCCTCGTCGCGGGTTGTGCGGACGAGGAGCAGGCCGGCCCCGACGGCGTCCCGTTGCCGTCGGATTTCCCGGCCGCGCAGGTCCCGCTCATCGATGGTCACGTGCTCTCGGCGAGCGGCAGTCGCTCCGACGGCTGGGAGGTCGCGGTGCAGGGCCCGGCCAACGCGGGCAATCAGCTCGAGGCCGCGACCGAGACGCTCACCGAGGCCGGTTACGTCGAATCGCACCGGTCGACCGAGGGTGGACAATCGGTCGTCGTGCTGTCGGCGACCAAGGAGGGTTCGACCTACTGGGTCCAGATCGGCGCGTCCCCGCAGGCTGCGGGCGGTGGGTCGTCGGTGTTCTATCTGGTCAACGTGGAGTAGGCATCGCACTAGTGGTGTGTCTCGGAAATAAGCGACTGGTCTCCGGCGCTCGATCGGCGCCTGGCTGCGTTGTCGTCGGTCGAGATAGCTCCGCTATCCCTCCCTCCTCCGCCTTGCCAGAACACCGATCGCTCCACCGGATACCGGCCACCTATTTCCGAGACACACCACTAGCTCGTCGACCCGCGGTCGAGGTGACCGGACCGACTGTGATCGACGATCGCGATCGGGCATCGCGTGTGGTGCTGGGCGGCGCGCGCCACCGACCCCGCCCAGGTCGCGAAGGTGCTTCCCGCGCGTGGCCGGGTGACGACGAGCAGCGACGCCTGCGGAACCGCCTCGCCGACGGCCCTCGACGGGTTGCCGTTGACCAACTGCAGCGTCGTGTCGCGGTCGGGGAAGCGCCGGCGCCAGGGTTCGAGCAGCGCATCGGCTCGCGCGTACACCGCTTCGATCCGAGTGGGCGGGGCGTCGTCGGGGATCGCGCACACGATCGCCACGGGGCTGCCGGTGGCATCGGCGTACTCGAAGGCGGTCGACAGCGCGAGATCGGACGGGGCGTCGGCATCGATGGCCGCGACGACCGGACCGCCCGTCGCGAGGTTGCCGTACGGGACCGTCACGACCGGGCATCGCGACCGGGCCGAGAGCGCTGAGCTGATGCTCCCGGTGGTGAGGCGTTCGATGAGGCCGGGTCGATGATGGCCGAGGACCATCAGATCGACCTGGCCCGACAGCCTGGTGAGCAGGGGCATCGCGAAGTCGTGTTCGACGACGGTCTCGATGCGCAGGCCCGGATGCCGGGTGCCGAGACGGCCGGCCACCGCGGTCAGGTGGGCGGCCGCTGCTCGCCGCGTGGCGCTGACGTCGAAGTCGAGTTCGAACTCGCTGAGTGGTTGCAGCGCAACGGCTGCCGCGAATCCGTGGATCAGTAGCAGGTGGTCCCCGTCGCGGGCCGAGGCGGCCGCCCAGTGAGCGGCCGCCTCGGATTCGGGACTCAGATCGACCCCGACGGCGATGGTGTTCATCGGGCGCGGGTGGCGTCGCCCGTCCGCGTCTCGCCGGCGACGGCGTCGTCCGCGACGGGACCGACCGCCGACGGTGCCACGGCTGCGGGCACGGCGACGTCGGCGACCGCCGCCTCCTGCGCGCGGCGCTCCTCGTCGCTGCTCATCGTCTTCAGCGCAACCTCCTTGATGAACGCGATGGCGATGAAGCTCAGGGCCGCCATGACCGCCGCGACCAGGAACACCCGGGCGGTCCCGTCGCCGTAGGCGCCGCGGACGATGGCCGCGATCGGAGCCGGCAGCTCGTTCAGATTGGCCAGGCCGGCACTGCCGCCACCGGATGCGCCGGCGCCGATGCCGAGTGCGCCGAGCCCCTTCGCGATGAGGTCGGTGACGTGGTTGGACAGAACCGCGCCGAGCACCGAGACACCCGCCGCGCCACCGAGGGAGCGGAAGAAGGTGACCGTCGAGGTCGCCGCGCCGAGGTTGTCGGGGCTGACGTTGTTCTGCACCGCGAGGACCAGGTTCTGCATCGTCATACCCATGCCGCAGCCCAGGACGAAGAGGAATACACCGACCACGACCATGTCGGTGTGGGCGTCGATCGTCGCGAGCAGGCCGAAGCCGATCGTCATCATCGCGGCACCGGCCACGAGGAATCGCTTCCACCGCCCGTACCTGGTGATCAGGTTGCCCGACACGGTCGCCGAGAGCATCGAGCCGATGACCATCGGCAGCGTCAGCAGGCCCGCCGCGGTCGGCGAGTAGCCGCGCGCGATCTGGAAGTACTGCCCGAGGAACACAGCGCCGCCGAACAGGGCGACACCGACGCCGACGCTGGCGACAGTCGCCAGGGCCGTGGTGCGGTCGCGGAAGATGTGCAGCGGGATGATCGGGCTGGACACCCTGGACTCGACGAAGACGGCTGCGGCGAGCAGCGCGACTCCGAGTGCCACCAGTCCGTACGAGGTCATCGACGCCCAGTCGAAGTTCTTGCCCGCCAAGGTGACCCAGATGAGCAGGGTGCTGACGCCCGAGGCGATGAGGGCGGCGCCGAGGTAGTCGATGCTGACCTTCTTGCGGACCACCGGGACGTTCAGCGTGCGCTGGATGACGAGTAGGGCGATGACGGCGAGCGGGACGCAGACGTAGAACGTCCAGCGCCAGCCGAGCCAGCTGGTGTCGACGATGACGCCGCCGATGAGCGGACCGGCGACGGTCGCGACGGACATCACCGCGGCCATCGGGCCCTGGTAGCGGCCGCGTTCGCGCGGGCTGAACATCGTCGCGACGACGATCACGACCAGCGCCTGCAGGCCGCCGAGGCCCAGGCCCTGGATGACGCGGAAGCCGATCAGCATGTCGACCGAGGTGGAGAGCCCGGCGAGGACCGAACCCAGGGTGAACAGGAACAGCGCGCCCTGGACCAGCAGCTTCTTGCTGACCAGGTCGGCGAACTTGCCCCAGATGGGCGTGGTCGCGGTGGACGCGAGCAGGGTCGCGGTGATGACCCAGGTGTACTGGTCCTGGGTGCCGTGCAGGTCGGTGATGATCGTCGGCAGGGCGTTGGACACCACGGTCGACGACAGGAACGCGACGAACATGCCGAGCAGGAGGCCGATGAGGGCCTCGATCTTCTGACGATGCGTCATCGGCACGTCTTCGGCCGGCGCCATCGCGGACGCGGGTGCACTCATATGGCAAACCTCCGAGAAAGAGAGCTGCCCGCGACGAGGAGACGGGCGGGCGGCGAATCGGCGCGCGCGGTGGCGCACCCGATTGGTTGATTGATGCAACCATAAGTCGTGATGGTTGCAACCAACAACTATCGGAGGTTATTCCGGGTGAGTTCCGGGACTCACCCGGTGGCCGAGGGAGGCTCGGCGGTGCTCAGTCGAGCCGACGCTCGGCGTAGGCCTTGAGGTCGGCGACCTGCGCGGGATCGAGCGACGGCCGAACCCGCTTGCGGGCCTCCTCGACGTCGGCCACGGTGACCGCGGCGGCGTCGATGTCCCGGCGCATCGCCGACAGGGCGGCCTCGCGCAGCAGGGCCGAACAGTCGGCCGCCGAGTAGCCCTCGAGGTCGCCGGCCAGCTCGTCGAGGTCGACTCCGTCGAGCGGGACGTCGCGCCCGGTGGCGCGCAGGATGTCGCCGCGGGCGTCGGCGTCCGGCGGCGGCACGAAGACGAGCCGTTCCAGTCGCCCGGGCCGCAGAAGCGCCGGGTCGATGAGGTCGGGCCGGTTCGTCGCACCGAGCACCACGACGTCCTGGAGTGGTTCGACGCCGTCGAGTTCGGTGAGCAGCGCGGCGACCACCCGGTCGCCGACACCGGAGTCGGTGGACTGACCGCGGCGCGGGGCCAGCGCGTCGACCTCGTCCAGGAAGATCAGCGAGGGCGCCGACTCGCGGGCACGGGCGAACAGATCCCGCACCGCCTTCTCCGACGACCCGACCCACTTGTCCATCAGCTCGGCGCCCTTGACCGTGTGCACCGACAGCTGACCCGACGCCGCGAGCGCGCGGACGACGAAGGTCTTGCCGCAGCCCGGCGGGCCGAACAGCAGCACCCCACGCGGCGGGTCGACGCCGAGCCGGGCGAAGGTGTCGGGGTGTTGCAGCGGCCACAGGACCGCTTCGGTCAGAGCCTGTTTCGTCTCGACCATGTCGCCGACGTCGGCGAGGGTGATCGAGCCAAGCGCGACTTCGGGGGAATCCGAGCGGGACACCGGCCGGATGACGTCGAGGGCGCCGACGAGATCCTCGGTGCGCAGCGACGGCGCGGACTTCTCGGCACTCGCACGCGTCGCGGCGCGCAGTGCGGCCTCGCGGGCCAGCGCGGCGAGATCCCCGGCGACGAAACCGGGGGTGCGCGAGGCGACCGACGTGAGGTCGAGGTCGCCGTCGGTCGGGACGTTCGACAGGATCGCCGAGAGCAACCGCGCCCGGGTCGCGGCGTCGGGGAGGCCGATGACCAGTTCCCGGTCGCAGAGCGACGGGTCGCGCAACCGGGCGTCGAGGCGTACCGGTTCGGCGGTGGTCGCGATGAGTGCGATGCGGCCGTCGGCGATGCCGGAACGCAGTTCGTCGAGGATCAGTGCGGCGACGGGCTCGGGTTCGGCGGGTAACAGCGCGTCGACGTCGGTGATCAGCAGGACCCCGGCGGCCGCCCGGGTGCGGGCCACCGCGTCGGCGACCGTCCGCAGGCGGGTGTTGGCCTCCGTCGCGCCGACCGTCGGGCCGTCGATGGTCACCAGCGTGCGCGACGCGCACACCGAACGCACGAAGGTCGCCTTGCCGCCGCCGGCCGGGCCGGTGACCAGGACGCCGAGACGCGGTGTCGCACCGAGGGTGCGCAGCACCTCCGGCTCGTCGAGGGTGATGGTGAGCCACTCGGTGAGCTTGGTGATCTGGGAGTCCACGCCGACCAGCTCCGACACCGGCCGGACCGGGATCTCGGGCTCACGGGCGGGCTCGCGGACCGGGCTGGGCGCGGCGACCGGCCGCGGGCGGGAGTCGGACTCCGACACCATGCCGAGGGCGCCGGGGATCCGGGGTGACCCCGGACCGGTCCGGTCGACGAGGGGCGGCACCTCGCCCGCGGTCGTCGACCACAGCACAGCGGTGTTGGTCTGCACGCTCACCGGCGTCGACGCCGGACCGCCCGCGGGTGGCCCGGGCTCGGTGGCGGTGACGGTCAGCAGCTCGGTGGTCCAGGTGATCCCGACCGACCGGGCCAGGGCGCGCGTGGCCTCGGTCGCGGCGAGTTCGGGGCCGAGGTCGCGGGGGAGCAGCGAGACGGCGTCACCGACGGACAAGACCTTCCCCAGCAGCGCGCGGCGCAGCGTCGACTCGGTGATCGACTGGGTGGCCAGCGCCGAACCGCTCACCACCACCCGGCTCGCGCCCTGCACCTCAACGGGCGCCAGCACGACCGTCGAGTTCTCGCGGACACCGGCGTTGGAGAAGGCGATCTCGTCGAGGAGGGCGACGCCGGTCGGCGCGGAGGCCTCGGTCGCGGCCACCACGGCCGCCGTGACCCGTGCGCCGGTGATCGACACCGCGTCCCATTCCCGCAGCGAGAGGGCCGTCAACACCTCGGGATGCACGCGGATGATGCCGCGCCGCGCCTCGGCCGCCGAGGGATTGTGCCGCGCGGTCAGCGTGAGGGAGGCCGGTGTGCTCATTCGGGCTCGCTTTCGGTCGTCTCGCCGGGCGCGCCGACCACGGACCGGCCGGGGCCGGTGGGACGGTTCAGGCCCATACGGCCGAGGGAGTTGATGACCGGCCGACGGCGTCGACCTCCGGGCGACGTGGCACGCAGGGCCCGACGCTGTGCCCGACGTTCGGCCGGCTTGTCGTCCCAGTGCTCGGGCCGGGAGGCGACCCAGCGGCGCGCGCGCCACGCATACGGGATGTGCAGGACGTATCCGGCGATGGCGATCATCATCAGCACGTACGGGAAGGTCACCAGCAGTGCCGCGGCCGCGGCGACCAGCACCAGCAGGCCGGCCACCGCGCGGGCCGGGATCGACGCGGTCTTCAGCGAGGACGTCGGGACGCGACTGACGGCCAGGAAGGCGACGAAGATCAGCCACCCGCCGACGGCCGGCAACGACGTCCACCACCCGTCGCCGAACTGTTGCTCCAGCCCGATCGGCAGGAGCGCGCAGATCGCCGCGGCGGGCGCGGGGACACCGACGAAGAAATCCTTGGTGTACGCGGGTGCCTCGTCGTCGTCGAGCAGGGTGTTGAACCTGGCGAGGCGCAGGACGATGGCGCAGCAGTAGATCAGTGCGAGCACCCAGCCGAGGTCATGCCCGTCGATGAAGTGGAAGTAGACGATCATCGCCGGGACCACACCGAAGTTGATCGCGTCGGCCAGTGAGTCGATCTCGGCGCCGATCCGGCTCGTGGCTCCCATCAGGCGTGCGACCCGACCGTCGATGCCGTCGAGGAACGCGGCCGCGACCAGAAGGGCCATCGCGGTGTCGACGTCGCCGTTGATCGCCGACCGCATGGCCGTGAGGCCCGCGCAGATCGCGAGGATCGTCAGCGACGACGGGATCACGATCCGGCTGGCCTGTGCCTGGCGGCGCAGACGCCGGCGCTCCGGCTCCCGCGGAACCGGATGTGCCTGTGCGTGCCGGCTGGCCGAGCGCGCGGTCGGGATGCGCGCGGTGCGCGAGCCGGGGCGTCGCCGCCCGGGGTTCGTGCCGGGTGAGGTCATGTCGGTCGGGTTCACCGGGCCGGAGTTCACTGATTCAGGTACGCGAACGGGGTCTCGCCGCCGACCGCGCGCTGGCCGACCGAGACGCGGGGCCGGGTGCCGGCCGGGAAGTAGACGTCGACCCGCGACCCGAATCGGATCAGCCCGTAGGTCTCGCCGATCGCCAGCGAGTCCCCGACCGTGGGTTCGCACACGATCCGACGGGCGATGAGACCGGCGATCTGCACGACCGCCAGCTCGGGGCCGGGTGCGCCGTCTGCGGCGGTGGTGCGGATGGTCATCGTGGTCCGCTCGTTGTCACGGCTGGCCTCGGGCAGGTCGGCGGAGACGAACGCGCCGGGCGTGTGGGTCACGGTGGTCACCGTGCCCGCGATCGGCACGCGCTGCACGTGGACGTCGAAGATCGACAGGAAGGTCGAGACCCGGGGCAGCGGCTGTGTGCCCAGGCCGGACTCGGCGGGCGGGACGGCCTCGTCGACCAGGGCGATGGTCCCGTCCGCGGGGGCGACCACCACACCGGGTTCGGTAGGGGTGACCCGCTTCGGATGCCGGAAGAAGGCCGCGCACGCGCCGGCGGTCAGCGCGGCCGGCCGGGCGATCCAGCGGTGTCGACGCCCGAGGAGCGCGACGGCGGCGGGCGCGGCGACGAACGGCACACCCGCCGGGTGGATCGGAGGGATGGTCTCTCGGGCCAGATCGAGAAAATGGGCGACACGGCCGGTGTCACCGGAGCCGTCCGGACGCGGACGTCGGGCCACGATCAACCTCCTCTGGCCTGTGTCCAGGCCGGGTACATGGTGCGCACCGCATCGCCGGGTGCATCGGCGTCCACTCTAGAGCGCCGCGCCCGGAGACCTCGTCGTCAGCGCAGGACCAGCACGTCCACCAGGGCTCCCGCCTCGACCGTCTCGACGTCGGCGGGGACGTCGATGAGCGCGTCGGCCTCGGCGAGGTAGCGCAGGTGATGGGACGCCGGCGGGCCGATCGGGTCCACCCCGACCACCCCGTCGCGAGGCCCGGCGTCGAGCACGCCCCGCAGGAACTGTCGTTTGCCGCGGGGTGAGCGGATGTCGGCACCGAGACGAGCTCGGATTCGTTCCCGGTCGGCGGGCAGTGACATCGCGGCCCGCAGCGCGGGCCGGATGAAGACCTCGAAGGACACGAGTGCACTGACGGGATTTCCCGGCAGCGTGATGATCGGCACGCGCCGGCCGCGGGAGGAGGGGAAGTGGCCGCACCCCTGGGGCATGCCCGGCTGCATCGCAACCTTCACGAACTCGACGGTCCCGGTCGCCGACAGTGCGTCCTTCACCACCTCGAAGGCGCCGGCGCTGACACCGCCCGAGGTGATGATCAGATCGGCGTCGTCGGCGACCTCGTCGAGCCGCGCGGCGAAGTCCGCGGTGTTGTCGGGCACGAAGTGCAGGTGACGGCCGGCCGCGCCGGCCTCGATGACCGCGGCGGTCAGCATCGCGCCGTTAGACTCATAGATCTGCCCGTGGCGCAACGGTTTTCCGGGTTCGACGAGTTCGGAACCGGTGGACAGCACGACGACCCGCAGCCGTCGGGCGACGGTGATCTCGGCGAGGCCCAGTGCGGCGAGCAGGCCGATCTGCGGTGCGCCGATCACCGTGCCGGCCGGCAGCGCCCGGGTGCTGGCCTCGATGTCGGAGCCGCCGCGCCGGATGTGCCTGCCGCGCTCGGGTGCGGCGGTGAACGTGACGGTCGGCGCCGCGGCGACCGGGCCCACCACGGCGTCGGTCAGTTCGACCGGGACCACCGCGTCGGCGCCCGCGGGCATCGGGGCGCCGGTCATGATGCGGTGCGCGGTGCCCGGCTCGAGAGTGAGGTCGTCGGTGCGGCCGGCGGGGATGTCCGCGGCGACCGGCAGGGTGACCGGATCGTCGGCGCTCGCGTCCGCGAGATCGTCGGCGCGGACCGCGAATCCGTCCATCGCGGAGTTGTCGAAGCCGGGCAGCGACAGCGGGGCGTCGACGTCGGTGAACGTGGCGAGACCCAGCGATTCGGGTACCGCGACCTCCGACGGTTCGGGTGCGCCGAACAACGCCGCGACGACGCGCTGATGCTCTACGACGGTACGCATGCGCTCAGCATGCCAGGTGTCGACGGGGACGATGCCGCCGTCCCGGCTCGTGGCCGGGCCGTCCTGCGACGCCGCTGGGCGAGGACTACATTCGTGCGCATGGCGCTGGGTCTGCTGTTCGACATCGACGGGGTGATGGTCACCTCGTGGCAGGCGCTGCCCGGCGCGGTCGAGGCGATCGCCGATCTCGCCGACCAGGGCATCCCGCGGATGTTCTTGACCAACACGACGTCCCGCTCGCGTGGCGAGATCGCCGAGGCGCTCAACGAATGCGGTTTCGAGGTGAAGCCGGACGAGATCCTGTCGGCCGCCAAGCTGACCGCCGAACACGTCGCCGCCACCTATCCGGGCAAGCGCGTGTGGGTGCTCAACCAGGGCCCGATCGCCGAGGACATGACCGGCGTGGAGTTGACCGACGACCCGGCGTCGGCCGAGGTGGTGGTACTCGGCGGCGCCGGCTCGGTGTTCACCCACGTGGCATTGTCGAAGGTCCTGGAGATGCTGCTCGACGGCATCCCGGTGATCGCGATGCACCGGTCGATGACCTGGTCGACGTCGGCCGGTCTGAGCATCGACACCGGGGTGTACCTCGAGGGCCTCGAAAAGGCTTCGGGCGCAAAGATCAAGGCGATCGGCAAACCGTCGCCGGTCGGTTTCCGGGCGGCCACCGAAGTGCTCGGTCTCGAGCCGACCCAGGTGGTGATGGTCGGCGACGACATGCACAACGACGTTCTCGGTGCCCAGGCGGCGGCGCTGATCGGGGTGTTGGTCCGTACCGGCAAGTTCCGCGAGGAGGCGCTGCATGCGTTGCAGCGTGACGAGTTCGGGCCCTACCCCGACCACATCATCGACTCGGTCGCCGACCTCCCCGAGCTCATCGGCAAGCTCAGCGGGACCTGATCATCAGTTGGACTCGGCGGCGCGCTTGATCTTGCCCAGCGTCTCGGCCATCCCGAGCTTGAGCTCCTCTTCGAACGACTCGGCGCCGCCGAAGAGCTTGTCGACGAGTACCGACGACACCTTGGTGGTCGACCCGTTGACCTCGCGCCGCTCGGTGACCGTGACCCCGGCGTCCTTCGGGGTGATGGTGTAGCTCCAGATGGTGTGGTTCTCCGCGACCCGGAAGCCGAGTTCCTGGTTCGGGGTGAACCGGACGACCTTGGAGGTGGTCGGCCACACCAGCGGACCCCGGCGGTTGATGTTGATGGTCTTGGTCCCCAACCCGACGGTGCCGCCGCGGATGATCATCTTCTTGCACTGGGGGCTCCACTCGCCCATGCGCTTCAGATCGGAGATCACCGACCACACCTGCTCGGGCGTGGCGTCGATGTCGATGGATTCCTCGATGAGTGCTGCGGTCATGGTCGCTCACCCTATGGGCTTGTTGGCCGAGGGTCAATAAGCATGTTCGGGCGCCCGAGTCAACCCCGGAAAACGCCTGGACCAGCGATGTCGCTCCGAACTCAGACCAGCAGGGTGATCCCGATGACGGCACCGATGGCCACGAAGACGGCGGCGGTGATCCACCCGGCGGGGTGTTCGTCGGCGGCCCGGCGGCCGGTGGTCACGGCGTCGTCGGGGGTCTCGTCACTGCGCGGCGCGCCGTCGAAGAGCAGCGTGCCGAGCTTCCCGGGTGTGAGCCAGTCGATCAGCACGAACGACCACATCATCACCGCGATCGCCAAGACCGTGTACGCGACGGTGTAGAGCAACGCGCGCCACAGTTCCAGGAGTTCGGTGTCGATGACCGAACAGACCAGCACGATCGCGAGACCGATGACCACCGATGTGGTCAGCAGCACCGCGTTGCGGTTGTGCTCGATCCACACCAGCTGCCGCAGCCGGCCCGGTGTCACCAGGTCGAGGGCGGCGAAGCCGAGGACGAGCACGGCGATCCCCACCAGGCTGAACGATGCCCCCGCGGCCAGGTTGTCCCGCAGCAGTTCCATCCGGCTCCCTCTCGCCTCGCATCGGCATCAGCGGGCTGCCGCCCGACAACGACTTCAGCGAAGGCCTGCGCGCGAGAACGCGCAGGGCCTTCGCTGAAGGACAGTAGCCGGTATCAGCCGACGCTGAGCATGTCGTAGGTGTCGATGTTCTCCGCCAGGCGGGTCACATGGTCCGACGCGTCGCCCAGGGTGTGGCTGATCGCCGTCAGACGGCTCACGTAATGGGCGATCGGGTACTCGGCGGTCATACCGATGCCGCCGTGCATCTGGATCGCTTCCTGACCGATCAGGCGCGCCGACCGGCAGATCTGCAGCTTGGCCCGCGACGCGATGATCGGATCGGCGATCCCGTCCGCCAGCGCCGACGTCGCGTAGAGGCTCAGGCTGCGGGCGAGTTCGAGCTGGACGTACATGTCGGCGGCCCGGTGGGTGAGGGCCTGGAAGGCCGACAGCGTGACGCCGAACTGCTTGCGCGACTTGAGGTATTCGACGGTCAGGTCCAGGCTCCGCTCCATCGCGCCGACGGCCTCGGCGCACAGTGCGGTCTGGATGCCGACCTCGGCGTCGGCGATGGTCTGCGACGCGTCGCCGCTGCCCAGGCGGGTGGCCTTGACGTCGCGGAACTCGATCTGTGCGCCGCGGCGGCGATCGTGCGTCCGGTACGGGGTCCGGGTGATGCCGTCGGCGTCCGCGTCGACCAGGTAGAGGCCGACGCCGTTGTCGTCGCGCGCCGAAACGATCAGCTTCGCAGCGCAATCGCCGTGTCCGACAAGGCTCTTGGTGCCGTTGAGGACGCCGTCGGCCGACGCGGTGGTTTCCACCCGCGCCTCCGGCCAGCGGTCGCCCGGCTCGGTGTGGGCGAAGGCCATCAGCAGTTCGCCCGACGCCAGTGCGGTCCGCAGCTCGGCGCGGGTCGCGTCGTCGGCGAGGCCGAGGAGCGAGCCGGGGACGAGGACCGAGTCGAGGTAGGGCTCAGGTGCCAGTGCGCGGCCGAGTTCGGTCATGACACTGGTGAATTCGACGGGGCCGGCGTCCATGCCGCCCTCGTCCTCCGGGAAGGTGAGGCCGAGGATGCCTATCTCGGCCAGCGACTTCCACACCTTCTCGCTCCAGCCGAGATCGGTGTCGGTGACCTTGCGCAGCGTCTCGACGTCGTAGGTCTTGGTGAGGACCTCGCGAACGGTGTCGCGCAGCATCCCCTGCTCTTCGGAAAGCTCGAAATCCATGGTGTTCCTTAGTGAAAGGTCGAAAGGTGCGGGGTCGGCGCTCAGAGGCCGAGGACAGCCTTGTCGATGATCTGGCGCTGGACCTCCGACGACCCGCCGTAGATCGTGACCTTGCGGTAGTTGAGATAGGTCGGGGCGGCGAGCTGGGCCCATTCGGGGGCGCTCACCTCGGCGCTGCCGTTCGGAGCCGAGGCGTCGAGCTGGGCGACCGGGAGCGAGTCGGGGCCCGCGATGTCGGCGAGGAGCTCCATGGCGGCCTGCTGCAGCTGGCTGCCGGTCAGCTTGAGCAGCGACGATGCCGGGTTCGGCTTGCCGTCGGCCGACGAGGCGGCGACGCGCAGCTGGGTGAGCTCGAGGGCGAGCAGCTCGTTCTCGACCTCGGCCAGGCGGGCGGCGAACAGCGGATCGTCGAGCAGGGTGCCCTTGGCGGTCCGGGTCTGCTTGGCGAGTTCCTTGGCGCGGGCGAGCTTGGCCTTGGTGTAGCCGACGCGGGCGATGCCGTTGCGCTCGTTGCCGAGCAGGAACTTCGCCTGGGTCCAGCCGCTGTTCTCCTCGCCGACCATGTTCTCGGCGGGCACGCGGACGTCGTTGAAGAAGACCTCGTTGACCTCGTAGCTGCCGTCGATGAGCTGGATCGGGCGGATCTCGACGCCCGGCGTGTCCATCGGGAACAGGAACATGCTGATGCCGGCCTGCTTCTTGACATCGGGGTTGGTGCGCGCGAGGCAGAAGATCCAGTCCGCGAACTGGCCGAGCGTGGTCCAGGTCTTCTGGCCGTTGATCACGTAGTCGTCGCCGTCGCGGACCGCGCGGGTCTTCAGCGAGGCGAGGTCGGAGCCGGCCTCGGGCTCGGAGAACCCCTGGCACCACCAGATGTCGAGGTTGGCGGTCTTGGCCAGGAAGCGTTCCTTCATCTCGTCGGAACCGAACTGGGCGATGACCGGGCCGATCATGCCGACGTTGAACGGCAGCATGTCGGGGACGAACGCGAGGCTCATCTCCTCGCGGTAGATGTGGTGCTGGATCGGGGTCCAGTCCTTGCCGCCGTGCTCCACCGGCCAGCTGGGGGTGGCCACGCCGTGCTCGTTGAGGATGCGCGTCGTGGTGACGAGGTCCTCGGGGTACTGGAGCTTGCCCTCTTCGCACCGCTTGCGGACGTCTTCGGGGACCTTGGCGAAGATGCTGCGCAACTCCTCGCGGAAGGCCTCTTCTTCAGGACTGAATTTCAGCTGCATGGGTTCTTCTCTACTCCTGTCGAGGGTGTCCGTACCCCGGGCGGTGTGGTCGAACTGGGGACCTCTGCCGTGTGCACCCAAGCTGGGGAAACCCAACCGAGCCACGAATGACTAAGCGCTTGCTTAGTGATAGGTTGCACTATGCCGCGCGGGCCGGATGCTGTCAATCACGGGCTCGTCGCGAAGACCAGTCCGACCGTTCCGAGAAGGTGACCGTGGGCCCGTCTGCCGATCCGACGCCCGAAGTCCGGCCCGTGGCCGCCCGGGCCCGGCTCCTGCGCGCCGCCGTCGAGGCGTTCGCCGCCAAGGGGTTCAACGGGACGACCACGAGAGACATCGCCAACGGCGCGCAGATGAGTTCGGCGGCGGTCTACGTGCACTTCCGCTCCAAGGAGGAGCTGCTGTTCGAGATCTCCGACGCCGGTCATCGCGCGATTCTCGCGGCGATCGACGACGCCGATGATCCGTCGGCGTCCCCCGGCGACCGGCTGCGGGCGATCTTCCACGCCTTCACCGAGCACCACGCGCGCGAGCACGTGGGGGGCCGGGTGGTGAACTACGAACTCAACGCCCTCGCGCCCGACCATCTGGACACGGTGATGGCCATGCGTCGCGAGATCACCAAACGGGTGCGCGACATCATCGAAGCCGGGATCGCATGCGGGGACTTCGATGTCGCCGACTCACTCGCCACCACCAACGCGATGCTGTCCATGGGGATCGATGTCGCGCGCTGGTATCGCGACGGGGGGTCACTCTCGCCTGACGAGATGGGGGGCTTCTACGCGGAGCTGGCCACGCGGATGGTGGGATGGCGACCGCCCGTCGGCGGGTGATTCAGCCCCTGCATGCCGGTTCCGGTTGCGCCGGAGAGACTTCGACTGCGTTCCGGGCTGCGGATGCTGCCCGGCGGCGCACTGTCACCGCGGATGCCGCCGCGATCATCACCATCGCGAGAACGTAACCGGCGTAGCCGATGATGGTGTCGCGCAAACCGATGTGCGAGACGACGATGCCGGCGATCACGGCCGGGACGCTGAACGCGAGATAGCTCGCCACGAACACCGACGAGAAGACCTGACCGCGCTTCGTGGGAGGTGTCGCGGCGGTGATGTTGTCCATCGCGGAGAGGAAGGTGGCGGCCCAGCCCGAGCCGGCCACGATCGAACCGACGATGTAGAAGGGCAGGGATTCGATGAGGACCCCGGCCAGTGAGATCACCACGCCGGCGGCGAGTGCGGGGAATCCGTACGCAGCCTTGATCGTCGACGTGCGATCGGTGATGAACAGGGACGTGACGGCCGCGCAGGCGAAGAAGACGAACAGGATCGCGCCCGCCGCGCCGTGATTGTCCACGCCGAACACACTGGAGACCACCGACGACCCGAGCGAGAGATACAGGCCGCCGAGGGACCAGGTGGCGACGAGCGCGGGAACAGACGCCAGGAACACCGTGCGGACCTCGCGAGGCACGCGCACCTGCGGCGCGAGCGTGCCGGCCAGTTGCCGTCGAGAATCGAAGCCGATTCGCTCGCGGGTCTCCGGGACGACGAGAAGGGCGATCAGCAGTGCGGCGAACAGGCCGAGGATGATCTCGTAGATCAGGACGCGGGGTGCGGGTGCGTACTCGACGAGCACCCCGGCCACGGCGACGCCGCTCGCCAGGCCGATCGCCGGGGCCGCGCCGACGATCGTCGATCCGGCACGGGCCGAGGGCTGCAGATCGACGGTCGTCGCGGTCAAGGTGCCCATCGCCGCGCCGGTGGCCAGGCCTTGCAGGGCGCGCGCGGCGAGCAGGGTGCCGACGTCCTCGGCTACGACGAACAGCACCATGCTCGCGATGAGCAGGACGAGCGCGACGGCGAGGACAGGCCGCCGGCCGACATGATCGGACAGAGACCCGACCGTCAGGAGGCTCACCAGCATGGTCACCACGTACACCGCGAACACGAGCGTCAGTGTGAGCGCGGAGAATCCCCACAGTTCCTGATACACGGGGTACAGCGGCGACGGTGCCGCGGACGCGAACAGGACCATCATGTACGTCGCCGCGATCAGCCAGAACGCGCGATGTGGGTGCAGTGGCGCCACGAGGTCTCCTTAAAGCAAACAGATTTGCATTCAGAAACTAGCCCGGACCGCGTTCCAAAAGCAATCAGCTTTGCAATAATGGCTTCCATGACGACGGCCCGCACCCCCGACAGCCCGATTTCTGGTGCTCCCGCCTCGCCGACCCGTCGTCCAGGTGGTCGTAGCGCGCGCGTGCAATCGGCCGTCTACACGGCAGTCGGTCAGCTCGTCGGCGCCGGGCGCCGCGAGACGATGACGATTCCCGAGGTCGCCGAACTCGCCGGGGTGAATCCGACCAGCATCTATCGACGCTGGGGAACGATCGACGCGCTTCTCGGGGAGGTCGCCGTTGCGGCGTTGACGCAGGGCGAACCCCTGCCGGACACCGGCACTCTCGCCGAGGACCTGTCCGAGTGGGCGCAGATCATCGCCGCCGACATCGCACGCCCGAAGCGCCGGGCCTACCTCCGGGCCATGGTCGCCGCGCGCGAGGACATCGTCGAGGTCTGCCCCTGCTGGGAGATCCGGCGGGAGCACGCCGAACAGATGATCGCGCGGGCGCGGGACCGCGGCGAGGCCACACCGTCGGTCCGGCAGGTGCTCGACCACGTGATCGCCCCGCTGTATCACCATGCGGTCTTCGGACTCGAGCTCGACGCCGATCACGCCGCCGGCCTGGTCGATGACGTCTTGTCGATGATCGGAGCTGCGCCGAGAAGGTAGGCCGAGACGATAGGGTCCCGGGAATGAAACACGTTCACGCATTCACCGACGACGCACTCGGCGAGCACGACGCGGTCGGCGTCGCCCAGGCCATCGCATCCGGCGAGATCTCCGCCGCAGAGGCGGTCGAGGCCGCGATCGCGCGGATCGATGCCGTCAACCCGCACCTCAACGCCATCGCTTTCGACGATCGCGAGCGTGCGCGCAAACGCGCGGTCGAGAACGACTTCCCGCTGGGATCGTTCATCGGGGTGCCGTCGATCATCAAGAACAACACCGACTTCGCGGGGCTGCCGACCTGTCACGGTTCGGCTGCGGTGCCCCAGCGCCCGGCGAAGGCCAACGAGGCGTTCACCAATCAGTTCCTCGCGAGCGGCGTCAATGTGGTCGGCGCGTCGACGATGCCCGCCTTCGGACTGACCTCGACGACGGAGTTCGTCGACCGCGAGCCGACCCGCAACCCGTGGGACACCGACTACTCGTCGGGCGGCTCGTCCGGTGGTTCCGCGGCGCTCGTCGCGGCCGGTGCACTGCCGATTGCCCACGCCAACGACGGTGGCGGGTCGATCCGCATCCCCGCCGCCATCTGTGGGCTGGTCGGACTGAAGCCGAGTCGCGGGCGCGTCGAGGCGTCGAAAGAGACCCGGGACGCGCCGATCGACCTCGTGTCGAACGGGATCGTCAGCCGTTCGGTGCGCGACACCGCCCGATTCCTCGCCGACACACAGGGTTTCCGGCCCGCGCCCGGGATGCCGCCGGTCGGGCTGGTCGAGGGGCCGGGGACCAAACGGCTCAAGATCGCGCTGATCACCGAGCCGCTGACCGGCTCGCTGCTCGACCGGGACACACAACGGTGTGTCACCGAGGCCGCCGAGCTGGTCGAGTCCCTCGGACATCGCACCGAGATGGTGCCGTTGCCGGTCGATCGCGACTACGTCCGGGACTTCATCGACTACTGGTCACTGCTGGCCCTGGCGCTGGACCGATTCGGAAAACGGGTGGTCGACAAGGGCTTCGACCGTTCCCAGGTGGACTCGTTCACCCGTGGGCTCTCGCGTAGCGCGCTCCGGCACTTCTACCGGCTGCCCGGGGCGGTCCGCGGGCTGCGGAGGTCCACGGCGGCGATCCGCGGACTGCATGACACCTTCGACGTGGTCCTCAACCCGACCGTCGTCCACGCGACCCCGGAGATCGGGTACCTCGATCCCGCACTCGACTTCGACGAGGCGATGGGCCGACTGACCCGGTTCATCGCCTTCACCCCGGCCAACAACACCGCGGGCACCCCGGCTATCAGTCTGCCTCTCGGACAAACGGAGTCGGGCATGCCCGTGGGCATCCACTTCGCGGCCGACCTCGGCCAGGAACGCACCCTCCTCGAGTTGGCCTTCGAACTCGAGGCGGCTCGACCGTTCGCGCGGATTCAGGATGCCTGAGATACGTAATTCGTTCCCGCGGTGCCGTTTCCGTTCCGCTTATTGGATCCTATAAGCACGACGGAAACTGCGCCGCGGGAGGAATCCCACACCGACGACAGACGCACCACCGAAGATCGGTGGTGCGTCTGTCGTTGCGGGTCGAGCGCGAGTTGGCTAGTGCTGCACGGCCTTCTCGGCGCCGATGCCGGTGAGGGAGCGAACCTCCATCTCGGCGTTGCGTTCCGGGGTGCCGTTGTCCGACGGGCTGGTCAGCGTGCCGACGATGCCGAGGACGAAGGCCAGCGGGATCGAGATGATGCCCGGGTTGGCCAGCGGGAACCAGGCGAAGTCGGCGCCGGAGATCATGGCGGTCGACGACCCGGAGACGGCGGGGGAGAAGACGATCAGGACGATCGTGGAGATCAGGCCGCCGTACATGCTCCACAGGGCGCCGCGGGTGTTGAACCGCTTCCAGTAGAGCGAGTAGACGATCGTCGGCAGGTTCGCGGCCGCGGCGATCGCGAAGGCCAGCGCCACCAGGAAGGCGATGTTCTGGCCGTTGGCGAGGATGCCGAGGACGATGCTGACGATGCCGAGGACCACGACGGTGTATCGCGAGACGCGGACCTGGTCGTCCTCACTTGCCTTGTTGCGCTTGATCACCGAGGCGTAGATGTCGTGGGCGAACGACGCCGACGCGGTGATGGCGAGGCCGGCGACCACGGCGAGGATCGTCGCGAAGGCGACCGCCGAGATGATGCCCAGCAGGACCACGCCACCGAGTTCGAACGCGAGCAACGGTGCGGCCGAGTTCTGTCCGCCGGCGGCGTCGAGGATCTTGTCCGGTCCGACCAGGGCGGCCGCTCCGTAACCGAGAACCAGGGTGAACAGGTAGAAGGCGCCGATGAGGGCGATGGCCCAGACCACCGACTTGCGAGCCTCTTTCGCGGTCGGCACGGTGTAGAACCGCATCAGCACGTGCGGGAGGCCCGCGGTGCCGAGGACGAGCGCGATGGCGAGCGAGATGAAGTTGATCTGGCTCGTCAGGGACCCGCCATACTGGGCACCGGGAGCGAGAACGTCACGCGCGGCGACCTTTTCGCTGGTCGAGTCGGTCACCGCGTCCTGTGCCGCACCGAGGATCGACGACAGGTTCATGCCGAACTTGGCCAGCACGATGACGGTCATGATGCCGGCACCCGCGATGAGCAAGACGGCCTTGATGATCTGCACCCAGGTGGTGCCCTTCATGCCGCCGATGAGCACGTAGACGATCATCAGCGCACCGACGACGGCGATGACGATGGACTGGCCGAGGCGCCCCTCGATGTCGAGGAGCAACGCGACCAGGCCGCCGGCGCCGGCCATCTGGGCGAGCAGGTAGAACAGCGACACCGCGAGGGTGGAGATCGCCGCGGCCAGACGCACCGGGCGTTGCTTGAGGCGGAAGCTGAGGACGTCCGCCATCGTGAACTTGCCGGTGTTGCGCAGCAGTTCCGCCACGAGCAGCAGCGCGACCAGCCACGCGACGAGGAACCCGATGGAGTAGAGGAAGCCGTCGTAGCCGTAGACCGCGATGGCGCCCGCGATGCCGAGGAAGCTGGCCGCCGACAGGTAGTCGCCGGCGATGGCGACGCCGTTCTGCGGTCCGGAGAAGCCGCGACCGCCGGTGAAGAAGTCGGCGGCGGTGTTGTTGTTCTTGCTGGCCTTGATGACCACGAACATCGTGACCGCGACGAACGCGGCGAAGATGGCGATGTTGGCGGCCGGGCTGCCGACGGTCGCCGCGAGGACGGTCACGTCGGTGGTGGGTACGGCTGTGGTGTTCACAGTGCGGGCCCGCCTTCCATCTCGTTGCGGATCGCCTCGGCCTTCGGGTCGAGATTGCGATTGGCGAAGCGTACGTACATGCCGGTGATGACGAAGGTGCTGACGAACTGCAACAGACCGAGGATCAGGCCGAGGTTGATGTTGCCCCAGACCTGGGTCGCCATGAAGTCATGGGCGAAGGCGCCGAGCAGCACGTAGAGGGCGTACCAGATCAGGAAGAACGCGGTCAGCGGGAAGACGAACTTCCGCAGCGTCCGTCGCAGCTCCTGGAACTCCGGACTGGCCTGCATCTCGATGAACTCTTCGCCGGTCGGCGCGTGTGGCGCCGGTGGTGGTTGGTCGACGGTCGACACGTTTCCTCCCAGGGTGACGTGGCCACATGTGTGATGGCTCTACGGAACTCAGCCTGAATGAGGTGCAGATCACAGACAATCGGGTGGCCTGGGTCACACGCCGAAACCCGCCGTCCGTGCGCCGGACGGTCGGTGAGATCCGACGAACGGCGAACGGTCACCTGTCCGAACGGTCAGGTCGTCCGCTCGTCCGGGGCCCGTCCCGGGGTGCGATCGAGCCCCATCCCGACGCGTTCCGGGACGTGCATCCGGGCAAAGGTCCGTGCGAGGTCGACGGGTACCCGTCCCCGGGTTGCCTTGCTGACCAGCACCATCGTGCCGAACGCGAGCGGGACCGTCACGGCGGCCGGGTAGCCGATCACGACCGCAAGCCACCCGCCCAGCACGTCGTCGTCGACGACCCCGGCGATCGCCAGCATCGTCGCCGACCCCGACGACGCGCCGCCGACGACGAGCCCGGCGATGGCGCCGACGGCCGTGAGTCCGCGCCACCAGATCCCGAGGACCAGCAGCGGGCACAGCGTCGACGCGGCGACGGCGAACACCAACCCGACGGTGCGGGACAGTTCCAGGGACGCGGCGGCCAGCGACAAGCCGATCGGGATCAGTCCGCCGATGACCGCGGCCACCCGGAAGTCGCGCACCCGGCCGCGCAGCAGGTCGGTGGCGAGCGCCCCGGCGACCGACACCAGCAGTCCCGACGACGTGGCGAGGAAGGCGGCGATCGCCCCGGCGGCGACGAGCGCGGCCAGGATCTGACCGGCGATCCCGCCGACCGCCGCGCTCGGCAGCAACAGGACCGCGGCGTCGGCGGTGCCGGTGATCAGCAGTTCGGGGACATAGAGCCGTGCGAACACCCCCAGCAGGATGGGGAACAGGTAGAACAACGAGAGCAGTGCGATGACGGCCAGCGCGGTTCGCCGCGCCGATCGCCCGTCGGGGTTGGTGTAGAAGCGCACCAGCACGTGGGGCAGACCCATCACGCCGAGGAACATCGCGATGATGAGCGACAGCACCTGGTACAGCGGGTGACTGCCGCCGAAGCCCCCGCCGGGGGCGATCCAGTCCGCGTTCTGTGCCGGCGCGCCCGCGACGACCGGAGTGGCCGCACCGGCGTCGAGGAAGATCGTCGAGCCCGCGGAGATGACGTGGGGTCCGGTGGTGTCCACCGGCGCGTCGTCGACGACGACCCCGTCGAGCGTCCCGGTGACCCGCACGCCGGTGGTCTCGGCGACGGTGACCGAGACGTCGGTGGTCACGTCGACGGTCGTCGCGGTGGTGATGCGCGGCGGCGCGGGTTCGCCGACGGGAGTGGGGTCCTGGGCGAAGACGCCGATCAGGACGAGCGCGGGGACCGCGATCGCGGTCAGCTTGAGCCAGTACTGGAAGGCCTGCACGAAGGTGATCGATCGCATGCCGCCGCCCACCACGTTCACGATCACGATCAGTCCGACGCCGACCACGCCGGCCCACACCGGTGCGCCGAGAAGGATGTTGAGGGTGAGTCCCGCGCCCTGGAACTGCGGGATGAGGTACAGCACGCAGACGACGACCACGACGAGCATCGCGGTCTTCCGTGCCGCCGGCGAGGCGAGGCGGAACTCGGCGAAGTCGGGCACCGTGTAGGCCCCGGAACGACGCAGGGGCGCGGCGACGAACAGCAACAGGCCCAGGTAGCCGGCGGTGAACCCGACGGGGTACCAGAGTGCGTCGGCGCCGTACTTCGCGATGAGGCCCGCCACGCCGAGAAACGATGCTGCCGAGAGGTATTCACCGGACACCGCGGCAGCGTTCCAGCGTGAGCCGACGCTCCGCGACGCCACGAGGAAGTCCGACGTGGTCCGTGAGAAACGCCCACCCCACGCGCCGACCGCGATCGTGGCGATGGCCGCGGCGAACAGGCCGATCGCGGTGAGGGCGTGGACGTCGGTCGTCACGGCGGGCCCGGTTCGGGTGCGTCGGACAGATCGTCATCCACGAGGCCCATGAAGTCGCGTTCGGCCTGCTCGGCGAGATGGACGTAGAGCCGTCCGGTCAGATACAGGAGTGGGAAGGCGAGTACTCCCAGCATCAGCCAGATGAGTCGAATCCCGAAGACGCCGGCGTCGGCGATCCCCGGAAACATCCAGGCCGCAACGGGTATGGCGGCAGCAACGGTGAGCAGGGCGCCCCCGAGCCGCAGGCCGAGACCGAGTTGGGCGCGCATGAGGCCGCGGACGAGCGCGTCGCCGACCTCGGTCTGTTCCTGGACCTCGACGCGGGTGCGGACCATTCGCGCCCCGCGGCGGGAGGCGAGCACCACCCGTTCGCGCTGAGGCGGGTGCTCAGCCATCGTCCCGTGCGGTGGGGGAACGGTACTGGCGCAGCGGGTCCCGGATGAGGCGGTCCTTGAGTTCGCGGACCTGTCGGCGGCTCACGGGCAGCTCGACGGCCTCGGACGCGCCGTTCGCGCGGACACACACCACCGTGCCGCCGCCGACCGTCCGCAATCCGGTGACCATCGGCAGCGCGACGAGGTAGGACCGGTGTACTCGGGCGAATCCGGTTTCCTGCCAGCGCGATTCGAGCGTCGACAACGGGATGCGGACGAGGTGTGCGCCCGAGTCGGCGTGCAGTCGGGCGTAGTCGCCGACGGCCTCGACCCAGGAGATCGAATCGCGCCGGACGAGCGAGGTGACGCCGCTCATCTCCACCGGGATGACCTCGTCCGATGTGGCGCGACGATCCGGGCGAACGGTCGGTTGCGCGGGCTCGGGTGCACGCTCCCGACTGTCGAGGCTCGCGCGGACCCGGTCGACCGCCTGGGTGAGACGTTGTTCGCGTAGGGGTTTGAGCAGGTAGTCGACCGCTCCGACCTCGAAGGCGTCGACGGCCCGGTCGTCGTGGGCCGTGACGAACACGATCGCCGGGGGCGAGGCGTATTTCGCGAGGACGCCGGCGAGTTCGAGTCCCGACAAGCCGGGCATGTTGATGTCGAGGAAGATCGCGTCGATGCGGTGCTCGTTGAGTTCGCGGAGGGCGCCGGTGGCGTCGGACGCGGAGTGGACCTCGGCAACGTCGTCCTGCCGGTTCAACAGGTAGCCGAGCTCGTCGAGAGCGGGTGGTTCGTCGTCGACCGCGAGTACGACCAGTGCGGTCATGGAACACCTCCCGCCTCGACGACAGCCCGCAGTTTACCGCCCTGGAGTTTGGTCACCGCCGGAACTCCGGCGTTGCGTTTCACGCCCGGATGCCCGCGCGGAACTTCGGGACACGCATCCCCACCTTGGTGCCGGCGCCGACCGCCGTCTCGACGACGAGTCCGTAGTCGTTGCCGAACGCGGCGCGGAGCCGGTGGTCGACGTTGGTCAGGCCCACGTGGGCACCCTCGCTGTGGTCGAGGGCGTCGAGAGCGCCGCTGCGCAGGAGCTCCGGTTCCATGCCCACGCCGTCGTCCTCGACCGTGATGACACAGTCGGTGCCCTCGTCGGCCGCGACGATGGTGATCGTGCCGCCGCCCTTTGACGCGAGACCGTGCCGGACGGCGTTCTCGACGAGCGGCTGCAAGGCGAGGAACGGCACGACGACGTTCAGGACCTCCGGTGCGACATGCAGTTTGACGTCCAGGGCATTGCCGAAGCGGGCTCGTTCGAGGGTGAGGTAGCGGTCGATGTTCCGCAGCTCGTCGGCAAGCACGGTGTATTCGCCGGCGGCCCGGAAGGAGTATCGGGTGAAGTCGGCGAAGTCGAGGACGAGATCGCGCGCCCGGTCGGGGTCGGTCCGCACGAACGAGGCGATGGTGTTGAGCGCGTTGTAGATGAAGTGCGGACTGATCTGCGCGCGCAGGGCGAGGACCTCGGCGCGGTTGAGCCGTGCGCGGGATGCGTCGAGGTCGGCGAGTTCGATCTGGCTCGACGCGTACCGCGCGACTTCGGCGATGGCGCCGAGCATTCCGGGGCCGGGCCGTCGCGTGGTGGCGACCACGAGGACCCCGACCCCGACATCGTCGGCGAGGAGCGGCTGGGCTACCAGCGCGCGCACGGGCGACTCGGCGCCGCTGGGGTCGGTGAGCAGCACGCGTCGGAGGTCACCCAGCGCGGACGACGCCGCACGGTCGGCGTGACCGAGCATCTCGTCGTCCCAGATGGCCTCACCGTCCGGCTCGTGGGCGAGGCGGCTCGGTTCGCCGTCGTACAGTGCGACCGCTTCGGCGCCGGTCAGGGTGTGCAGGTGCGGCAGTGCTTCGCGAGCCGACTCCGCCGACAGTCCGGTGCGCAGTGAGCGGGCGGCGAGCGACGCGGTGTGCAGCGCCAGATGAACTGCCCGCTCGGCCGGGGTCCGCACGACGCGCCGGGTGCGGATCAGCGCGACTGCGCCGACGCACGCGAGCACGCCGAGGAGAACGAGAGCGATGGTCACGCCGCTAGACATCGATGCCCCGATCAGCGTCCGTGGTGTGCGGCAACGACGACACGGCGAGGTCGATGAGGGTGTGCCGATCGGCGTGCCACTTGTCGGGCGGCAGATGGCCGTGGGTGGCGAGGTCGGTGAGGCCGTGGGCCGCCGCGAAGAGCAGCGCTGCGTGGTGTCGCGCGGCATCGGCGCCGACGATGCGGCCCACGAGGGACACCAGGCCGTCCTGAGCGCGTGCCGCTGCGGGGATCGACGGCGTGCCGGCCGGGGTCGCGAACATGAGCCGGTACAGGTGCGGCCGGCCCAGTCCGAGGTCTGACAGCGCGTGCAGCGCCGATCGGACCGCATCCTCGGGCGACAGTTCCGGGTCGGCGGCGATGGCGTCGAGACCGTAAGCGACGACCGCCCATGCGTCGGTGGCGAGGGCCGCCAGCAGTTCCTCTTTCCCGATGAAATGGCGGTAGGCGGCCGAGCGGGAAACCCCGGCGCCACTGCCGACTTCGCGTAGGGTCACCGCCTCCGGCCCGCCGCGGTCGAGAAGTGCCGACGCCGCGGCCAGCAGTGCCTGCCTGGTGTGTGCCGCGCTCTCCGCCCTCGTGGTCATCACCCGACCTTACAGTTGACATCGTCAACCGAATGGCGTCTTCTGGTGTTGACAACGTCAACTCAAGCGGCGGGAGCCGACATGACTCGACCACTCACCCCGAATCCGGACTGGACGCTGGTCATGACGGGAGCCACCCGCGGGCTCGGTCTGGTCGCCGCCCGGTCCATCGTGTCGACGGACCGGTCATGTCATCTCCTGGTCCTCGCTCGCGGCGGCGGGCCCGCGGGGTTCGTCGACGGCTTCGGCGAGGGCGCCGGGCGCGTCGTCGCCGTCGACACCGATCTCGCCGACACCGCCGGGACGATGAGGGCGGCGGCGGAGATCCGGCGGATGCTCGACGACGCGACGCTGCCGCCGCTGCGCGGGCTGGCAGGCAACGCGGGCATCCAGTACCTCGACGACGAGCACGTCACCGCCGACGGACTAAAGGCGACCTTCGCGGTCAACGTACTCGCGAACCACCTGCTGATCGGTGAGCTCGGCGGACATCTGACCCGTGGCTCCCGGATCACCATCACGGTGAGCGACACGCACTTCGGCGATCTCCGGCACAACCTCGGGATGGTCCCCGCGCCGCGGTGGACGAGCCCGGCACGCCTGTCCCGCCCGGGTGCGTTCGGGGGTTCGAGTCCGGCCGCCGGCCGCACCGCGTACTCGACGAGCAAACTGGCGGCCATCCATCTCGTCCACGAGTGGGCACGTCGGCTCCCCGACGGCGTCGAGATCGTCTCGTACAACCCGGGTTACGTGCCCGGTACGGACCTGGCCCGGGCGGCGAGCGCACCGCAGCGTCTTGCGAACAGATGGGTCCTGCCGGGTCTGACCCTGGTAGGGCCGTTCGATCGGGTGCCGACGGCCGGTCGACGGCTCGCCGAGACGATTCACGGTGTGCCGCAGGCGGTTACCGGTGCCTACATCGATCGCGGGCGGGTGTCGGAGTCATCCGCGGAGAGTCATGACCTCGATCGTGAGCGCGACCTGTGGGATCACCTGGAGTACCTGCGCGCGGAGGCGTTGCGGCGTCAGTAGGTCGCCCACTCGCCCTGTGCGTACCGCAGGATCCGGGGATCCATCAGGGTGGACGGCGGCAGATCCAGTCGCTGCCGGTCGAGCGGGAAAACCGTTGCCGCTGCCAACTGTTCAGGACTGAGGAACCGGAGGGGGCCGGGCGCCGCCACGGTCGGGGTCACCCTGCCCCCGGCGCCGGCCAGGTGGAATCCCCAGTCGCCGAAGGCCGGCACGTCGACGTGGTACGGGGTCGGGTCCAGTCCGGCCGCGCGCATGGTCGAGGCCACGCACCAGAACGACTTCGGCGCGAAGTACGGGGACCCGGCCTGGACCACGGTGCGGCCCGCCTCGGCGAGATGCGCCCGGACCATCGCGTAGAACTCGGTGGAGTACAGCTTCGCGGTGGCCGAGTCGTCGGGGTCGGGCATGTCGACGATGATGACGTCGAACCGGCGGTCGGTGCCGCGCAGCCAGGAGAAGGCGTCGGCGGCGATCACCTCGGCTCGGGGGTCGGTCATCGATCCCCGGTTCAAGGTGGTGAGACGCTCGTCGGTCCGGGCGAGTCGGATCATCTCCGGGTCGAGTTCGACGAGCGTGACGTCGCGGGCGTCGGGGTAGGTGAGCACCTCGCGGAGCGCGAGTCCGTCACCGCCGCCGAGGATCAGTACGGAGTCGTGGTTCCCGGACATCGCCGGATGCACCAGCGTCTCGTGGTAGCGATGCTCGTCGACCGAGGAGAACTGCAGGTCGCCGTTCAGGTACAGGCGGGTGTCGGCCGTTGCGCCGAAACGGTTCTCGGTGATGACGATGTCCTGGTACGCACTACGTTCGGCGGCGACGATGGGATCGCGGTACAGCGCTTGGCGCGCGGTGATCTCGAAGCGGCCGGACAGCATCAGGCCGGCGATCAGGACGGCGACGACGGCGACGGCCGACGCGGAGAGGACGGCCATCTGGGTGCGCGACATCGACTTGCGGAAGATGACGAAGACGAGGAAGCAGCCGGCCGCGGCGTTGACCAGCCCGACCACCAGAGCACCCCGCAACTGGCCGAAGAACGGCAGCAACAGGAACGGGAAGCACAGGCCGCCGATGAGGGCGCCGATATAGTCGACCGCGAACATGTCGGCGACCGCCGAACCTGCCTCCTGGCGTCGAATCCGTTGCAGCAGAACCATCAGCAGCGGAATCTCGGCACCGATCAGGATGCCGAGCACGAAGGCCACCAAGACGAGGGCGGGCGTGTACAACTCCAGGTAGGCGAACGCCGCGTAGAGCGCCATCACCGACAGGCCGCCGATGAGGGCGAGCAGCAGTTCGATGACCGCGAAGGCCGTGACCGATTGTGGCTGGAGCGGTTTCGCGGCGAGTGACCCGATGCCCATCGCGAAGACCATGACCGCGAGGACGATCGACGCCTGCGTCGCGGTGTTGCCGATCAGGAACGAGCCGAGCGAGACCAGCGCGAGCTCGTACACCAACCCGCAGGCGGCGCAGACGAAGACGACGGCCAGCAGTCCGGCGCGGGCGAATCGCGGTCGTATCGCCAGCGCGTCCGGAACGGGTTCGGTCGTCACCGGTTCGGTGTCGGCGGCAGCGGAGTCGTGACCGGTCACGGACAAACGGGGGAGTGCGGGAACCCGGTCACAGGATGGAGGCGGCCACGATGATCGACACCCCGATGTGTGCGACGCCCTGCACCCACACCGCCGGGTGGCTCTCCGGGTGGACCAGCAACTCGCCGAGATTGCCGGGGGTCAGCAGGTCGATGACGAGGAAGGTCACCGCCATCACGACCAGGCCGATCGCCGAGTACACCGCGGTGTAGGTGAGCCCCTCGAGCAGTCGTCCCTCGCTCGCGACGATGGCGGCGGTGACGATCACGGCGACGGCGAGCATGTTGGAACCCACCAGGATGCCGGCGTTGCGGTTGCGGTCCGTCCACAGCTGCGAACGGAGCTTGCCGGGCGTGAGCAGGTCGAGGATGCCGAACGAGACGATCATCAGGATCACGCCGACACCGGCGTAAGCGCCTGCAGCGTAGGCGTTCTCAGCGATATCAGCGAGCATGGTCTTCTCCGTTGGTTGGTCGGACGAATTCGATGGCACGTGCCGGGCGGACGACGATCATTTGCCACCACCGCCGCTCCCGCCGCCGCGGTTTCCGCTGCCGCTACCCGCATAGCGGGGGGTCGGGACCCAGAACGCGCCGACGTAGGGGTGGTAGTGGTGATACCCCGACCGGTAGTCCCGGCTGAGCATCACCCGGGTGGCGCCGGCCGCCAGCGGGAAGAGGCCCACGAGGTAGTCGGGGTACTGGAGGAACTGCGTGCCGGCGATGTTGCCCGCGCCGGCGGCGCCGCTCCGCTGGTCGCTGGGACGTTCGGCGTCGCGGATCTCGGCCGCGACCTGCTCCGGTGTCCCGTCGGCGACATAGGCGTCGACGTCGCCCTCGTCGAGGGAGGTGTCGCGCTCGTAGTTCTGCGTGATGTAGTCGCGCGCCGACCCCCCGATGCCGCCGCCACGGGCAACTCGCGCGGTGCACGCACCGATCAGCGCGAAGATGGTGAGCACGACGATCACGCCGATGATGATGTTGCGGGTCTTGTTCAGACGACGGCGTGGGTCCGGCGGGCCGCCGGGCGGTGGTTGCCCGGTCATGGACGGGCCACCGGACCGCGGTCGATCCTGCTGGAGGTGATCACGACCTCGGCGGCCTTGGGATAGGTGTGCCAGGTGTGCCAGCTGATGGAGTCATCGGTGGACTCCGACACGATCGCGGTGACGGCGTGCGGCTCCCCCGGGAACCGTCCCATCACGCACGGGTGTCCGGTGGCCAGCTGTTCGGTGACGCGGGCGCTCAGCTGTTCGACGAGGGCGGCGAGCTGGTCGGGATTCACCTGTTCCACACGGGAACTGAAGTAGTAACCGCTCTCCTGGAAACTCTCCGGCAGTGCCGAGGTCACCTCCGGCAGGCAGGCGACGGTCTCGCAGATCCGCTGCACCCCGTCTTCGACGAGTACCTGATGGCTCGCGCCGAGCAACCGCACCGACACCGTGATGCCGTCGATCTCGCGATCCTCTTGTGCCAGGGGCTCCTGCAAGGGTGCGCTCAGCGAGAAGCCGAGCTGGCTCGCGCTGGTGTCGGCGTAGGCCACCGCGAGTTGCGCGGCGGGGTCGCCGGGATGTTCGGAATTCTCGGTCATGCGGTGTGGGGTCTCCGTGCTCAGGGCGTCGTGTGGATGGGCGGGCGTCGGGGCCCCCGTCAGGGTGTTTCCGGAGCCGGGTTGGTGGGGTAGATGCGGTAGTCCGCGCGGGACAACAGTTCGCCGCGGGCGCATTCCCAGCCGCTGCCGTAGTCCTCGAAGGACAGACGGTCGTCGCCGGCCTGGTAGTCGTGATAGGCCATCCGGCCCGAGGTCGCGACGCCGGTGGTCCCCGCGGAGGTGAAACGCGCCGAGCCCGCCTCCTCCGACTGGTATCGACGCCCCTCGAGCTCCACGGTGTCGGGGCCGGGGGTGACGGCGGCACCGGGTACCTCGTGCCACAGCACGACCTCGAGGTCGGGATCGTCCTCGACCGAGATCCAGGCCTTGGACCCGACACCGGTGTCGAGGAAGTTCTCGGTCCAGGTGTAGCCGTCCTGCGTCAGGCGCAGGGTGCCCCGGACCGCGTAGGTCTGACCGCGCAGTTCGACGAGATCGCCGGGTTTGAGATCGCGGGGGTCGCCGTAGACGGAATCGTCGTCGGCCGACGAGAACGGATCGCCGGGGCGATAGGTCCGCTCACGCAGGGCGTCCTGCTCGGCCTGCCGGGCCCGCCGATTGCCCAGGAAGTTGAAGATGACGACCACCGCGATGATCGCCAGCAGCGCCACGATGATGATCAGCAGGAATTCCACGGTTCAGACCCTAGTCGACCGGCAGCTTGCGGGACGTCGGTCGTCGGGGGTGCGAATGACCGTGACCGCCTCACCGCCCTCCGGCGTCGACGGCGCGCAGCTCCGCGATCACCGGGGCGAACACCTCGAGCGCGGGTTCGAGCACGGTGAGATAGCTGATCCCGGTCCGCTCCCGGAGGTCGACGAGGCGGGCGGCGATGTCGGAGACCGATCCGATGAGCACCGACGGCAGGCCCAGGAACTCCTGGGCGCTCATCGACAGTTCGTGCTTCGCGATGAGCTCGTCGGCCACCGCCGTCGGATCATCGGTCACGGTGACGATCTGTAGCAGGAGATTCCACTCCACCTCGACGGCGCGGTCCCCGGCGGCGGCGCGTGCTAAGGCCACCCGTTCGTCGAAATCGCCGGCGGACAGCGGTTCCAGATCGCCGTCGGGTCCCGTTCGGGCCGCGGTGAAGCCGACGATGTCGGCGTGTTCGGCGGCCATCGTCAGCACGCGGTCGCCGTTGCCGGCGAGCAGGAGCGGAATCCTGGGCTGCACGGGTCGGGGCTGATGATCCTCGTCGGCGAGCAGCTCAGTCACGCGGGCGGCGGTCGCCGACAGGTGATCGACGCGCCGGCCCGCGGACCGGAATTCGATCCCGGCTGCGTCGAACTCATCCCGGACGTAGCCGGTGCCCAGTCCGAGTTCCACGCGGCCGTCGGACAACCGGTCGACGGTGGCGGCGTCCCGGGCGAGCAGCGCGGGGTTGGTGAACGCGGCGTTGAGGACGAACGGGCCGACGCGCAGGCGCTGCGTCGCGGTGGCCGCGACGGCCAGTGCCGGCCACGGGCTCGGAATGCCCAGGTGGTCGGGGACGAGCAGGACGTCGTAGCCGAGTTCCTCCACCGATCGGGCACGCGTCTGCCACGACGACGCGGTGTCGGCCGCGAGCATGTTGACCCCGAACCTGAACTCCCTGGAGGCGAGTGACATGTCCTCAACGTAGTCAGCGTCGCGGCGGCCGACCACGCAGCCGACCGGGACACCTGATCCAGCCTTGCACTCGCACTGGTCGAGTGCTAAAAACGAGGTTGGCACTCGCGAGCTGTGAGTGCCAGGTCGGGACGGTGAGGCCGGTACCGAATGACACACCGGTCGTCCGTCGCGGGCACCGAGTTCCGGCCATACGAACCTAGTGTCACCCCCTTCGGAGGATCACTTACCCATGGCCAAGCAAATTGCGTTCGACGAAGAGGCCCGTCGCGGCCTCGAGCGGGGCCTCAACAGCCTTGCCGACGCCGTCAAGGTGACGTTGGGACCCAAGGGTCGCAACGTCGTCCTGGAGAAGAAGTGGGGCGCCCCCACGATCACCAACGATGGTGTGTCCATCGCCAAGGAGATCGAGCTGGAGGACCCGTACGAGAAGATCGGCGCCGAGCTGGTCAAGGAAGTCGCCAAGAAGACCGACGACGTCGCGGGCGACGGCACCACCACCGCCACCGTTCTCGCCCAGGCTCTCGTCCGTGAGGGTCTGCGCAACGTCGCTGCCGGCGCCAACCCGCTGGGTCTGAAGCGCGGCATCGAGAAGGCCGTCGAGGCCGTCACCGAGTCGTTGCTGAAGAGCGCCAAGGAGGTCGAGACCAAGGAGCAGATCGCTGCCACCGCCGGTATCTCGGCCGGCGACGCCTCGATCGGCGAGCTCATCGCCGAGGCGATGGACAAGGTCGGCAAGGAAGGCGTCATCACGGTCGAGGAGTCCAACACCTTCGGCCTGCAGCTCGAGCTCACCGAGGGCATGCGCTTCGACAAGGGCTACATCTCGGGTTACTTCGTCACCGACGCCGACCGCCAGGAAGCCGTCCTCGACGACCCGTACATCCTGCTGGTCTCGGGCAAGGTCTCGACCATCAAGGACCTGCTGCCGCTGCTGGAGAAGGTCATCCAGGCCGGCAAGCCGCTGCTGATCATCGCCGAGGACGTCGAGGGCGAAGCTCTCTCGACCCTCGTCGTCAACAAGCTCAAGGGCACCTTCAAGTCCGTCGCCGTCAAGGCCCCGGGCTTCGGTGACCGCCGCAAGGCCATGCTGGCCGACATCGCCATCCTCACCGGTGGCGAGGTCATCAGCGAAGAGGTCGGCCTCTCGCTCGAGGGCGCGGGCATCGAGCTGCTCGGTACCGCTCGCAAGGTCGTCGTGACCAAGGACGAGACCACCATCGTCGAGGGCGCGGGCGATCCCGACGCCATCGCCGGTCGCGTGGCCCAGATCCGCGGCGAGATCGAGAACAGCGACTCCGACTACGACCGTGAGAAGCTGCAGGAGCGTCTGGCCAAGCTGGCCGGCGGTGTTGCGGTCATCAAGGCGGGCGCGGCCACCGAGGTCGAGCTCAAGGAGCGCAAGCACCGCATCGAGGACGCCGTCCGTAACGCGAAGGCTGCCGTCGAAGAGGGCATCGTCGCCGGTGGTGGCGTGGCCCTGCTGCAGTCGGAGCCGGCCATCGACGCACTCTCGCTCGAGGGTGACGAGGCCACCGGCGCCAACATCGTCAAGGTCGCGCTGTCGGCTCCGGCCAAGCAGATCGCGATCAACGCCGGCCTCGAGCCGGGCGTCGTCGCCGACAAGGTCCTCAACTCGCCCACCGGCACCGGCCTGAACGCCGCCACCGGTGTGTACGAGGACCTGCTCAAGGCCGGCATCAACGACCCGGTGAAGGTCACCCGCTCGGCGCTGCAGAACGCAGCCTCGATCGCGGCTCTGTTCCTCACCACCGAGGCCGTCGTCGCCGACAAGCCCGAGAAGAACGCCGCACCGGCCATGCCGGGTGGCGACGAGATGGGCGGGATGGGCTTCTGATCTCCTGATCAGATCCCTGCGTCCACTCACGCAGCACCAACCGAAGGCCGGTCACCCGAGCGGGGGGCCGGCCTTCGGCGTTCCGAGCACGGCTTCGGCGACTTCCCGCGACCACTGGACATACTCGAGGACCGCACCGTCGGTATGGCGAAGGTAGGCGAATCGTCCTGTCGTGCTCTCGGATTCGCCGATGACCTCGGCCCCGGCTTCGCCACTGACCTGCGAGATCAAGGCGTCTAGATCGTCGACGATGACCGGTCCGACGGTCGACCGGTAGGCCTCGACGTCGTCGTCGGCTCCCGCGATGAGGAGGAAGTTTCCGACGGCGGCGAGTTCGGCCTTCTCGAAGGTGAACCGCAGATCGGCGGATGCGCCGACGATCGTCTCGTAGAGCGGTAGAGACTCGTCGAGGTCGGCGACGAATATCCTGGCGTAGGTCTTCAGCACTCGCATCGACCCCACGCTAGGAGCGCAGGCGGATGAGCGGCAGTACGCACTTCGAGGTGAGCGGGGACGCCGCGCCGTCGTCCGAGGCCGAAGAGCGCGCCCGGCAACTCGCGCGGTCGGTGTTCGCCGTCGTGTCGACGAAATGGGGTCTGACCGTCCTCGAGGAGGTCCGGCAGCGTCCCCGCCGGTTCCGCGAGTTGAAGCGGTCGATCGGGACGATCAGCGACAAGGTGCTCACCCAGACGCTGCGCGATCTTGAGGCGCACGGCCTGATCCATCGGCACGACCATCGCAGCGCGAATCCGCGGGTGGACTACACCCTGACGGACGCCGGCCGCGACCTCGTCACGACGGTCCACGGCCTGTGCGACTGGTCGCGAACGCATCTCGACGACCTGCTCGACGCGCGCGGGTCGGCTGATCGCATGTGAGGCACTCCCGGGAACGTTCTCGATCCGCGAGGTGTTGAGAGGGCAATGAGCGCTCCCATCACCGTCGACATCTGGTCCGACATCGCCTGCCCCTGGTGCTACATCGGCAAACGGAAGTTCGAGGCGGGCCTCGCCGAGTTCGACGGACGCGACGACGTCGAAGTGACCTACCACAGCTTCGAGCTCGCACCGGATACGCCGGTCGACTTCGACGGTTCAGAGGTCGACTTCCTCGTCCGGCACAAGGGCATGCCGGCCGATCAGGTCCGGGGGATGCTCGACCAGGTCCGCGGGATCGCCGCCGAGGTCGGTCTCGACTACGACTTCGACCGGCTGCAGCACACCAAGACCCTGAAAGCGCATGAGGCCCTGCACTTCGCGAAAGCGCATGGCCGACAGGCGGATCTGGCCGAGCGTCTGTTCCAGGCGTACTTCGAGCAGGGGCGCCACTCGGCCGCGCCGACGAACTCGCCGATCTGGCGGCCGATGTCGGTCTCGATCGCGACGCCGTGCTGGCCGCGCTCGAGTCGGGCGAGTACGCCGCGGCCGTCGAGGCCGACATCGACCAAGCCCGTGCATACGGGATCAGCGGGGTTCCCTTCTTCGTGATCAACGGCAAGTACGGGATCTCCGGAGCCCAGGCGCCGGAAACCTTCGCGCAGGCCCTCGACAAGGTCCGCGCCGAGGAGTCCGATCGTGTCTGACCCGGTGGTGCCCTTCGAGATGATCGGCGACGACGACGCGGCCGTCTGCGTCGACGGCGTGTGTGCGGTGCCGGAGGTCGGGACCGACGCGTCGGACTCCGCATCCGACTGAGCCCCGAAGTCCGAGCGTCGATCACCTCCTCGAGGCCATCGCGGGCTTCGGCTGACGCTGCGCGGCAGAAGATCGCACCCGCCGCTGGTTGAGCCGGTCCTGGTGTGACGCCGGGGCCGGGATCGCCGATCTTCGGTAGCAGCTGACAACTCTGAGTTCGGCGCCGCGCGGCTCCGCCGGGTGTGAGCGCCCGTCCGAAGTGGGTATGCGAGCGCCATGCAGACGTTCCTGCCCTACCCGGACTTTCGACGCTCTGCCGAGGTCCTGGACCCCGCGCGCCTCGGTAAGCAGCGCGTGGAGACGTTGCAGATCCTGCGGGCGCTCGAACTCTTCGATTACGGCTGGGCCAGCCATCCCGCGGTCACGATGTGGCGCGGGCACACCCCGGCGTTGGTCGCCTACGGGCTCGCTTTCGTCGACGTGTGGACCGGCGGCGGTCGTGCGGACACCACTGCTCCGATGATCGCCGAGTTCGCGCCCGGGGTGGTGGGTGCGTCCCAAGCCGAGCTGACCGCGCAGGGTCTGATGCCCGCGTGGCTCGGCGACGACCGACTCCATCGCAGTCACCGTTCGGCGCTGCTCCGCAAAGCGCCGGACTTCTACGGCTCCGTGTTCGACGACGTCGACCTCGACGACGAGATGCCGTACTTCTGGCCGGATCCGCCGGCCACCGACGCGCACGATCTGGACGAACCGACCCGCACCGTGTGGATCATCCGGGCCGGATCCGACGAACAGTTCGCTCAGTTCCGACGCCGGCAGATGGTCGGATTGGGCGTCGAATCCGGCATCGACGCTGACGCCTCGGTGGGCACCAAGACCGCCCTGCGCGCCTTGCTGAAGGAGCGTAGCCCCGGGCGGCGGCCGGGCAAGGACCTCCGCGTGCTCGCGTCGTTCGTCTCCGATCTGCGGGTGGGGGACGAGGTCGCCGTCGTCGACCCCACCGATCCGGACGTGCTGCCCCTGGGGACGTTGATCGGCGAGTACGAGTTCTCCCGCCGGGGCAGGGCGCTCACCCCGCATCGGCGTCGGGTCCGCTGGACCGGCACGCTCGAGCGGTCGGCCGTCGCCCCGCCGGCGCTGCTCCAGAATCCACGCATGATGTTTCCGGTGTCGGTGCGATCAGAGGCGGTCCGGCTGTAGTCCGATCGGCCGAATCTGGCACCGGGTGGTCGGTGAATGCGTTCCCTGCGCCTTTCGAAGTGGCCGGTCGTTTTTCGACGGCAGAGACGATCACGGCCGGCGCACTCGCACGAGATCAGCTGTTCAGGAGCACGACGCCTCGACCGGCCGGGATCAGTCATCGTGAAATCGCCTCCAATAATGACCATGGTGTGCGCAATCGCGAGGTGAACAGCGATGGCCCCGGCCGTGGTAATCCGGACGGGGCCGTCTCCGGTGCGTATGGTGAAACGTATTCGGATCGATATCTGCGTGTGTGAATTCCGTTGTCGAGACGGCGGCGCGGTAGCGATGTGAGCATGTAGTGATGTGAAGGGACTGTGATGTCCGCAGTGGGTGGTCTGTTCCGCCGACGCCTGGTCGCCAGAACGGTCTCGATCGTTGTACTCGTTGTCGCGCTTGCTGTTCCGTCGTTCGCCGGCGCCGACTCGGGAGATTCCTCGTCCCGGGCGAAGGCGCTGGCCCGCGCTGTCGCCGATGGCCGGGTCCTGGACCTGTCGGTGTATTCGCCGTCGATGAAACGTCACGTACCGGTCCGGGTTCTCGTGCCCGCCGACCGCTCGGTGCCCCGACCGACGCTGTATCTGCTGAATGGCGCGGGTGGCGGCGAGGGCACCGGACACTGGTTCGAGCAAACCGACATCGTTGATTTCGTCGCCGACAAGAATGTGAATGTCGTCGTGCCGATGCGCGGTGCGTACAGCTATTACACCGACTGGGTGAAAGTCGACCCGGTGCTGGGGCGAAACAAATGGACAACGTTTCTGACCAGCGAATTACCGCCGCTCATCGATCGGAAGCTGAACACCACCGGCGTGAACGCGATCGCGGGGATCTCCATGGCGGGAACGTCGTCGCTGAGTCTTGCCCAAGCCGCACCTCAGCTCTACCGCGCGGTCGCCTCCTACAGCGGTTGTGCGGAGACGAGTACGAATCTCGGCCGACTCGCCATCCGCGCGGTCGTCGAAGGACGCGGCGGTGGCGACATCGCCAACATCTGGGGCCCGGTCGGCTCCCCGGGGTGGCGGGCGCACGACCCGGTCGTCAACGCCTACAAGCTGCGCGGCAAGGCGATCTACATCAGCACCGGCACGGGGGTCCCCGGACCGCACGACCGGTTGCAGGGCCAGGGAATCGACGGGAAGACCACGATCTACATCGACCAGATCGCGGTCGGCGGCGCCATCGAGGCCGCCACCCACCAGTGCACGCTCAATCTCGCCCGTCGACTCAAGCAACTCGGCATTCCCGCGACCGTCGACTATGCACCGGGGACGCACGCCTGGCCCTACTGGCAGGACCAGCTCGTGAAGTCGTGGCCGATGCTCGAAAGCGCGCTCACCGACTGACCGCCGCACAATCTGTCACGATGTGACCGTGACTGCGACCCCCGGCGCGCCCAGCCCCATCTCCAGCATGCCCAACCTCCGCGATCTCGGCGGCTGGCGGACCGGGGACGGGCAGACGGTTCGATCCGGCGTGCTGTACCGGTCCACGGATTTCTCCGCGCTCGACGCCGCCGACGTCTCCGCGCTCGAGTCGCTCGGCCTGAAGACCGTCTACGACCTGAGATCGGCGCACGAGAGCGAGGCCATCCCCGACCCCGTCCTGCCCGGCGCGTCGAACATCGCACTCGATGTCCTCGCCGATGCGCAGATGTCGATTCCCGCCAACATCGGTGCTGTCCTCGCCGATCCCGCCGTCGTCGCGCAGGCCGACGAGATGCTGTCCGGCGGCAAGGCGCGCGAGATGATCTGCGGGACCTATCGCGAGATGATCACCGTGCCCAGTGCGACGGCGTCGTACACGCAGCTGTTTCGTGGACTGATCGACGGCTCGACGCCGGCCCTCATGCACTGCACCACCGGCAAGGACCGAACAGGTTGGGCCGCAGCGTCTCTGCTGACACTGCTCGGGGTGCCGAAGGACGACGTCTATCGCGACTACCTGCTCACCAATGAACGTCTGATCCCGTCGCTCACACCCATCTTCGACGGGTTCGCCGCCGCCGGGGGCGATCCCGAGCTGCTCGTCGGCGTGCTGGGCGTCGACTCCGGCTATCTCGACGCCGCGTTCGGCGAGGTGGACAAGCGGTACGGCGGAATCGAGGGTTACTTCGGCGAGGCGTTGGGTCTGGGTGCCGCGGACCAGAAGGCGCTCCGGGACCGTTATCTGACGTAGGGGCTGGCCGCCCGAGACGCTGTGGCAGCGAGGTGTCACCCGCACGGGTGTCATCTGGTCGTCGTGCTTTCACCCGATGAGGGGATATCCGCGGATGGCAGGTCGCGTTAGCGTCGGAACCACCCCCGAAACGACTCGACTGCCGGAGAAATCGATGCGCACAACCACTTTCGTTCGAGCTGCCCTCATCCTGGCCGCGACGGCGACCGCTGCGGTCGTCCCGGCCGCGATCGCCGATGCCGCGCCACTCGAGTCCGGGAGCCTCGACGGCGGAAGCGTCGACGGGGGCAGTCTCGAGGAATACGGTCTGGGCGGCCTCGACTATTTCGGGAGTCTCGGGGGCAATCAGGCTCCGCCGTCGACCCAGCGGTGCAACTCCGAGACCAAGTCCGGCGGCTACGGTGTCACCGAGACCCGGCACATCCTCGGCCTGCGAGGCCCGACGAGCTTCACGCTGAACTACGACACCTACGACATCCCGGACGAGATCCGGGTGTTCTACGGTGGCCGGCAGATCTACAACACCGGTTACGTCGGAGACGACATCAACCAGGGAACCGGCAGTGTCCGGATCACGGTTCCACCCGGTGGCGACACCTCGGTCGTGGTTCGAGTGACCGGGCCGGACCGGAACACGGAGTGGGACTACACCGTGAACTGCCCGGGAGCGAGCTGACCGCCCGACGATCGTCGGTAGTGTCTTGGAGTGAGTGAATTCAGCTCGACCGAGAAGGCCGCGTTGGGCAGCGGCGCCGATTTCTGGACCACCAAATCGGTCGGTTCCGTTCCCGCGCTGACACTCACGGACGGTCCGCACGGGGTCCGGAAACAGACCGGCGCCACCGATCACCTCGGCCTCGCCGGCAGCGAACCCGCCACCTGCTTCCCGCCCGCGGTCGGACTCGGCCAGAGTTGGGACACCGAGCTGATCCGTCGTGTCGGCGAAGCGCTCGGCCGCGAGGCACGCGGTCTCGACGTCGACGTGCTGCTCGGCCCGGGCGTGAACATCAAGCGAGATCCCCGGTGCGGCCGCAACTTCGAGTACTTCTCCGAGGATCCGTTCGTCACGGGCCGGCTCGGCGCGGCGTGGGTGAGCGGCGTACAGAGCATCGGGGTCGGCACGTCGCTCAAACACTTCGCGCTGAACAACGCCGAGGACGACCGGATGCGGTCGAGTTCGGACGTCGACCCGCGCCCGATGCGGGAGATCTACCTCCGCGCCTTCGCGCACATCATCCGCACGGCGAACCCGTGGACCGTGATGTGCTCCTACAACCGCATCAACGGCACGTACGCGGCGGAGAACCGGTGGCTCCTCACCGACTTGTTGCGGGGTGAGTGGGGCTACGACGGCGTGGTGGTCTCCGACTGGGGTGCGGTCGCCGACCGCGTTCGGGCGGTCGCCGCCGGCCTGGATCTCGAGATGCCCGGCCCGGGGGACCGCACCGACGCGCAGGTCGTGGACGCGGTCCGGAACGGAACCCTCGACGAGGCGGCGCTGGACCGGTCGGCCCGGGCGGTCCGGGAACTCGCGGAGCGGGCCGCCGCGGGCCGGGCGAACCGGTCCGTCGTCGACTTCGATCTCCACCACCGACTCGCGCGCGAGGCCGCGTCGCGGTCCATCGTCCTGCTCAAGAACGACGGCGATCTGCTCCCGTTGAGCCCCGGACGCTCCGTCGCGGTCGTCGGCTCGTTCGCGCACGACCCCCGTTATCAGGGCGGCGGCAGTTCGCACGTGAACCCGACGCGCCTCGACGTACCGGTGGACGAGATCCGGGCAGCAGGCGGCACGGTGACCTACGCCCCGGGTTTCAGCACCGACGGCTCGCGGGTGGATACGGCGGGCGCGTTCGCCGCGGCGGCGGGCGCCGATGCCGCCGTGCTGTTCCTGGGACTGGCGGCCGCACAGGAGTCGGAGGGCTTCGACCGCGACGACATCGAACTGCCGGCGGACCAGGTCGAGTTGCTGACCGCGATCCTGGCGGTGCAACCGCGAACGGTGGTCGTGCTCGCTCACGGAGGCGTCCTCCGCCTCGGATCGATCGCCGCGGCCCCGGCAATCCTCGACGGCGCGCTCCTCGGCCAGGCCGGGGGCGGGGCCATCGCCGACGTGCTCTTCGGGGTCGTCAACCCGTCGGGTCGGCTCACCGAGACCGTGCCGGTCAGGTTGCAGGACACCCCGGCATACCTGAATTTCCCGAACGAGAACTCGCACATCCGCTACGGCGAGGGCATTTTCGTCGGCTACCGCTGGTACGACGCCCGGGACATCGAGGTCGCCTACCCGTTCGGGCACGGATTGTCCTACACGACCTTCGAGTACTCGGATCTGTCTGTCGCATCGGATGATCCGGGCGTCGACGGAGTGGTCGTCGGGCTGACGGTGACCAACACCGGTTCTCGAGCCGGACGTGACATCGTCCAGGTCTACACGTCGAAGCCGGACTCACGAGTCGGACGACCGCCGCGCGAGCTGACGGGCTTCGCGACCACCCGCGACCTCGAACCCGGTGAGTCGCAGAGGATCTCGATCGCGATCGACCGTAACGACCTCGCGTACTGGGACACCCGCGTCGACCGCTGGGTCGTCGAACCGGGTGAGTACGGGGTGGACGTCGGCGCGTCGAGTCGGGACATCCGGCTGACCACCACCGTCGAGATCGCGGGCGACGAGGTTCATCTCGCAATCGACGAGAACTCGACCCTTGGCGAGGTCCTGGCGAATCCTGCTGCGGCGCAGGCGCTCGCGTCCCGGTTCGAGGACAACCCGCTGGCGAGCTCCGACGACGCCCTCGGCGTTGACATGGCACGGATGATGGCGTCGATACCGCTCGGACGCCTCGCCGGGTTCGGGATGCGGGACGAGGACATCGCCGCGATCATCGCGGCGGCACGCACGGACTGACCGGCCGGGTACCTCCGACACTACGCCGGCGATTCAAGGCTGCATCTGGCGTCCGCTGAGGAGACCGTGCTGATGCGCCAGCGTTGCCAGTCCGACGCGGTTGGCGACCCCGGTCTTGCCGAGTAGATGCTCTATGTGGCGGCCGACTGTCTTGGCGCTGATGACGAGCGCACCGGCGACCTGCGCCGAGGTCAGACCGTTCGCCACCAGGGTGAGGACCTCCAGCTCCCGTCCGGTGAGGTCGAATGGGAGCGGCTCGGGCGTGGCGAAGGTCAGGGCCACGGGGGTGGCGGCCCGATATCGCGGCGTCGCCGGGAGCAGCCGGACCAGATGCCAGGTTCCCCCGGGGTCGCACCATCGGAACTTGCGCTCGGTACCGGCGAGTCGTGCGACGATCGAGAGCAGTTCGGGGTCGACATCTGGTATGAGCTGATCGTGCAGGGCCCGGCAGTTTCCCGACCTGTCGATGAGCCACGCGGGGCTCCCTGGAGAGAGGAAGTCAGCCACCATCACCGGACGCATTGTCGTGTCGAGAAGCGACGCGACACTGCTGCGGAGCTCGTTGATTTCGGTGACGTCCACGTCGCGGGGGTAGCGGCGGTCGTCGGAATTGACGTGCAAGGTCCCGGCATAAGTGCCTTGTGCGGTGACCAGGCGGGCGGACAGTCCCTCGTCGAATCCGGCCGGGGTGAACACGTTGGTGACCGAGTGGGTCCGTCGGTACCCGGGGAAGTCACGCCAGCGCAACGCGCCGGAGCGGGTTCTCTCCATCTCTTTGAACAGCGGGTCGTTCGAGACGAACCAGCTGTTGAAATGGCTCATGACTGAATCGGGATAGTCGTGATTGGCGAGGGTCAGGTGCCGGCCCGCGACCGGATCCCACAGACTGATCGCGCTTGCCGACGACGACACGCGCTCACCGAGCGCGCACAGCAGTTCGTCGGCACGCGTGTTGAGGTCGGCCGCGCTCCCCAGTGCCTCATGATAGGGCCCGGTGGTCGACGATCTCATGCGCTCTCCGTAACCCCCCGACGATGATCATTCGATGGGTTGCATTGTTCCGCAAGCGCGTTTCGGCGATGTTTCACATCAGGCCGGCGACGCAACACTCGTTGTCGATTTAGAAACCAGCAGTTAACAATCGAAGTGGGAAAGATGGGGAATTCTCCCGATTCGCGCGGCAGGTCTCGGTCCTTAGATTCGAGGCACGGGTCGCACACCGCTGTGCGGCCGGTGACCGATTGATCTCAGACGGCCCGGAGCAGCAACTCCGGCCGACAAGCCAGGAGTTACCGATGACCACGGACTCTTCACGTGAACGTTCCCGATGGCGCATGACGATGTCGATCACCGCTGTGGCGGTGGCCGGTGTCATGCTGTCCGCGTGCGGGAGTGCGGCTTCCGACAGTGACAGCGCCGCAGGCCGCGTCGACTGTCTCGATACGAGCGGAGATTCGGTCGCGGTGGGATCGATCAACTCGCTCAGCGGTGGTACCGCAGTGAGCGAAGTCGTGATCCATGACGCCATCACGCTCGCCGTGGAGCAGATCAACGCGGACGGAGGTGTGCTCGGAAAGCAACTGCGGCAGATCTCCGAGGACGGTGCCTCCGATCCCGCGATCTTCGCCCAGAAGGCCCAGAAGCTCGTAGCGAGCGACTGTGTCGCAGCAGTTTTCGGCGGATACACCTCTGCCAGCCGGAAGGCGATGCTCCCCGTGTTCGAGGACACCGGTGCGCTGCTCTACTACGGCCAGCAGTACGAGGGGCTGGAGAGCTCTCCGAACATCTTCTACACGGGTGCCACGACCAATCAGCAGATCATCCCCTCACTGGACTACCTCCGCGAACAAGGAGTGAAGTCGATCTACCTCGTGGGCAGTGACTACGTCTTCCCCCGCACCTCGAACGCGATTGTGCGTGCTTATGCGGAGGAGAACGGAATGACCATCGCCGGTGAGGATTACGCTCCGCTCGGCTCCACCGACTTCTCCACGATCGTCAACAAGATCCGTCGATCCGACGCCGATGCCGTGTTCAATGTGGTTGTCGGCGACTCGTTGGCCGCATTCTTCCGCGAGTACAACAACGTCGGCCTGAACGCATCGACGATGCCGGTCATGTCGATGTGCGTCGGCGAGGAAGAGGTCAGGAGCATCGGAGCCCAGAATCTCGTCGGTCAGTTGTCGTCGTGGAATTACTACCAGTCACTGGACAATCCGGTGAACGACGAGTTCGTTGTCGCCTTCAAGGAGCGGTTCGGGTCGTCGAGTGTGACCTCGGACCCGATGGAGTCGGCCTACACCGCTGTGCACCTGTGGAAGCAGATGGTCGAGAAGGCGGATACGTTCACACCGGAAGAGGTGTCCGCTGCTGCGGCCGGCGTCAGTTACGAAGCGCCCGAGGGACTGGTCACCGTCGACGGCGAGAACCACCATGTCACCAAGACGGCGCGGATCGGCCGAGTGACCGCCGACGGTCAGTTCGACGTGGTGTGGAGTTCTGACGGACCGATCGAACCCGACCCTTTCCTCGACACCTACCCGTGGGCTGAGGGTGTCGGGGCCTGACCCGCGAACCTCCCGACGTGTCGGCCATCTGAGAGGGAACACCTGTGCATCTCACACCGAAGGACGAGGACCGGCTGCTGCTCTTCCTCGCAGCCGAGCTCTCGCGCAGACGTCGGTCTCGCGGACTGCGACTGACCTATCCGGAAGCTCGTGCTCTGATCGCCGACGAGGTGGCGGAAGCCGCTCGTGGGGGAGCCAGCGTCTCGGAGGCGGCGGCACTCGGTGCGTCGCTCCTCACCGATGACGACGTGGCCCCCGGGGTCGCAGCCCTCCTGGGGTCGGTGCAGGTGGAGGGATTTTTCGACGACGGCCAGAAGCTCGTGACCGTTCACGACCCGATCCGGCCGGGAACCGGCCCTGCGCCGACGCGACTGGCCGGTGACGAGCACACGCCCGGGGAGTATCTGCTCGTCGACGAAGACGTGGTGATCAACGACGGGCGGGACACGGCAGCGATCACGGTGGTCAACACAGGTGATCGACCGGTCCAGGTCGGCTCGCACTTCCACTTCTTCGAGGCCAACCGGGCGCTGTTGTTCGATCGGCGGGAGGCCTTCGGGATGCGTCTGGACATCCCGTCGGGCACCGCTGTCCGATTCGAGCCCGGGGCCGAGCACGATGTCGAACTCGTCGCCTTCGGCGGCGAGCGCGTCATCACCGGCCTCAACGACATGACCAACGGCCCAACCGATGTTGCGCTGCCCGCCGCGACGCTACGCGACCTGCGCGCAGCGGGATTCCTGGACACGTCCGCGGGAGACGTAACCGGGAGGACCACTTCAGGAGGGGACTATGGTGCAGAGACTGACGCGTAGGCACTATGCGGAGCTGTTCGGGCCGACGACCGGCGACAGGGTGCGTCTGGCCGACACCGAACTCCTGGCGCGCGTGGAGTCCGACGCCACCGTATACGGCGACGAGTCGGTGTTCGGCGGCGGCAAGACCATGCGTGAGGGCATGGCCGTGCACAATGCGATCACGAATGCCGAAGGCGCACTGGACTTCGTGATCACGAACGTCCTCATCATCGATGCTGTGCTGGGGATTCGTAAGGCCGACATCGGGATCAAGGACGGGCGCATTGCCGGCATCGGCAAGTCCGGCAACCCCGCCACCATGGATGGGGTCGATGCCGAGCTGGTGATCGGAGCCGGCACCGACATCCGTTCGGGTGAAGGCATGATCGCGACCGCGGGAGCCATCGACGTCCACGTGCACTTCGACAGCGCCGGACTGGTCGAGGAAGCCATCTCGAGCGGTATCACCACCATGATCGGTGGGGGCCTGGGTCCGGTCACGGTGGGGATCACCAGCTCGGGGCCACATAATCTGGCAAGGATGCTTCGGGCAGCAGAGGCATTCCCGATGAACTTCGGATTCATCGCGAACGGAAGTGCCGCATCCACAGCACCGTTGATCGAGCAGGGACTCGCCGGTGCGATCGGCTACAAGATCCACGAGGACTGGGGTGCGACGCCGGCATCGATCCGCGCCTCGCTCGACGCGGGCGACGAACTCGACCTACAGGTGCAGATCCACAGTGACACCCTGAACGAGTCGGGCTTCTATGAGGACACCATGCGCGCAATCGGTGGGCGCACGATCCACACCTATCACGCCGAAGGTGCGGGCGGTGGACACGCCCCGGACATCATGCGGGTCGTGGGTGAGCCGAATTGCCTTCCGTCGTCCACGAATCCGACCAACCCGTATACGCTCAACACCTTCGACGAGCATCTCGACATGGTCATGGTGTGCCATCACCTCAATGCGCGGATACCGGAGGATGTGGCTTTCGCCGAGTCGCGTATCCGGCGAGAGACGATCGCCGCCGAGGACGTCCTGCACGATCTTGGCGCCATCTCCGCGATCGGCTCGGACTCGCAAGGGATGGGCCGCATCGGCGAAACCATCGCCCGTACATGGCAACTCGCCTCGCACATGCGCGCCACCCGTGGGCCGTTGCCGGACGACGCCGGTACCGGCGCGGACAATCAGCGCATCTTGCGTTACATCGCCAAGCTGACGTTGAATCCGGCGAAGATGTTCGGCATCGACCACGAGGTCGGCTCGCTGGAGCCCGGCAAGCTCGCCGACATCGTGCTGTGGGAGCCGAAGTTCTTCGGTATCCGTCCAGAAGTGGTGTTCAAAGGTGGCTTCCCGGCGTGGTCGGTGATGGGTGAATCGAACGCCTCGCTGATGACCTGCGAACCGCTGAAGTATCGCCCGCAATGGGCGGCTTTCGGCAAGTCGCCGGTTGACGTGTCGGTCAACTTCGTCGCACGTGCGGCCCTCGACTCGGGCCTCGGGGAACGACTCGGCCTCGACACCCCGCTGATCGGCTGCACGGGTTCGAGGGCCTTGACCAAGGCGGACTTCGTCCACAACGACCACCTGCCCGAGATCTCCATCGAACCCGATACCTACCGGGTGGTGGTGAACGGGGAGATCTGCACGAGCACACCGATGTCGAGCGTCCCGCTCGGACGCCGGTACACGCTCAAATAGGAGGAGAGCATGAGTTCGGATCCGATCCGTATCGGAATCGGCGGACCGGTCGGCTCCGGCAAGACCAGGCTGGTCGAGTCGTTGGTCCCCGTCCTCACAGAACGCGGGGTCGATCTCGCAGTGATCACCAATGACCTGGTGACCGACGAGGACGCCCAGCGTGTACGACGCAGCGGCATCATCGACCCCGCGCGGGTCCGAGCCGTCGAGACCGGTGCGTGCCCGCACACCGCGATCCGCGAGGACCCATCGGTCAATCTGGCCGCCGTGGATGACCTGGCGGCTGCCTACCCAGGCCTCGACGCGGTGCTGATCGAGTCCGGCGGAGACAATCTCGCTGCCACGTTCAGCAGTGATCTCGTCGACTACTGGATCTTCGTCATCGACACCGCCGCCGGCGACGACATCCCGCGGAAGCAGGGTATCGGCCTTCTGCAGGCTGACCTGCTCCTGGTGAACAAGATCGATCTCGCCGAGATGGTCGGAGCCGACCTGGATCGCATGCGACACGACTGTTCGGTTGCCCGGCCGAGTAAACCCACACTGTTCACCGACCTACGGCATCAGGCGGGCGTTGTCGAGGTGGCCGACGAGATAGTCAAGGGAGCAATGCTTCCCACGCCGCCGAAGGCATGATCGAACCGGGGGTTCTCGATGTCGACGTGGTCGCCGATGTTCGCGGAAGGACTCGGGTGCGGCATCTGCGGCAGGCCTACCCGCAACGGGTCACCACACCGCTGTATGTCGACGTCGACCCACGGATCGCCTATCTCTGCGTACAGAATCCGTCCGGCGGGATCTTCGCCGACGACTCGTTGCACACGACTGTGGCGGCCGGCCCCGGCAGCCATCTCCTGTTCACGTCCCAGGCGGCAACCCAGGTGTTCGACGGGCACGACGGACCGGGGGCAACCCACCACCAACGGATCCGGGTCACAGATCGATCGGTGGTCGAGTTCGTACCGCGCGAAATCATTCCGCAGGCCGACTCCCGGTTCGCTCAGTACACCGAGATCGACGTCCGGGGTTCGGGGCTCTTCGTCGGATGGGAGATGCTCGCTTCCGGGCGGATCGGCCGTGGGGAGCGGTTCCGGTACCGGTCTCTCGTCTGCCGGACCACGGTGCGGGTCGACGGTGAGGTCGTTGCGCGGGACGCGCTTCGGTTCAGTCGACCCGAAGGGCGGGTCGACGACGCCGGTTCGCTGCCGGAGCGGCTGATCGGCGCGAACTACTGCGCTACGTTGCTGGTAGTAGCTCCCACGAGAAGCACCGGTGCATTACAGAATGCACTGCAATCGGCCCTGGACGCGTTGGATGTGGTCAGCGGCGTCAGCGCACTGCCGGGCGAGAGTGGTGCGATCGTGCGCGTGCTCGGCACGAGAGCACCCGCGATGCGTGAGGCGCTCGCCGTGTGTCTGGCGTCAATCCGGTCCGAACTGTTGATGCTGGCACCGCCCCCAAGGCGATTGATCTGAGAGGACACCCCATGACCACTGAATCCACCGAGCAGGCGCGGGAAGTGACCCACCTCCTGGGACGTGAGTGTGATGAAGAGTTCCACGGACGTCGACTCGACCTCGTCGAGATCGGTTGGGGGGACGCGCGTAAGCACCGACAGATGCTCACGACCGCATCGGGATCGACGGTGCGGCTCCGCCTCCCACGAGGTTCCTTTCTCGACGACGGCGCGGTCCTGGCCGACGACGGCGAGACCATCACCGTGGTACGTCGTGCTGCCGAGCCCGCCATCGTCGTCGACTTCGATGCCAACGGCGGACCCGACGGTGCGCGGCGAATGCTGTTGCTGGGTTATCTGCTGGGCAACCAGCATGCCCCGCTGGATGTCTCGGCGCACCAGGTGTCGACGCCGCTGATGACGAGCGCGACGACCGCGAAGGACACCCTCGCCGCACTGCGTCTGCAGGGTGTGGTGGCCGACGTCCCGCTCGCCTCACACGGATGGTCGAACACGTCGGCCGATCATCACCATCATCACCATCATGACTGATCGACCCGTCATCAGTTGCTGCCCGAGGACCGCGATCGACTCCGCTGTGTCCGATTGCTCTGTGCCCGATTCCTTCGCGGCGGCCGTCGGCTGGCTGAACCTGCACGACAGCGCTTTTCCCGCGGGCCGTCTGGTCCACAGCAACGGCATCGAGAGCTGGCTGCGTGCGTTTCCCGACGCCGGGCCCGATCAGATCGTCGAGCTCGTCGCGGATTACGTGGCGACCTCGGTCGCGACGCTCGATGCGGTTGTCGGTGTCCACGCTTGGGCGAGTGACGATCTCGCGATGCTCACGGGCCTCGATCGGGAGTTGCTCAGCTACAAGACCTCGGAGAACGCGCGAGACGCGTCGCTCAAGCCGGGGCGTCAGCTCGCCGACACCGCAGCTCGTGTCGGGATGATCTGCGGAGTGCCGGACTGTGCTCGCGCGGATTACCTTCGCGCGGTGTCGTCGGCGAATGCACCGGGCAATCTGGCCGTCGTCGAAGCCGTGGTCCAGGCGGGCCTCGGGATCGACCGGCGCATCGCGACCCTGGGGACGCTGCGTTCGTCGATGGCATCCGCGTTCAGCGCGTGCGTACGTCTCGGCAGGCTCGGTTCGCTCGGCGCACAGCGTGCACTGGTCGCGGCGACACCCGCTCTCGTCGACCTTGCCGCCGACGTCGAGCGGGCTCCGCTCGACGCCCTGAGCTCCAGCAGCTTCGCGCTCGAGCTGTTCGGCATGCGACATGCACAGATGTCGCCTCGGCTCTTCGCCAGCTGATGCAGCCGGACTTGGATCCGGCTACCGGAACACGATGCAGGTGGTGGTCCCGTGGGCGACGAGCTTGCCGTCGGCGGAGAACACCTTGCCCTCGGCGGTCGCGGTGGTGCGGCCGGCGTGGATGACGGTACCCACGCCGGTCAGCTCCCCGGCGTCCACGGCGACCGAGCGGATGTAATTCACCTTCAGCTCCAGCGTCGTGTAGCCGACCCCGGCGGGCAGGGTGGTGTGGACGGCGCACCCCATCACCGAGTCCAGCAGCGTGGCGCAGATACCGCCGTGAACGGTGCCGAGAGGGTTGGCGAAGTCGGGCTGCGGAGTCACTGCGAAGGTGACCGCGCCCTCGTCGATCTGCTTGGGCACCATGCCCAGGAGGCGGCCGATGCTCGGACGGTCGGAGCCCGCGCCGCCCGCCTGCCAGGCTCGCAGCAGCTCGAGTCCGGACATGGCGGTGGGGTCGGTGGGTGCGTTAGTCGTGGTCGTCATGACTATGCATGGTTGCATACTCCGTCGTGGTTATGAAGGTCTGCATATCGGCGAGGCCGCGCCGCATACGGGATGACCTCGGCCGATGCTATGTATGCTGGCCACGACATCGGTTGTATGAGGGTCGGCATAGGAGTTGTTGCTGCATGGCGTCACATCCCGCCGAGTCCGTGATCACCGGCGCGGACGAGCGCGGCCCCCGCGAACGCATGGTCGTGCACGCGGCCGATCTGATCGGCCGCGACGGGGTCGCCGCCACCTCCATCGGCGACGTGATCTCGGCGAGTTCCGCACCACGGGGATCGATCTACCACCATTTCCCGGGCGGTAAGACCCAACTGATGACCGAAGCCGTCCGGTACGCCGGCGAGTTCATCGCCGAACGCATCGGACGTCCGACCACGATGACCCCGGCCGACACGGTGCGCGAGATCGGCGGGGTGTGGCGGCGACTTCTGGTCAACACCGACTTCCAGTTCGGCTGCCCCGTGCTGGCCGGCGGCCTCGCCCGCCGCAGCGAACCCGCGGTGGCGGACGCATCCGCCGAGATCCTGCAGCGCTGGGCCGACCTGGTCACCGCGCGGCTGGTGGTCGACGGCGTCGACAGCGACCGTGCCGACTCACTGGCCAACCTCATCATCGCGGCGGTCGAGGGAGCGGTCGGACTGTGCCAGACACGGCGCAGCGTCGAACCCCTCGATCGCGTCATCGCCGAACTGGCGAGCCTCTGCGACGCGGCCGTCGATCGGGTCTGATCCGGGGCGAGACGTTGGACACAGGTGTGCTCCGTTAGTAGGTTCACCATGTCGTCACCGCCGTGGTGGCGTCTGGCCTGTATCCGTTCATCGTCGGGACGGGCTCGAATCGGTGGGTGAGCTCGGGGAGGTTGCGCCATGACGCCGGTCTTCCGGCATGCGCTGGGTTCGGACTTCGACCGTCTGCATCCCAACGTCGCATGGCGCTACGGCATCGACTCGACTTCCGGTGTCGCGCAGGTCTGTAGCGGGATCTACGAGTCGGTCTACGTGTCGTCGGCGCTGCCGCCGCCCGCCCTGTGGCATTATGCCAAGCGCAATGCGCTGCCTTCGAAGACCAGTCGCATGGTTCCATTCACCCAGGGTTACTACTGCTACTCCGACGAGCTGGGGCGCGAGTCGCTCGCGGTGCTGCGCAACTTCCAGTACACGACCGGCCCGCGCAAGCTGAACTCCCTGCTGGTGGCCGGGCGCACGGGCCTGGTCGACTATTTCGGCGACGGCCCCGAGTTCCTGTATCCGATCGAACCGTCGGTGACGCGATCCGGCGAACTGCTGCTCGAGAGCGGACCGATGCGCTGGCTCGGACGCGGACCCAAGGTCGGGATGAAGGGCCTGTTCACCGCTCAGATGAAGTACATCGAGGGGTGGGACGAGAAACGGGATCGATTCCGCTGCGACGCGACCGTCCGCAACCCGGTCATCGGCGAGATCATGCACTTCCGCGGCTGGTTCACCGCCGTCGACCAGGCGTGCTCGTTGCGTGACATTCCGGACGAGGCGTGGCCGGTCAACCTGGTCGATCGCGAGAGCTGAACGGTTCGATCCAGGGCGACTCCGTCGCGGCGATCCAGGGCGACTCCGTCGCGGCTCGACACAGCCTCGACAGTTCGTTGCATCGGCGGCCCGGGCGCGCGGTAGATTCAGCGCATGGCTGTCTCAGCGAACATCGAATTCGACGTCGCCGCCCCGGTCTCGGTGGTGATGGAAGTGCTCATGGACATCGAGTCCCTACCGGACTGGTCGGGACCGCACAAGGAAGCCGAGATCCTGTCCAGCTACGACGACGGCACGCCGCAGAAGGTGCGGATGGTCGTCACCGCCGCGGGTATCTCCGACGAGCAGACCTGCACCTATGACTGGACCGAGAACTCGTGCGAATGGCACCTCATCGAGTCGAATCAGTTGAGCGAGCAGCACGGCAAGTACACCGTCACCGAATCCGACAAGGGTGCCCATGTCCGCTTCGACCTGGCCGTCGAGCTGAAGATCAAGCTGCCCGGACTCATCGTGAAACGCGCCCAGAAGATGGCCGTGGACACCGCGCGCAAGGGACTCACCGCGGAAGTGGAGAAGCGCGCGGCGGCCTGAGGACGATCGTGACCGGGACGTGACGAGTCGATCGTCTCCTCCGCGGCGTCGGCCCCTGTACGCTGAGGGCGTTCCTTACCGGGCGCCCGAGCTATGGAGGCCAAAGCAGTTGAGAATCAAGAAGTTTGCCGTTCGCGGCCTGGTCCTGGCGGCGGGGCTCGCCGGATGTGTTGGTTTCGCCGGGTTGTCGGGCGAAGGGGTCGCCGCGGCGGACACGCGTTGCTCGGTGTCGAACGGTCATCAGGTCGAGCGTGTCGAGGGGCGCAGCGGTTGCGGCGCCAAGGCCGGAGTCGGCAGTCGCGCGAGTGCCGACGAATACAGCGGTCGCGGCACCGCGGTCTCGGTCTCGGACAACGGCGGCAACGCCGCGGCCTACAACCTGCAGCCCGGTTCGACGGCGCTCGCCGGCGCCAACAGCCGGGGCAACGCCTATTCGGTCACGACCGGCCCGAGCGCGCTGTCCGTCGCGCAGGCGCGTCGCGGCGGTACGACGGTCGCGATCGGCGGTTGGGGCGGCGAGGCCTACGCCGGTCCCGAAGGTGCCCGCTGCAGTGGCGGTTTCGCGACCGCGTTCGACACCAGCACCGGTAAGGCATGTCTGCACGCCGGTTCGATCGACCTGCGGAACTGACGCCGACCGACACTGAGCTGCGCCACCGCTGGTCGAGTCGAAGCCATCGAGTGCACGACATCTGAGAGACAGAACACGCCCGGCGCGACGGTAGTTCACCGGAGCGTCGGGCGTCGTTCGCCGCTTCGACCTATCGTTGTGGAGTGACCGACCTCCACGATCCCGAGACACAGATCGGCCCCGACTTCAGCGTGCTCAACGGCCGCGAAGCACTTCAGCAACTCGTCGACCTCCACGACACCACGCACTTCACGGTCAACGACGACGATGACGACGACCCGGTCCTGCTGACCCTGCCCGAACGGAATGTCGTCGACACCTGGCGCGAGGACTACCCGTACGAGGAGCGCATGAGCCGCCGCGAGTACGAGGTCACCAAGCGGCGGCTGCAGATCGAACTGCTGAAGCTGCAGAAGTGGTCCAAGCAGACCGGGCAGCGGCATCTGCTGGTCTTCGAGGGCCGAGACGCGGCGGGCAAGGGCGGCACCATCAAACGATTCAACGAGCACCTCAACCCGCGCGGCGCACGCACGATCGCCCTGGAGAAGCCCAGCGAACGCGAGGCCACCGAGTGGTACTTCCAGCGGTATGTGCAGCACCTGCCCGCCGGCGGGGAGATGGTGTTCTTCGATCGCTCCTGGTACAACCGCGCCGGCGTCGAACGGGTCATGGGGTTCTGCAGTCCGCAGCAGTACACGCAGTTCGTCGCCCAGGTCCCGGCGTTCGAGAAGATGCTCGTCGACGACGGGATCAACCTGGTCAAGTTCTGGTTCTCGGTCACCCCGCTCGAGCAGCGGACCCGGTTCGCGATCCGTCAGATCGACCCGGTGCGCCAGTGGAAGCTGTCGCCCATGGACCTGGCGTCGCTGGACAAGTGGGATGCCTACACCGAGGCGAAAGAGGCGATGTTCGCCACCACCGACACCGACCACGCACCCTGGACGGTGGTGAAGTCCAACGACAAGAAGCGGGCGCGCATCAACGCCATGCGTCACGTGCTGAGTCTCTTCGACTACGACGGCAAGAACGAGTCCTTCGTGGGCACGCCCGACCCGCTGATCGTCGGCCGCGCCTCGGATGTGATCGGGGAGTAGTTCCCCGGCTCGGTAGCCTCGTGGCTGTGCGTAGCTTCCTGAGTGCCCTGTTGACACTTGTCGCGATCGCGGCGACCGTTCTCGCCGTACCGTCTTTCTGGCTGGATCAACGCATCGTCGACCAGGCGGGGTTCGTCGCCACGGTCGCGCCGATGGCCGAGAACCAGCAGGTCAAGGACTACCTCGCAGATGAGATCGCCGCGCAGGCGACCGCGCGGACAGACCTGCCGATCGCCGGCGTCCTGGTGCGGCCGCTGGCGGGCCGCTACACCGAGAGTGAACAGTTCCAGCAGGACTTCGCCGATGTCGTCGGCCAGCAGCACGCGTTCCTGTTCGAGGAGCCGGCGCCCGGTTCGGACACCTCGGTGATGCAACTCGACATCACGAACATGATCAACCGCTCCCTGAACCTGACCGGTGGCAACGCGATCCAGGGGCCGGTGGTCGTCGAGTTGACCAACGGCTCCTCGGGCCTCGAGGCGGGCCGGTACGCGGAGGTGGGTAGCCAGATCACGCTGCTCGCCTGGGGCTCGGCGGCGGTGGCCGTGATCGCAGCCGTGCTCGCGCTGCTGATCGCCCGACGACGCGGAACCGTCTTCGCGTGGCTCGGGCTCGGCGTGCTTGCAGCCGGCGTCTCGACCTGGGCCATGGGCCTGTTCTTCGCCGACCGCGCCAAGCAGGAGGTGGCCGGCGCAGAGCGCTCGGGCCGCCAGGTCGCCGAGCTCATCATCGACGGCGCCTACGACGACGTCACCCGGGTCGCACTGATCGTCGGCGGCGTGGGCGTCGCGATGTTCGCCGTCGGGATCCTGGGACGGCTGATCATCGGGCGGCGCTGAGGGAGGGTGCGTCAACCCTGCTCCCAGATCCGAAAGAGCCGCACACCAATCGGCCCCTGAGGTGCGAGGAGCGTTAGCGATGCCTTCCCTCTGCTCCCTGAGGTGCGAGGAGCGCAGGCGATGCCTTCCCTCTGCTCCCTGAGCAGCCTATGAGGGTTCGTGTCAACAGGGTCCTGTGGTGGGTGTGGGCGTGGGTGTTCGGCCCGGCGGCCGGTTGGCGTGTCGGGATGGGTGCGTGGTGGGGGGTTCGGGTTGGCCGGGGTCGTGCCTGG
>NZ_SCOC01000029.1:0-58211 GCF_005502615.1 Gordonia sp. ALPHA1B1 | reverse complement strand
GCCTGAGGTGTGAGGAGCGCAAGCGACGAGCCTCGAAGGCTCCGGGCCTCCTCAGGGGGAGGGGGGGGTGACGGCCCGCCCCTGCGCTGCCTGAGGTGTGAGGAGCGCAAGCGACGAGCCTCGAAGGCCCGGCGGCCGCGGCCCCTAGCCCAACGACCCGAGAGCCTTCAACCGTTCGTGCGCCTGGGTCATGATCGACTGGATCAACTCGTCACAGCTGGGTAGATCGTCGATCATGCCGACGACCTGGCCGGAGGCGAGCACGCCGGCGCGGGTGTCACCTTCGACGAGGCCGGCCTTGAGCAGCATGGGGGTGTTGCCCGCCATGATGACCTGCTGCCACGTGCGTTCGCGCGACTTCTTCATCGTGCGCCCGTCTTTGAGCATCGTCGTCCAGCGCATGCCGGTCATCTGCTTGAACTCGTTGGCATTGCGGGCCGCGGCGACGAGGGCCCGGGCCGGGCTCCCGCTCTCGAGCGCCTCCACCAGCGGGGTACGCAACACGCGGTGCGGCATGCCGTCGACCTTGACCGAGACAACGGTGTCGCCGAGACCGCGGGCGAGGTACTCCTGCTTGACGGAGTCGGGCACGGCACTGTCCGACGTCAGCAGGAACCGGGTGCCCATGGCCACGCCCTGAGCCCCGTAGGCGAGTGCGGCGGCGAGCCCACGGCCGTCGAAGAACCCGCCCGCGGCGACCACCGGCATGTCGATACCCTTGGCGGACAGCGCATCCAGCACCGACGGCAGCAGCAGGGTGGTGGCGACCGGTCCGGTGTGACCACCGCCCTCGCCGCCCTGGACGATCACTGCGTCGGCACCCCACGAGGCGACCTTGACGGCATGTTTGGCCGCACCGATCGACGGGATCACGACGATGCCGTTGTCCTTGAGCTTCGCGATCAGTTCGGGTTTCGGGGCCAGCGCGAAGGAGGCGACCTTGACGCCCTCTCGGATCAACAGGTCGATGCGTTCGGGGGCATCGGTCGCGTCGGCACGCATGTTCACACCGAATGGCTTGTCCGTCAACGATTTCGTCTTCGCGATGGCCGCCTCGAGTTCCGCGAACGTCATCGTGGCCGACGCCAGGATGCCCAGCCCGCCGGCGTTCGAGGTTGCCGAGGTCAGCGACGGTCCGGACACCCATCCCATGCCGGTCTGGACGATCGGGTACTCGATGCCGACGAGCTCGGTGAACGACGTCGACAGTCCGGCGGCGCGCGCGGGACTCGGTTGTGCGCTGGTGGGACTGCTCATCGGACTTCCTTGTTGCGGAAGCCCTTCGGGTCGAGGACGTCCCGGATCAGACCGAGCTCCTCTGCCGTCGGCCGGCGCGTTTCGGGTGCGTCGGCAAGGCCTTCGACCTCGAAGCCGGTGTTCTCGGCGACCTCGTCGGCGCCGACCCCGGGATGCAGGGACAGGGCCCGCATGGTGTGGCCTGGTCCGCCGAAGTCGAAGACGCCGAGGTTGGTGACCACGCGATGGATGTTCAGGTCGTCGAAGGCCGGGTTCTCCGGATCGACCTTGTCGAAACCGACGCCCGACACGATGTCGACGGACTCGCCGAAGACGCGCGCGGTGTGGCGGGCCACCCAATAGCTGGTGGGGTGGTTGATGGTGTTGCCGGGCGCGCCACGCACACCGAACATCTGGCGAGTGGGGTGCTGCAACGGACCGAACGCCGACAGGTTCTGGTTGCCGTGCCGGTCGATCTGGTTGGCGCCCATGACAACATGGCGCCGACCCGATGCCACGACGTCGAACACCTTGCGGAACGGCATCCACCCCTCGATCGGCCCGGTCTTCCCGATCGGCGGGGTGTCGGCGAGGATCAGCGCCTCGCCGTCGGTGATCAGCAGGTCGGGTTCGGTGGTGAGACGCGCGAGCCGGGCGCCGAGCAGGGGAGTGGGCGCCATCGGCGAGGCCATGATCTCGCCGGCGCCGGCGAAGATGTCGGCGCAGGAGATCACACAGTACTCGGCTCGGGTGGGTTCATCCGTACCGGACGATTCACCGGGCGTGGTCGCGGTTTCGGCGGTGCTCACTGTCCGGTCTCCTTCTGCTCGTCCTGCCAGGCGGTCACTTCTCGCTGGTAGGTCTGTTCGTCGACCTGGAGGAATCGGCGCGAGAACGCGTCCCAGGTCTCGGGCTCCTTCGCCGACGCCACATAGAACTGCTGGAACTTCTCGTCGCGCCCGTAGTCACCGGCGAACGTGAAGTGCGCACCGTTGGGCGCGTGGACGACCCGGTCCACGGCCATGCGGTTGAGCAGAAGGCGCTGGTGCGGAACGGTTTTGACGAGCACCTCGGTGGAGACGATCTGATCGGCCTCGAGATAGCGTCGTTCGGCAGCCGCGCAGTAGAGGTCGTCGAAGTACGGGTCGACCCCGGTGTAGGCGGCATTGCCGTGGGCATCGGCCAGATCCAGGTGCACGAATGCGGCGTCGAGCTTCAGTGCCGGCATGGCCACCAGCGTCTGCGTCCGGCCGTCGGCGTCGGGATAGGGCGAGGTGACGGTCTTCAGCTCACCCTCCCAGAAGTTGAGGACGTCCGAGCCGAGGCCGGCACGAATGGGCAGGAACGGCACGCGTGCGGCGGCCGCTTCGAGGCCGCATTTCACCATGCCCTCGTCCATCTCGCGTACCTCGATCTCGCCGTTGGTGCGCGCCTTGGCGAACCACGGATCGTAGAACGGAGCCGAGTCGAGGGAAACGAAGCCGTAGTACGCGCGGCGCACCTTCCCTGCCGCGCAGAGCAATCCGAGGTCGGGGCCACCGTAGGTCACCACGGTGAGGTCCTTGACGTCGGAGCGGGCGAGCGCACGGACCAACGCCATCGGCTTGCGGCGCGAACCCCATCCGCCGATGCCGATGGTCATGCCGTCGCGTAGCTCGGCGATGACGTCGTCGAAAGTGCTTGTCTTGTCGGTGGGCATGTCAGGCACGTCCTCCATCCGAGGCGGAATTCGCGGCAAGTGGCTTGCCGGTCGACACGAACGCGTCGCGGTGCTCATCGGCGACGCCGGCCAGGTTCAACTCGAAGGTGTACCCCTGCTCGAGGCGGTAACTCGCCTTGACATCGACGGGGTCGATGTTGTTGATCGCCTCCTTCGCCGCGCGGATCACGCGAGTGTCTTTGGCGGCGATGGCCTCTGCGACCTCGAGTGCCGCGTCGAGCAGGTCCTCGCGGGGCACGACCCGGTAGACCGAACCGAAGTGCTCGAGTTGCTGGGCGGTGACGTTCTTGGCGGTGAAGTAGAGGGTGCGCATCATGTGCTGTGGCACGAGCCGCGCGAGATGGGTTGCGGCGCCGAGTGCTCCGCGGTCCACCTCGGGTAGTCCGAAGACGGCGTCGTCGGAGGCCACGATGACGTCGGCGTTCCCGACGAGGCCGATGCCGCCGCCCACGCAGAACCCGTTGACGGCGACGACGACGGGCACGGCGCAGTCGTAGACGGCGCTGAAGGCGGCGGCGCATCCGCGGTTGGCGCCGATCAGGGCGTCGAAGCCGTCGGTCGCCTGCATCTCCTTGATGTCGACGCCCGCGTTGAAGCCCCGACCCTCTGCGCGGAGCACCACCACGTGGGTGGAGGGGTCCCGGCCGGCGGCGGTGATGGCGTCGCCGAGTTCGAACCATGCGGCCGATGGCAGCGCGTTGACCGGCGGATAGTCGACGGTGACGGTCACGATCCCGGTATCGGAACGTGTCGTGGTGATCGGCACGCGGGCTCCTCTCATGGGGCGGTCCGGACAGTCCGAGGGGACTGCGGAAGCGCACCAAGCAAGTGCTTGGTTGTTTGGTAGGGTAGCACCCATGCAGACGCAGTCACAGGTCGAGCTGGGCCTGGTCGGGAAGGTCATCCTGGTCACGGGCGGGGCGCGCGGGGTGGGTGCCGGGATCACCCGCGTCCTGGGTTCGCTCGGCGCCCGTCCGGTGATCTGTGGTCGCAACGCCGACAATCTCGCCGACGACCTCCGCGATCTCGACTTCGTGTCCTGCGATGTCCGCGACGCGGATGCGGTCGTGGCGATGATGGACGACATCATCGGGCGGGCCGGACGCATCGACGGTGTCGTGAACAATGCCGGCGGCTCCCCGTTCGCGTTGGCCGCCGACGCGTCGGCCCGGTTCGCGAGCAAGATCGTCGACCTCAATCTGCTGGCCCCGCTGGCCGTGGCCCGCGCGGCCAACGCGGTGATGCAGACGCAGTCCGATGGTGGTGCCATCGTGAACATCTCGAGCGTGAGCGGCCACCGGCCGTCACCCGGCACCTCGGCCTACGGTGCGGCGAAGGCCGGACTCGACAACCTGATGAGCTCGCTCGCCGTCGAGTGGGCGCCGCGGGTTCGGGTGAACTCGGTCGTGGCCGGCCCGGTCGTCACCGAACAGTCCCACCTGCACTACGGGGACGACGCCGGTGTGGCAGCCGTCGGCGAGACCATCCCGATGGGGCGGATGGCCACGCCCGCCGATGTCGGCAACGCAGTCGCCTTTCTCTTGTCACCGCTTGCCGGTTACATCACCGGGTCGACGCTGACCGTCCACGGCGGTGGCGAGAAGCCGGCATTCCTCGACGCCGCCACGGCCGGTAACGCAGTCTGAGACCCGGTGTGCGGTTCGGGGCCGCAGACACTTCGGAAAGGAAGAACATCAGTGACCAGCAAGTTGAATGAGGGTCGTGTCGTCATCGTGACCGGTGCCGGCCAGGGCATCGGACGCGCCCACGCCCTCGCGTTCGCCGCCGACGGCGCGAAGGTCGTCGTCAACGACTACGCCGAGGACCCCGCGAGTGAGGTCGTCGACGAAATCGTCGCCGCCGGCGGGCAGGCAGTCGCGTCGGTGGGCGACGTCGCGGACTGGGATTCGGGTGCGGCCATGGTCGAGACCGCACTCTCCGCGTTCGGACGCCTCGACGTCCTGGTCAACAACGCGGGTTTCGTGCGCGACCGGATGCTGGTCTCGCTGTCGGAGGACGAGTGGGATGCGGTCGTCCGCGTACATCTCAAAGGGCACTTCGTCGGTCTGCGGCACGCGGCCGCGCACTGGCGCGCCCAGGCGAAGGCCGGCGACGTTCCGCAGGCGCGCATCATCAACACGAGTTCCGGTGCGGGACTGTACGGTTCGGTGGGCCAGGGCAACTACGTCGCGGCAAAGGCCGGCATCGCGGCCCTGACGATCCAGGCGGCCGCGGAACTGGGGTCGTATGGTGTGACCGTGAACGCGATCGCTCCGGCCGCCCGTACCCAGATGACCATGGGTGCCGGCGAGGCGATGGCCGCTCAGATGGCGGCGCCCGCCGACGGTTCCTTCGACACGATGGATCCGGCGAACGTCTCGCCCCTCGTGGTCTGGCTGGGTTCGCCCGCGGCGGGCTCGGTGACCGGCCGGGTGTTCGAAGTCGAGGGCGGCAAGATCTCGGTCACCGATGGATGGCAGCGAAGCATCGAGCGGGACAAGGGTTCTCGGTGGGAGGCCGGCGAGCTCGGCCCGGTGATCGAGGAGATCCTGGCCAAGGCGCCGGTACCGATGCCGGTGTACGGCGCGCGATGACCTCGTCCCGAGATCCCTCGGCCGAGCGGATCGCCGCGGCGCGCGCTTATGTGGACGCCTTGGTGAGTCACGATCCGTCCGCGGTCGCCCTGCACCCGGACTGCACCCGCGTGGAGTTCGGTGTGCGGACCGGGCGCGACGGCGACCACATCGCCCGCAGCCTCGCGCGTGGCCCGCAATTCCGCCTCATCCACCGGATCTCGGACTTCACCGCCACGGTGGACGGGCACAGCGTCACCACGCGCTACGTCGTCCACGTCCGACCCAAGACCCTTCGGCTGGGTGCCACCGTGTCCGAGACCTTCGTGGTCGACGAGGACAACCGGATCCGCGCGATCGTCGCCCACTTCGGCCTCCCGCGGCCCCAACGGGCCTGACCGTCCGGCACGCCACCAACAGACGAACCCACCACCCCGAACGGGCGGTGGGTTCGTCGACTGTAGGTGGACCGTCAGGCGCTGGGCGCGCGCACGACCATCGGCACGCCGGGGAAGTACGCCGCCATCTCCGAACGGGACTTGCGTAGCGCTGCGGTGCCGTACCCCGACTTGCGGAACTGCGGGTGGATCCAGATGCGCAGGTCGATCTCGCCGTCCTTCAGTTCGCCGAACACGAAGCCGACCTTCGACTCACCTTCGACGGCGACCAGCCAGACGGCTTCCTCGGCGTCGACCCGGGCGGTGGCGGCATCGATCTCGGCCGCGACATCGCCGGCGGGAGCGCCCGAACCGTCGCCGGCGGTGCCGATCTCGTTGGTGCGCGCCGAGAACAGTTCGGCGTCGGCGGACGGGTCGAACGGACGGAGATCAAGGGTGTCCCCACTGCTGGCCGGACGTTCGGCGAGCGTGAAGGTGAGGGCGCTGTTGAGGTCGTCGAGTTCGGCCTGGTTCTTGCGGCGGTCGTCCTTGGTGAGCTGGTCGAGCTTCATGTCGAGGATGGCCTCGGCGCCGAGCTTGGATTTGCCGAGCAGGTCGACGATCGCGGTGACGGCCTCGTCGTGATTCTCGGCGTCGACGATGGCATCGAGGACCTCGTGGCGGCGTTCGAGGGCGGTCAGCAGGGCGTCGGCGATGTCACGCCGGGTGGTGGCGAGGTCGAGATCAGTCATGGTTCGATCCTAGGTCACCACCCCTCGCCGGTGGCGGACTTCAGGTTCGCGGAAGGCGCATCCGCGAGGGAATGTTAGAACACGTTCTCGTGCCTCATGGTGCGGTTTTGGTGGAGATTCTTCCCTAGAGCTGTAACACGTCCTAGTCTGGTGGTCATGACGAGCGAGGGTACGACGACAGCACCGGCCGACTTCGATCACCTGCGCGGGGGCACGCACATGGGCGACCTGATGGTCGCGGCGCTGCGGCGGCACGCCGACCGCACGGTGCTGTCTCTCGGCGACACCGAGATGACCGGCGGTGAGATGGCGGCGTCGATCAGCCGCTACATCCAGGCGTTCGAGGGGTTGGGTGCCGGTACGGGAACCGCGGTCGGCCTACTCGCGCTGAATCGGCCCGAGGTGCTGTTCGTGATCGGCGCCGGCCAGACGCAGGGATGGCGCCGCACCGCACTGCATCCCCTGGGCTCACTCGACGACCACGCGTACGTGCTCTCCGACGCCGGCGTGTCGACTCTCATCATCGACCCGGTGCCCATGTTCGTCGAGCGGGCCGCGGCACTGCTCGAACGGGTTCCCGGTCTCAAGCAGGTGCTGACGCTCGGGCCGGTGCCGGAGCAACTCGCCGCCCACGCGCGGGACGTGATCGCCGAAGCCGACAACTTCGAGCCGAAGCCCCTTGTCGCCGCGCATCTCTCACCCGACCACGTCGTCTCGATCACCTACACCGGCGGCACCACCGGCAAGCCGAAGGGCGTCATCGGGACGGCTCGCGCGATGTCGACGATGACGCAGATCCAGCTCGCCGAATGGGAATGGCCAGAACACCCGCGGTTCCTGCTCTGCACGCCCCTCTCGCACGCCGGCGCCGCCTTCTTCGTCCCGACCCTCATGAAGGGCGGGTCGATGGTGGTCCTGTCCAAATTCGACCCGGCCGAGGTGCTCCGCACGATCGAGGAGCAGAAGATCACCGCGACCATGCTGGTGCCCTCGATGCTGTACGCGCTGATGGATCACCCGGACTCCAAGACGCGCGATCTGTCCTCGCTGGAGACCGTGTATTACGGTGCGTCGCCGATCAATCCGGTGCGTCTCGCCGAGGCCATAGAACGCTTCGGTCCGATCTTCGCGCAGTACTACGGCCAGTCCGAGGCGCCGATGGCCATCAGTTACCTGGCCAAGGGCGATCATCCGGGTCCCGGTGAGGACCAGCGTCGGCTGAGCAGCTGCGGACGGCCGTCGGCCTTCCTGCGTACCGCCCTGCTGGGGCCCGACGACAAGCCCGTCCCGCAGGGCGAACCCGGCGAGATCTGCGTCGCGGGACCACTTCTCGCCGGCGGTTACCTGGGCCTCCCCGAACAGACCGCGGACACCTTCCGCGACGGCTGGCTGCGCACCGGCGACGTGGCCCGCGAGGACGAGGGCGGATTCTGGTTCATCGTCGACCGCACCAAGGACATGATCGTCACCGGTGGCTTCAATGTGTTCCCGCGCGAGGTCGAGGACGTCGTCGCCGAACACCCGGCAGTGGGTCAGGTCGGCGTGATCGGTGTCCCGGACGACAAGTGGGGCGAGGCGGTCACCGCGATCGTGGTGCTGCGCAACGATGCCGACGCCGACGACGCGGCGAAGGGCCGGATCACCACCGAGATCCAGCAGTCCGTGAAGGACCGCAAGGGCGCGGTGCAGTCACCCAAGCGGGTGATCTTCGCCGATGCCCTGCCACTGACCGCGCTCGGCAAGCCGGACAAGAAGGCGCTGCGGTCCCAGTACTGGGCCGACTCCGACCGCGGCGTCGGCTAGATCCCCTCTGCTCCCTAATCCGAAAGAACGACATAACCATTGCCCCCTGAGGTGCGAGGAGCGTTGGCGCTTCGCTCGCACCTCAGGGAGCACAGGGGGAGCGCATCGCTCGCTCCTCAACCGACCCGCCCGCCCGGGCGGGTCACAGGTCGCAGCAGTCGCAACAATCGCAGCAGTCGCAGTCGTCGCAGACCGCGTCCTTGTACTTGTCGGTGAAGTGATTCCAGTGGTCGACGCAGCAGGCCTTGCCGAAGCACGAGACGCCGATGAACGGCAGAATCCGTTCGTGGAACGATCGATTCGGTTTGAAGGGTGGCGGGTACGGCCACTCGGTCGGATAGCCGAACGGCCGGTGCGGCGGCCACTGGGTGCGCGAGTCGGCGACCACCGAAGGGGCCTCCGCGTGCGGGTGCATGCGCTTGTGGATCGCGTGGCGCAGTCCGTCGAGCAACACCACTCGTAGGAGTCGGTCGTCGACGAGTTCGAGGTCGGCGTAGCGAGTCCGGATCGCGGAGGCGAGTCGCCGGCACTGCTCGAGCGCGGTCTCCGGCGACGTTCCGGTGGACCGGAGTGGGTTGTACCGTCCCTGCTCGGCGTCGGAGTCATAGTCGTCGACCGCGTCCAAGAGGTGCGCTATCCGGCCGAAATCGGCACCGATGTCGGAGAGCGCTGCCTCGTTGCGGGGTGCGTCGGCGAGTATCGCCGACGCGGAGAAGACCTGTGCCGCAGCCACTGCCGACGCCCGGGTGAGGTCGTCGAGGACGACGCTCGTCGACTCGATCTCGGCTTGACGAGAGAGCGTCGTCATCATCCCGTCGACATCGAGACGTCGGGCGACCTCGGTGTCGGCCGCGGCATTCCGGCGCAGGTGGCTCCCGGCATAGTCGGCGAGCTTCGCGCGTACCGGCCGACGGGGCGCCAGCGCGTGTCGCTGCTCGTTGCCGACGTCGGCCGCCTTCGCGGCGGCGAGGGTGAGGGAGGCGGTCGCGGCGAGGCGGACACCCGGTTCGTCGGCGGACACGACTGTCGCCGTGCGCATTCCGCGTAGGGGACACCGACCGGCCTCGGTGGAGGCGCACTCCGACGTCGACTGGGCTGCGGTGAGGATCGACACCATCACCGCATCGGTGTTGACCGTCAACCTGCTCGACTGGCCGTGGTTGTCGCGCAGCGACAGACAGACCCCGCACAGGTGGGAGCGCCACTGGTCCATCAGGTCGTCGTCGAGTGCGTGCCGACATGGAGTGAGAACCCCGAACATTCGAGAATCAGACCACAGGCAGGGGGGCCTCGCGAGAGGATTCATTCGTTCGGTGCAGGCGGCCCGCTGTGCTCGCCTCAGTCGCCGCCGACAACGCGGGCGCGGGCCGTGAGCGTGGTTCGGAGCCATTCCGGCTCGCAGACCACGAAGTCGTGGTCGAACATCGACGCCCACAACGCGCGCGTGGCGTGGCGACGGTCGGCGAACCGGAGTCCGAGCCGGCATCGTCCTTCTGGTGAGCGGTCGAGATATGTTGCGGCGGCGATCGACTCGATCTGCTCGGCATCGTCGGCCGAGCAGTCGATCACCACGTCGACGGGTTCGAAGGAGCGTCGGAACGCGTCACGATGCCGCTCCCAGATCTCGCCGAGGTCGACGTCATCGGACCGGCGCGCGGGTTCGTCGAGGACGTCCACGTCGCCCATCCGGGAGACGCGGTACATGCGTTCCGCCGAGCCGGCGCCGTCGTGCGACGTGCTGCCGCGCGACGAGGTGGCGACGAGGTACCAGGTCTCGCCCGCCACGATGAGTCCGATCGGGTCGAGGACGTGCTCGCGCGGGGTGGGCGCAGCCCGGCTCCGGTAGCTCAGACGGATCCGTCGGCCCTCGAACACGGCGAGTTGTACGGCCTGGAGGCCGTCGAGGATCTCCGGGGTTCTGACGAAACCCTCCGGACGGACCAGGATCCGCTGCGCGGCGCGCACGGCATGACTCCGATGCGCCTCGGGCAGGGCGGCGGTCACCTTGCGCATGGCGCTGGTGAACGCGGGGGAGTCGACCCGTCCGGTACCGGCGAGCAACGACGTGGCCTCGTCGACGGTCAGTCCGGTGAGATCGGTGCGATACCCCGGTAACAACGCGAAGCCGCCGTGCCGGCCGCGCTCGGCGTAGACCGGCACGCCGGACAGCGACAGCGCGTCGATGTCGCGGAGCACGGTTCGTTCGGAGACCCCGAGCTCGGCGGCCAACTCGGCGGCGGTCACCCGCTCGTGCTTCTTCAGCACCATCAGCAGGGCGATGAGACGTTCGGCGCGCACGAATGCGATTCTCTCCCGAATACATGACAGGAGATGTCGTGTATTGCGGATTCGCTGGTGTCAGACCGACCAACGACAAGGAGAGGACGTCATCATGACCGCAACCACACCAGAGGCCGTGCCCGCCCCGGCCGCACCCGCCGACCCCCGTCCCGCATTCCGAGTGGCAACTGCTTGGATGACGGCACTGCTGACCGGGATCACCGACGATCAACTGGAAGCGCCCACTCCCTGCGAGGACTTCGACGTCCGGACACTCTCGGCGCACGTCGTGGCGACCGCCGAGCGTGCCCGGGCCCTCGCCGACGGACTCGACGTCCGAACGATGTGGACGATCGCCGAGGAGCACGACGCTGCCACCTACTCTGCGCTGGTCGAGGCCGCCCTGGAGGGATGGGCCGATGATGCGTCGCTGACCCGCATGGTCCAGGTGCCGTGGGGTGAGGTACCCGGCGCAGGCGCGCTCTGGGGCTATGTCAGCGAGACCCTCGTGCACGGCTGGGACCTCGCCGTCGCGACGGGCCAACCCGCGGAGGCCGATCCCGAGACGGCCGAGGCGACGCTCGCGGTCGCGCAGCAGTTCATCCCGGCCGAGATCCGCACCGACCCGAACGTGCCGTTCGGCGTCGTCGTCGAACCCCGCCCCGGCGCCGGACCCACTGAGCGACTGGCCAACTGGACCGGCCGGGACCCCGAGGGCTGGTCCCCGGCTTCGTGAGGCGGGTGCCGACCCCCTGCTCCCTGAGGAGCGCCCGGAGCTTGCGGAGGGCGCGTCACGAAGGGTCTGGCGACCGAGGGTGCGAGCGTGACGGCCCCCTGCTCCCTGAGGTGCGAGCGAAGCGAGCCACGAAGGGTCTGGTGAGATGCCCTGCCGCCCTTCGTGGCTCGTCGCTATCGCTCCTCACACCTCAGGGAGCGGAGGATCTTGCGCTCCTCACACCTCAGGGAGCGGAAGATCTTGCGCTCCTCGCACCTCAGGGAGCGGAGGATGTTGCACCTCGGGAGAGCAGAAGGTGTTGAGCGGTCAGCGGGCCGGCTCGCAGATGACCACCGGGATCGTTCGTTCCGTCCAGGCGGCGTAGGTGTCGTAGTCCGCGTAGGTGTCGACGAGATCAGGCCAGAGTTCGGCGCGCTCGGCATCGGTGGCGGTGCGCGCCACGAGGTCGTGCTTCTCCTTGCCGATCTGGATGGTGACCTGCGGGTTGTCCCGGAGATTGAGGTACCAGGCGGGGTTCTTCGCCGAGCCGCCCTGGGAGGCGACGACGACGAAGGCGTCCCCGCGTCGTAGGTAGATCAGCGGCGCGGTGCGCGGCTGCCCCGACTTGCGGCCGATGGTGGTCAGCAAGCACACCGGCGCGGGCTTGCGCAGACCCGCACCGACCCGCCAAGTGCCCCCGACGCGACCACCGGTGGCCTTGTACAGCGCGGTGTTCGCCTTCGACCCCAGTTTGATGATCTTGCTGACGATCGGCGAATCGAGTTGCGCGGGCTTGTTGTTCGGGTCGAGTGCAGGCATCAGATGCGCTCGATGATGGTGCCGGTGGCCATGGCGCCGCCGGCGCACATCGTGACCAGCGCGGTCTGACCGTCCCGACGCTCCAGTTCGTGCAGGGCGGTGGTGATCAGGCGAGACCCGGTGCTGCCCACGGGGTGTCCCAGGGCGATGGCACCGCCGTTCACGTTGACCTTGTCCAGGTCGGCGCCGTGAACCTGGGCCCAGCTGAGCACCACGGACGCGAACGCCTCGTTGATCTCGACGATGTCGATGTCGGACAACGACATACCCGACTTCGCCAGGACTCGCTCGGTCGCCTGGACGGGGCCGTCGAGATGGAAGTGCGGCTCCGAGCCGACGAGCGCCTGCGCCTTGATGCGGGCACGGGGCGTCAGGCCGAGTTCGCGTGCGCGGGACTCGTCCATGATGAGCACGGCGGCCGCGCCGTCGGAGATCTGCGACGACGTGCCAGCGGTGTGGATACCGCCCTCGAGAACGGGTTTGAGCGCGGACAGGGATTCGAGCGTGGTGTCGCGCAGGCCCTGGTCACGGCTGACGTCGAGGATGTTCCCGGTCAGTTCGCCCTCTTTGGTGCGCTCGGGCGCCTTGAGGCTCAAGACCTCGCGGTCGAACCGACCCTCGTCCCATGCCTTGCGGGCGTTGCGTTGACTGCGCTCGCCGAGCGCGTCGATGTCGGCGCGCGTGATACCGCGGCGTTTGGCGATCCGTTCGGCGGCCTCGAACTGGTTCGGCATGTCGACCTCCCACGAATCCGCATGGTAGGGACCGGCATTGGTGCCGACGTTCGCACCGAGCGGAACGACCGACATCGTCTCCACCCCGCAGGCGACGCCGATGTCGATCGCGTCGGAGGCGATGAGCCCGGCGATCAGATGGTTGGCCTGCTGCGCCGAACCGCACTGTGCGTCGATGGTGGTGGCTCCGGTCGCCTCCGGCAGACCCGCGGACAGCCAGGCCTTACGCGTGATGTTGCCGGCCTGGGCGCCTGCCTGGGTCACGCAGCCGCCGATCGCCTGCTCGACGAGGGCGGGGTCGAGGCCCGCCTTCTCGAGGAGGCCGCGTTGGGTGATGCCGAGCAACTCCTCGGCGTGCAGGCCCGAGAGCCAACCGTTGCGCTTGCCGATCGGCGTGCGCGCCGCTTCCACGATGACGGGAACGCCCATCGCCACTCCTTCGTTCGTACCGGTGAACCCGGATGTCCACGGATGAGGCCACGACGGTCCGTCGAGGCCGCTGTGATCACGCTAGAACACGTTCTATGTTTGCGTCTACGCTGGGGTGGATGATGCGGGCAGGGCGGCCCACTCGGCGGGTGTTCGACGCAATGCGTCGACGCTGCACGACGACGAACGCAGACGAATCTGTGAGAGAAGATCGCAGGTCGGGATACCGGGTCGGGAACAAAACTAGAACAAGTTCTCGTCTGAGGGTGTCGTATGCGTCACAGTGTGCTTCAATGTGATTGAAACAGGTTCTAAATCTCACAGCGAGGTGGTGTGACGTGACCCAGGCCCAGAGCGCCCCGATCGGCAGCGAGCCGACCCCGGCGGATTCTGCGCGCACGAGCCCTTCCGACGTAGTCGCGAAGTGCCCGTTCATGGAGCAGGAGGGGTGGGATTTCACCAACCCCGATCTGCTCGAGCAGGGCATCCCCGTGAAGGAGTTCGCGCAACTGCGCAAGACCGCGCCGGTCTGGTGGAATGCCCAGGCGCCCGGCAAGGGCGGTGGTTTCCACGACGGCGGGTACTGGGTGATCTCCAAGCACGCCCATGTCCGCGAGATCTCCAAGAACAACGAGGACTGGGAAACCAACGCCAACGGCGTCATCATGCGTTTCGAAGACGACATGACCGCCGATCAGATCGAGATCACCAAGGCATTGCTGATCAACCACGATCCGCCGGAGCACACCCGCCTGCGCAAGCTGGTCTCCAAGTTGTTCACGCCGCGCGCCGTGCATTCACTCGAGGAGAAGCTCGACGACGCCGCGCGCGAGATCGTGACGCGGGCCGCGGAGAAGGGCAGTGGCGACTTCGTCAAGGACGTCGCCGTCGACCTGCCGCTGCTGGCCATCGCCGACCTCCTCGGCGTGCCGGAGGTGGATCGGGAGAAGCTGTTCGACTGGTCGAACTCGATGATGAACGCCGACGACCCGGATTACACGACGGATCCGCAGCAGGCCAACGCCGAGATCCTCGGCTACGGCTACACGATGGCCGAGGAGAAGCGTAAGAATCCCGGCGAGGACATCGTCACCACGCTGGTGAACGCCGACATCGACGGGCAGTCGCTCGACGAGACCGAGTTCGGGTTCTTCTTCATCCTGCTGACCGTCGCCGGCAACGAGACCACCCGCAACGCCATCAGCCACGGGATGAATGCCTTCCTGGACAACCCCGATCAGTGGGAACTGTTCAAGAAGGAGCGCCCGGCGACCGCGGTCGACGAGATCGTGCGGTGGGCGACCCCGGTCAACTGCTTCCAGCGGACGGCCAAGCGCGACACGCAGATCGGCGGCGTCGACATCGCCAAGGGTGAGCGCGTCGGCATGTTCTACGGTTCGGCGAACTACGACGAGGACGTTTTCGACGATCCGTTCTCGTTCAACATCATGCGCGATCCCAACCCGCACGTCGGGTTCGGCGGCAACGGTGCGCACTTCTGCGTCGGTGCGAACCTCGCGCGGATGGAGATCAACCTGATGTTCAACGCGCTCGCCGACATGGTGCCCGACATCACCAAACTCGACGCACCGCGCCGTCTGCGCCACGGCTGGATCAACGGCGTCAAGGAACTCCGCGTCGACTACGGCACCAAGTGACCGCAGCAGAGCAGACACCGGCCTACCTCGGCATCGACCGGGAGAACCATCCCGCAGTCGTGGCGGGGCGTCGTTCGCGTGAGTTCGTGGAATCCAGGGACAAACAGGCCTGGATCGACAACTTCGCGGCAGACGCCACGGTCGAGGACCCGGTCGGCCCGTCGATGTTCGACCCGGACGGCGTCGGATTCCGCGGGCACGAGCAGATCTCGGAGTTCTGGGACAAATCGATCGGGACGACCGAGAGCATCGAGTTCCGCTTCGACGAGGAGATCATCTGCGGGAACGAGGTAGCCTACATCGGCAGCATCGTCACCCACATCGCCGGCCATGTCTCCGAGGCGCGCGGGGTGTTCACCTATCGCGCCGACGCCGACGGCAAGCTGTCGGCACTGCGCGCCTTCTGGGAAGTCGAGAAGACGATCAACTCGGTGCGCAAGGCCGGATAGTCGCAACACGAGCCGCCACGGGCGGGACAGGGTGCTCACCCTGTCCCGCCCGCGGTCGTTTGTGGGCCGGGTTCTCCCATCCGTCGTTACAGCGCGTCGGCCGGGCCCGAAGATGGGGTGACAGGTTCACCGACGCCCCCACGGCGTCGTCGACGGAGGGGGAGCGACTCGGAGTCCGGCGCGGTCGATCAGTTCGACGCGGTGTACCGCGAACACGTTGCGGGGGTCTGGCGCTACGTGCGGACCCGTGTGCCCGGGGCCGCCGACGCCGACGACGTGACCGCGGAGGTCTTCGTGAAGGCGATGCGCTCGTGGGACCGGTTCGACGACCGGCGCGACAGCGTCGGCGCCTGGCTGATCGGGATCGCGCGGCATGTCGTCGCGGACTGGTGGGCCCGGCGATCCCGCGAGGTGCCGGTCGCCGAGGTCGACCTCGGCGACGCCGGGGTGTCCGTTTACGACGGCGATCCCGAGACCGCGATGCTGCGGGCCGCCGCGGCCGACGACGTGCGCAGCCGGTTGTGGGTTCTGACGGCGCGCGAGCGGGAAGCCGTGACCCTGCGATTCGCCACCGAACTCACCTCCGACGAGATCGGCGCGGCGATGGGGATCTCGGCGACGGCCGCGCGGATGCTCGTCTATCGCGGGGTGGCGAAGTTGAGGGAGGTGATGCCGAGGTGACGCCTCACGATCCGAGTGAACAGTTCGACCCCGTGGACATCGCTGCGGCCGAACGACTCGATGACGCGATATCGGCAGTTCTCGACGGGCGCGACGTCCCGAATGCTCCGGACCCGGAACTCGAGTTGCTCGCCGGTGGCTTGCGGCCCGACCCGCCCGCGTCGACCTACGTTTCGGTCGACCGGATACTGCATCCTGCGCCTGCCGGTCGTCGGAGAAGACGGTGGTCGGCGGCGCAGGTGGCCGCGGCCGCGCTCGGCGCGATCCTGATCATCCATGGCGTCGGGAACATGATTGCCGGCGAGTGGATCTCGGCGTCGCTCGGCGAGCCGTTCAACCAGCACGCGATGGTCGACGGCGGATTGGCGTTCATCGCCGTCGGCGCGGCGATCGCGGTCGCCTCGACGCGTCGCCGGTGGCTACCCGTCGCCGTCATCGCGGGCGTGCCGCTCGGACTGGTGATGGGCGGACGCGGTCTCCACGAGATCGGCGTCTTCGCCTGGGGTGCGGTCGCCCACGGTGCGGTCGGTGTGGCTGCCCTGGTGCTGCTGGTCACATATGCGCTGGGGCGGCGTTACAGTTTTCGGCCGGATCGGGAAGGACGGGTATGAGAGCACTGCATCGAATCCGGAATTATGTACGCGCGATGCGGCGGGCCCGGCGTCATCGCACCGAACTCGTCGGCCACCTCGCTCGTCGGCCGCTGGTGGCGGGCGGGATCGCCGGGATGGAGAGCGCGATGCTGCTGTCCAACCGGATGGACCCGAAACTCAAAGAACTGGCCGAACTCAAGGCCGCCGGCATGGTCAGTTGCGAGTTCTGCCTCGACATCGGCTCCGCGCTGGCGTCGGGCGCCGGAATCACCGAGCAGCAACTCCGCGATCTGCCGCGCTATGAGGAGTCGACGGCCTACACCGATCTGGAGAAACTCGTCATCGGCTACGCCGAGGCGATGACCCGTACGCCGGCTGTCGGCGACGATCTCGCGGACCTGCGCCGCCGGCTGGCCGAACACCTGTCGGAGACCCAGATCGTCGAACTCGCCATGACCGTGGCCTGGGAGAATCAGCGGGCACGTCTCAACCAGTCGCTGGGTGTGCGACCCACGGGAATGGCCGACGGCCTCGCCTGCGCTGTCCCCGAACGCACTTCGTAGCATTCATGCGCACATATGGCGCATGAATGCCACGAAGTTCCGCTCAGTGCAGGGGCTTGTCGGCGCCGACGAGCCACATCGAGAAGTACTGCGAGCCACCGCCATAGGCGTGGCCCAGTGCCTTCCGGGCGTCCGGGACCTGGTGGTCTCCGGCTTTGCCCATGACCTGGATGGCGGCCTCGGCGAACCGGATCATGCCCGACGCCCCGATCGGGTTCGACGACAACACACCGCCGGACGCGTTGAGCGGGATGCGCCCGCCGATCTCGGTGTCGCCGGATTCGGTGAGCTTCCACCCCTCGCCCTCGGCCACGAATCCCAGGTTCTCCAGCCACATCGGCTCGAACCAGGAGAAGGGCACGTAGATCTCGGCGGCGTCGATCTCCTCCAGCGGGTTGCTGATGCCGCCGGCCTTCCACAACGCGGCCGCGGCATCGCGACCGGCCTGCGGGCTGACGACGTTGCGGTGCGCGTAGGACAGCGGCTCGGTGCGCATCGCGGTGGCATGGATCCACGCCACCGGATCGCCTGCGGCGATCGCGGCATCGGCGACATCCTCGCTGCCGATGACGACCGCGCAGGCCCCGTCCGACGACGGGCAGGTCTCGTCGTAACGGATCGGGTCCCAGAGCATCTGCGAGCTCATGACCTTCTCGACCGTCTGATCCGGTTGGTGCAGGTGCGCAAGCGGATTCAGCGCGCCGTTACGGCGATCCTTGGCGGCGACCATCGCCCCGATGTGCTCGGGCGCGCCGGACTGCCGGATGTAGGCGCGCACGTGCGGGGCGAAGAAGCCACCCGCGCCGGCGCCCACCGGCTTGGTGAACGGCACCGGGATCGACAGCGCCCACATCGCGTTGGACTCGGACTGCTTCTCCCAGGCGACGGCCAGGACCCGCTTGTGCACGCCCGCGAAGACCAGCGACGCGGCCACATTGGCCGTCGAACCGCCGACCGAACCCGCGGTGTGTACGCGGATGAGGCGTTTGCCGACAGCGCCGATGGCCTCGGCCATCGCGAGCTCCGGCATCATCGACCCCTCGAAGAGGTCCGGGGCCTTGCCGATGACGATCGCGTCGATGTCGTCGAGCGAGACCTTGGAGTCGATCAGCGCGGCGTCGATGGCCTCGCGGACCATGCCCGCCATCGTGACGTCGGACCGCTTCGCGACGTACCGTGTCTGCCCGGTGCCCAGCACCGCGGCACGATTGTTGTGTCCCATCAGTTCTCAGGCCCCCTCGTTGTTCTGGGCACTCAGGGTGACCACCATGTTCTGTTGCAGCAGCGGGCCGCTCGAGGCGTGGGCGACCGCGGTGCCGGCGTTGCCGCCGAGGATCTCGTTGGCCGCGTACCCGATCCGCTGGAGACCTGCGGAGAACAGCGAGTTGCCGGCCAGCGAACCGCCGGACGGATTGATGCGCACCGAGTCGGGGAGTCCGAGCGCGTTGCGGACGATGATCTCCTGGTGCGTGTACGACGCGTTGATCTCGGCGACGTCGACCGCGCGGCTGCGGTCGCCGAAGGCGGTGTCGCCGGCCAGCTTCGTCGACGGTGAGACGGTGAGATCGCGTGCCCCGAAGTTGGGTGTGTCGATGCGGTGATCCCACCCGGTGACGAAGGCAGGGTTGGCCACCAGCTCGCGGGCCTTGCGCTCGCTGGCGATGACGACCGCTGCGGCGGCATCGGTGTACGGCGCGATGTCGTGCTGTCGCAGCGGGTTCGCGACGTACTCACGACCGAGCAGCTCGTCGACGGAACCGCCGAAGGTCCGCGCACCGACCGCGGCCATGTCGGCCTCGGTCCACACGCCCGCGTCGAGGCCGGCGCGAGCCTGCAGGGCGCCGAGCGACCGGGCATCCGGATGCAGCGGGGCGACGGTGTACGGATCGGTCTGCAGGGTGAGCGTCTGGTCGGCGTTGCCCGCGGTGGCCTTGCCGAATCCGTAGGCGAAGGCGAGATCGACCTCGCCCGTCGCGATCTTCACCCACGCCTCGTACAGCGCCCAGGCGCCGTCCATCTCGACGTGGGACTCGTTGATCGGCGGCATCGCACCGATCGAGTCGATCGCGGAGATGAACGAGAATGCCCGTCCGGCAAGGTAATCGGAGGAACCGCTGCACCAGAACTCGATGTCGGTGCGGGCGATGCCGAGTTCGGCGTAGAGCTTGTCGAAGCAGGGGATCAGCATCTCGACGCCGTTGGTGGTGCCGTGGGAGCCGGCGATGTTCGGGCTGTGCGCGAAGCCGATGATCGCGATCGGTGGCAGTGTCATCAGAGGTGGTCCTTATAGGTCTCGTACTCGGCGTCGGGCTCTCCGGTGGGCGCGAAGTGGCTGATGTTGCCGATCGAGTACTCCCATTCGTCCTCGGGGAGCCAGACGGCCTTGACGCGCATGCCCATCCGGACCTCAGAGGCCTCGCAGTCCAGGATCAGGTGCAGGAACGGGATGTTCGCCCCGTCGAGGAGCACGTAGGCCGCCACGTAGGGCGGCTTGATCCGCTGTCCCTGGAAGGGCACGTTGACGATGCAGAACGTGGTGACGATGCCGGTGTGGGCCAGCTCGACGCGCTCGGATGCGGGTGAACCGTCGGCGGGGCTGACGCCGCGGGGCGGGAAGTACACGCGCCCGGCATCGACTCCCGAACCGATGCGGGTGCCGATCAGCTTGCCCGCCTTCAGTCCTTCGAGGTACACGGACTCTTCCTCGTTGGCCGAGTGCGTGATCGCGGTGCTGACCGGGGTGGGGATGACGAGCAGCCCCGCCTCCGCGCCCTGGGGGGCGTCGGCGGTGTTGGCCGGAGCGGTGGCGGGTTTCTCGCCGGGGGCGAAGTACGCGATGTCGTCGATCCGGCCGATGCGCGCGGCGCCGAAGACGGCGTGGACCCGCAGGCCGGTCGACAGGTCGTCGGGCGAGTCGGTCGAAACCGCGTGCAGCAGTGTGGTGTCCGCGCCGTCGAGACGGATCAGCGCCCACGCGAACGGCGTGTCCAACGGTTGGCCCGGCACCGGCTCGGGGTTCCACGTCCACGTGGTCACCGTGCCGACGGTCGACACCTCGACGAACTCGGCGGACTGGGTGCCGGTGACGGGGTCGAACTCGACCGGGGGAACCGACACCTTGCCGTCGCTGCCCTTGGACCCGATGATCCGGCCATCGCGCAACGCGAGCGCGAACTGGCTCAGGACCGGGCCCAGCGACCGTGTGTAGTCGAAGGAGTTGGTCAGGGGAGCGGTCAGGATGGGGGACTTCGGCTCGGGCACCTCGGCGACGGGATTCGGGGCGGCCGGAGACGTTACGCTCATGCTCACATCTTGAGTAGAACACGTTCTAGTATTGGGCACAAGATGCATGTCAGGCCGTGGGAAGCGCGGCCCGGCGAGAAGGGGAGTGGTTGTGAAGCTCGGTCTGCAACTGGGGTACTGGGGTACCGATCCGATTCGCGAAGCGCCGGAGTTGATCGCCACCGCGGAGGAATGCGGGTTCGACGCGGTCTTCACCGCCGAGTCGTGGGGCTCCGACGCGTACACGCCGCTCGCCTGGTGGGGCGCGGCGACCTCGCGCATCCGTCTGGGCACGGCGGTGGCCCAGCTGTCGGCGCGGCCGCCGACCTCCCTCGCCATGCACGCGCTGACCCTCGACCATCTCTCCGGCGGCCGGCACATCGTCGGACTCGGGGTGTCGGGTCCGCAGGTGGTGGAGGGCTGGTACGGCGAACCGTTCGCAAAACCGTTGGCACGCACCCGCGAATACGTGCGCGTCGTGCGGGACGTGCTGGCCCGAGAGGACAAGGTGACCAGCGCGGGTCCGCACTATCCGCTGCCGTACCCGGGCGACGCACCCGGGGCGACCGGACTCGGAAAACCACTCAAGCCGATCACTCATCCGCTTCGCGCCGACGTCCCGATCTGGCTGGGTGCCGAGGGCCCGAAGAACGTCGCGCAGACCGCAGAGATCGCCGACGGCTGGCTGGCCATCTTCTTCAGTCTCGGTCTCGCCGACCAGTACAACGCGTGGCTCGATGAGGGTTTCGCGCGGCCGGGTGCGCGTCGTTCCCGGGAGGACTTCGAGGTGGCCGCGACGGTACAGGTGGTGATCACCGACGACGTGCCCGCGGCCATCGATCGCTACCGGCCGTCGACGGCGCTCTACGTCGGCGGAATGGGCGCCAAGGAGAAGAACTTCCATGCCGAGCTGTACAAGCGGATGGGTTACGCCGACGCCGTCGACGAGATCGTGAGCCTGTTCCTCAGCGGCAAGAAGGCCGAGGCGATCGCCGCAGTGCCCGACGAGATGGTCCGCGAGACGATGCTCGTCGGCACGGCCGACGAGGTGCGCTCTCAGATCAAGGAGTGGGAGGCGGCCGGCGTCACCATGCTCATGGTCACCGCCCGCGACACCGAGACGATCCGGGAACTCGCGACGTTGGTGTGACTACGCACCCGGTGTCGGCGTGTGCCCGACGGGACACGGTATCGGTGATCCGCCGCGTGCGACAGTCGTCGACGACTTCCTAACTGCAGAACCTGCGGCCGTGCATGCCGATCGAACATAGAATTTCTCGCGTGCAGCCAAGTGATCACGGCCCCGTTGCGGAGACGCCGACCACGGACGGGATGGCCTCCCGGCGGGTCGGCAGACCGACCGGTCCGGCCGGATGCCGTCGGGCATGCAACGTATCGGCGACTTCCGCTTCTTCTACGAGGGCGAGAAGTGGGAATGGTCCGATGAGGTCGCCGCCCTGCACGGTTATGCGCCGGGGGAGGTCGAACCGACCACCGAACTCATGCGCCGCCACAAGCACCCCGACGATCGAGCCCACTTCGACGCCGTGCTGGCCGAGATGCTCACCAATCACGCGCCGTTCTCGAGTCGGCACCGCATCGTCGACACGTCCGGGCGGGTCCGACCGGTCGCGGTCATCGCGCATTCCATCACCGACGCCACGCGGCGCGCCATCGGCACCGAGGGCTTCTACCTCGACCTGACCGACGCCGAGATGGCCGTGTGGCAACGGCGGGTCGACGACCAGGTACGAGCCTTCCGCGACAGCAGCGGCGTGATCGAGCAGGCCAAGGGCATGCTCATGCTGGTCTACGGAGTCAACGCCGACCGGGCGTTCGAAGTGCTCCGGTGGCGCTCACAGCAGGAGAACGTGAAGATCCGCGACGTCGCCGCAGCCCTCGTCGACGAGATCCAGGCGGGCATGACCATCGAAGAGCATCATCGTCGGCGTCTCGACGAGATCGTGCTGCGCCCACGTAGGTCGTCGGAGGATACGTCGGACGCCGTCCGCTGACCGGGGGCGTCGCGGAAGTCGCTGCGCGGCGCGACCGCCCGGTGCCGCTACTCCCCGGTGAACTCCGGCGTGCGCTTCTCCGCGAACGCGCGGGGTCCGACCTTCGCATCCTTCGACTCGAAGACCGAGATGCCGATCTTCGCATCGATCTCGAAGGCGTCGAGTTCGTGTAGGCCCTCGGTGTCGCGGATGGTCTTGAGGATGCCCTGCACCGCGAGCGGACCGTTGGCCGCGATTTTCCCGGCGAGTTCGAGTGCCTTGTCGAGAGCGGTCCCGTCGTCGACGACATGGCCGATCAGTCCGTATTCGAGCGCCTCGCGCGCGGTGATGTGGCGGCCGGTCAGCAGGATGTCGCACGCCACGGTGTACGGGATCTGCCGGACGAGGCGAACCGCGCTGCCACCCATCGGGTACAGGCCCCAACGGGCCTCGGAGACACCGAACTTCGCGCTCTCGCCGGCGACCCGGATGTCGGTGCCCTGCAGGATCTCGGTACCGCCGGCGATGGCGGGTCCCTCCACTGCGGCGATGAGCGGCTTGGTGAGACGGCGTCCCTTCAGCAGGGCCGGCAACGAGGCCGGATTCCACGCACCGGAGTCGACGGTGTCGCCGGGAGCGTTCTTGTTCATGCTCTTCAGGTCGGCGCCCGCGCAGAAGTACCCGCCGGCGCCGGTGAGGATGGCCACCCGGATGTCGGGATCGGCATCGACCTGGTCCCACGCCTCGGTCATGATCCGCATCATCTCCGTCGACAGCGCATTGCGCGCCTCCGGTCGGTTCATCGTCACGATCAGGATGTGCCCGCGCTTCTCGACGAGGCACTCGGGTGCCTTTTCGGTGACGGACTCGGCGGGGGTTGCTGTGGTCATCGCTGCACTCCGGTGTCGCTGTGCTCGGGTGGTGATCAGGTGATGGTGGCGGGCGCGTATTGCCGCTTGCCCAGAACGATAACACGTTCTAATTTTGAACCATGGCCTACACAATCGCCGACCTCATCGAGCATGCCGTCGACCTTGTTCCCGAGCGCGTCGCGCTCGAGTCGGGCGACCGCTTGCGCTCCTACGCCGACCTGGAGGCGCGTGCCAACGCCCTCGCCCACAAACTCCGGGAACTGGGCGTACAACCGGGCGACCGAGTGGGTCTGTACAGCAGGAACACCATCGAGTCGGTCGAGGCGATGGTCGCCATCTTCAAGGCTCGCGCGGTGATGGTCAACGTCAACTACCGCTACGTCGAAGCCGAGTTGGAACACATCTTCACCGACTCCGGGATGAAGGTGCTGATCCACGAGCGGAGCTTCGCCGGTCGCGTGTGCAACACGTTGCCGAAAGCGCCCGATCTCGAGTACCGCGTCGTCATCGAGGACGGGTCGGACGAGGACCTGTGCTGCGCGGGCCACAGCGATGCGATCCGTTTCGAGGAGGCGATCGCGGCGTCGTCGACCGAACGCGACTTCGAGGAACGCAGCGACGACGACCTGTACATGCTCTACACCGGCGGTACCACCGGGAAGCCGAAGGGCGTGGTGTGGCGGCAGGAAGACGTGTGGCGCGTCCTCGGTGGTGGAATCGACTGGTACACCAGCGAACCCGTACCCGACGAGTGGCATCTTGCCAAGACCGGTGCCGAGGGCGGACAGCTCGTCCGGTACCCGATTCCGCCGTTCATTCACGGCGGCTCGCAGTGGGCGATCTTCCAGTCCCTCTTCGCCGGCGGAAAAGCGGTGGTGTACCCCGAGTTCAGCGGATCGTCGGCGTGGGACATCGTCGAACGACACAAGGTCAACGTCGTGTTCATCACCGGAGATGCGATGGGGCGCCCCATGATCGAGGCGCTGGAGAGCGGTGGGGACCGTGACCTGTCGAGCGTGCTGTCGATCGCGTCGTCGGCCTGCCTGTTCTCACCGAGCGTCAAGGAACAGTTCCTCGACCGGTTCCCGAATTCGGTCATCATCGACGCGATCGGATCGTCGGAGACCGGCTTCGGCGGGATGGGCGTCGTCGCGAAGGACACGCCGCACACCGGCGGTCCGCGGGTGAAGGCGGACAAGGAGACCCACGTCTTGCGGGAGGACGGTACGCCGGTCGAGCCGGGCAGCGGCGAGGTCGGTGTGCTGGCGCGATCCGGCCACGTACCGCTGCGCTACCACAACGACCCGGAGAAGTCGGCGAAGACGTTTAAGGTCTTCGACGGCGTGCGCTACTCGCTGCCCGGCGACAACGCCGTCCTCGAGGCCGATGGCACGATCACCATGCTCGGCCGTGGGTCGGTGTCGATCAACACCGGCGGCGAGAAGGTCTTCCCCGAGGAGGTGGAGGGGGCGCTCAAGGCCCACCCGGACGTGTTCGACACCGTCGTGGTGGGTGTGGCCGATGACCGGTGGGGTCAGCGCGTCGCGGCAGTCATCGCGACTCGGGACGGTGCGCGCCCGTCGCTCACGAGTCTCAACGACGTTGTCCGAAAAGAGTTGGCGGGCTACAAGTGTCCGCGCAGCGTGTGGTTCGTGGACGAGATCAAGCGTTCTCCCGCAGGCAAACCCGACTATCGATGGGGAGCGTCGGTCACCACCGAACGTCCCGCCGACGAGGCGCAGTAGAGCGCCGAAAGGGAGCTGAAACATGCGTACTGAACTGGTCGAGAAGTTCGGCATCGAGTATCCGATCTTCGGATTCACCCCCAGCCAGGACGTGGCGGCGGCGATCAGTCGGGCCGGTGGCCTCGGTGTCCTGGGTTGTGTCCGCTTCAACGAGGCCGAGGAGCTCGACGAAGTCCTGGAGTGGATGCACGAGAACACCGACGGCAAACCGTTCGGCGTCGATGTGGTGATGCCCGCCAAGATCCCGACCGAGGGCTCGAAGATGGACCTCGACTCGATGATCCCGCCGGAGCACCGCGCGTTCGTCGAACGCACGCTCGACGATCTGGGTGTGCCCCCGCTCCCGGGTGGAGACCGGGTCGACGCCGGGGTGCTCGGCTGGTTGCACTCGGTCGCGCGCTCGCATGTCGACGTCGCGATGGAGCATCGTCGTAAGTACGGACAGATCAAGCTGATCGCCAACGCACTCGGCTCGCCGCCGGCCGACGTCATCCAGACCGCGCACGACAACGGCGTCCTGGTCGCCGCGCTCGCGGGCGCGAAAGAGCATGCGCTGCATCACGTCGAGGCGGGCGTCGACATCGTCATCGCCCAGGGCTACGAGGGCGGCGGGCACACCGGTGAGGTCACCTCGATGATCCTGTGGCCGGATCTCGTCGACGCGGTCGGTGACACCGCGCCGGTCCTCGCGGCCGGTGGCGTGGGCAGTGGCCGCCAGATCGCCGCGGCGATCGCGCTCGGTGCGCAGGGCGTGTGGATGGGCACGTACTGGCTGACGGCGGCGGAGTACAAGCTCGGCGTGCCGGAGGGTTCCGACAAGCCGTCGACTGTCCAGCAGGCACTGCTGAAGGCGACGTCGCGGGACACCGTGCGCCGCCGCATCTACTCGGGAAAGCCTGCGCGACTGCTGAAGACGGCCTGGACCGATGCCTGGGACGCCGAGTCCGCGCCCGAACCGTTGCCGATGCCGCTGCAGAACCTGCTCGTCGCCGAGGCGCACGCACGGATCTCACAGGCCGACAATCCCGATGTCGTCGCGATGCCGGCCGGTCAGATCGTCGGACGCTGCAACGCGATCACGCCCGTCGCCGACCTCATCGCCGACCTCGTCAGCGAGTACGAGGAGGCCGTCGGCCGGATGAACAAGACGCTGGGCGGCTGACCGGCCTGCCCAGCAGTCGACGCGACCGGCCGACGACGCGGCCACTCATGTCAGCGGACGTCGGCACGCAAGAACTTGGGATGATCCAGACGCCAGGTGATCGCCGCGGCGACCACCGCGACCACGGCCAGGGTCAGTAGCGAGTTCCGTTCGTCGAAGGCGTTGAACAGCAGGCCGCCGAATCCTGCACCGGCGAGGAATCCCGCGTAGGTGCTCAGGTGAGCGACCCATCCCCATCGCTTGGCGCCGGACACGTGCAACCCGGCGCCCTGGCCAATTTTCACCAGGGTGCCGGTCACGTAGGACAGAGGCATGACGACCTCGCCCTTGCGGCTGATCGAGGTGTTGAGTGCGCCGAGACCGAAGGCCAGGCAGAGCACCGGGCCGGCGCCGAATTCTCGGTTGCCGTTGTCGAGGTTGATGTCGATGAGCCACGCGGCGATCGTCGAGCCCGCGGTCAGCATCGTCGCCCCGTGCCGGGCTTTGCGCCAAACGTACATCCTGGCCAGGGTGGCCACGAACACGCCGAGAACGAACACCACCACGGTCAGCAGAGCGGTGAAGCCGAGCTGGTGGGCCCCCTTGACGTGTTCGAGCACCAGTCGCTCGCTGTTGCCCGTCATGAAGGTCACGTACCACCCGGAGGAGTACAGCCACGCCGCCGCGCCGGTGGCCCCGGCCAACGCGGCGAGGACGGCGGCGAGAATCATTTCTCGCCCGTCGTGGAAGGGGCCCAGCAGCTCCGTTCGGGTTGACTGTCTGCGGGAGTCGGATTCGGGTGCGGTGCGTTCGGCTACGGTCATCGGTCGGCTCCAGTCCTGTCGATAGGGCTGTGGTCGTGATCGGCTTTCGAACGGGGGAGTGCGTCCCGGCGGCATCGGCGGTCTGTCCCGTCGGGGAAGCCCGAATTGAGCGGTTCCCTATCTCCCAGAGCACCGGAAGTCGGCCGTCGGCGCCACGTGAGTCCGACCACATGCGGGACCAGCCGGGCAATCGGTCACCAATCGACCTGTCTTCGGAACCAACGCGTCGGCACGACCGTTGCGTCGAGGCCGCCAGTCGTCTTGATCCCGCGGCAGCGGCCACCCCGCGCTGGTTGAGCCGGCTGGCTGGTGCCCGCGCGGTCGGCCACCCCGCGCTGGTTGAGCCGGCAGGCTGGTGCCCGCGCGGTCGGCCACCCCGCGCTGGTTGAGCCGGCACCGAGCGGAGCGAGGAGCCGAGTCGAAGCCACTGGGCGACAGGGTAAGGGATCTCGAAACGGCCTCGCCGCTTCGCTCAGGCTAGGGCGAGGTGTACTCGCCCCACAGGTCGTCGACGATGTCGGCGACGTCGGGCGGGAGGCAACTCGCGTCGGGGCACGGCCCTGGCGGCATGGGGGTCGGTGCGATCAGGGTGCCGACTTCGGCGGGAAGTGTCAGCCGCGTGGTTCGCGCGGTCGACGGCTTTCCGGCCGGGCCCAGCGTGCCCCACTGTTCGACGCCGTCAAATCCAGGCACGGTGGTGCATCCCCAGTACAGGTCGTAGGCGCCGTCGGGCAGGACGGTGGACCCACTCGGGCCCTCGTCGGTGAACACCTCGAGCGCCACGGTGCGCGTGCCGCCCGGCGCGATCAGTGCGCGCGGGTCGACCGGGTTGACGTATCCGAAGGGTGGTCGCGAGTCGCTGTCGGCCACAGACCCGGCCGGGAGTCCGAACATCTTGCACCCGATCACCGCCGTGGACCGGTTCGTGACGGTCACGGTGACCGAGTTGCCCGACACCGAGGGTGTGATCGTCACGTCGTTCGGTGCGGCGTTCGCGATCGCGGGGGAGAGGATTGCCGCGGTTGCGCATCCGAGTGCGATGCCCAGGGTGCGGAGCAGGTACCTACCGGTCATCGTTTCGAGCCTCTCGTCGGACGTGGTGGTGTCAGTCTCCCATCCGGAGTGCACATGCACCTCCAATGGACACATTCCCCGCCGCCCGGCAGGCGCGAGGCGGCCGTCGCGACGCGCACATCACGTGTCGGCGAAAAACAGCACGGCGATCGCGAAACCGCCCAAAACCACCAGCGTGCCAATGGCGATGCCGGTGCACACCTGCCTGGTGATGCCGTGGGCGTACGTTCCGACGGCGCTGAACAAGAACAGTAGAACGCCGAGTACGAGCCCTAGTCCCCACAAGAGCGCATATGCAAGAAGTGATGTCGCCGACGCGGCAATCGTGGCGAAGGGTGTTACCGGACCGAAGAACCGAGTATCCACGTGTCAGGCCTCCAGCAGCATCAACACGGTGCCACTGACACACGTGGCTACCGCGATCACGGCCGCCCATCCCCGCGCCGAGTTGCTGAAGAAGTAGAGAACGAACGACGTCGTGAGGGCAGCAACTGCGACGAGTACACGAGAGATGGTCGCTGACCACAGACCAGGCACAGCGGGTGCCACAAACATGGCGATCATGACGAGGACTGCTATCGCTGTCTGGGCCGCAAAAATGGTTTGGCCTGTGCGAGCGTCTGGATCAGCTGGCTTCTCGGTGGAAGACGACACGAGACTCAGCTCGCTTCGTATTGCTCTAGAGGATGAATAGCAAATTCAAAATGTCTCATCGAACTCCTTTGAGTACAGGGGGATTCTCCGGGTCACCCAGATCAGTCATTCCGGTGATATCGCCAAGGTCGATTGGATACGAGTGATTTCCGGGTGACACATACGTTTCGGTCGGAAAGCGATCCAAATCGTCTTTGTAGTCGCCGTAATCGTGGTGGAGGGGGAGATTCGCCATTGGACCTGTCTCGTGGTGGTCGCCTGCGTCGTCTTGGTGTAAGACTTGAGTCCGGCCATCGGGAAGGTATTGGTAGGTCTCCATGGAAGGGAAATCCGTGGCTTCGCCCGACACTCGAGCGCCGCCCTGGCCGGGCGTCACAATGGTCTGGCCATTGACGGACCAGCCAACTTTTTCTGGCCCAGGAGGTGCGAGCGGATCCCAACCGTCATATGCAATTGCAACCGTTCCATCGGGTAGCTGGCTTGCCTGCACCGACGGAGTTCCGGTTTTGACATTGCCTTTGTCATCGCAGGAAGGGTTCTGACGTGCCACGATCACGCCGTTCTCGTAATCGATGAAATAGGACACGCGGGTGTCTTCTGGGGAGAAGTTCGGATCGAAGCCTCGGTCGTCTCCGAGATTCCTGTTGAACTTCATCCACCCAGGGCCTGCGATGACCTTGTCGATCGGAATGAACAAACCCGTGGCCACTACTCCCTGCCCAGGTACAGGATTGATCTTGATAATGCTGACAACCGGCGGAACGCCCTTGTTTTTCGGGTTGTAGCTGTGCGGATCCAACGCGGCCGCCATTCGCCAGTCGTTCTCGCTGACCGGGACGCGTCCGTAGACTTCCCGGAACGCGTCCACTTGATTCGCCGCGCGCGTCATCGACCCGCTGGACGTGGCGATCGAAACCGGGGTGATGCCGCCAAGTGCAGCCAAAGCGGAGTTGACGGCTGCGCTCGTGTCGCTCACCGCCTGGTCCGCAGCTATACCGAGATTGCGCAAGGCGGTTTGATGTTGAAAGGCGACGTTCGCGTCGTACTCGGCGCCCGGCGGAGCCTTCGCTTTCTCGAAGGTCACCTCGTACTCGCGGCTTCCCCTATTCAGCACATAACCCTGGGACTCTGATGACGTTGTCCCGTTCTCGAGGGCGGTGACTGCTCCTTCGATGGAAAACGCGCCGCGGTTCATCGCATCGGCGAGATCGCCGTATTCGTCCGCGACGCCGCGGAGCCAGCGTGTGATGGCCTCCGCTCGGTCATCGGCTGGTCCTCTGGCCTTACCCGTCCACTCCGCACCCGTCAGGTTGAGGACTGGGTTTCCAGCCTTGGGTGCCTCGGCGTCGAGACGAGCCTTCATAGCGAAGAGTCCATTGGCGATGAACCGGAGTTGATCAGGCGTCCATGCCGTGACCTCGTTGTAGCTCGGCGGCATGCTACCGCGGTCCCCTCTCCGTGACGCCCAGGAGAATTTCGAGCGGAACTGGGTGGTCCGTCAGTGGGCCGGTCCTCGAAGGGAAGGCGATCGCGCTCGAAATGCGGTTTGCTCCGGATTGATCAGTGTCGACGGTGGTGTCGCGGGCGTTGATCACCAACTCAGCAAAAGCAGAGATTGCCTTCGAAGCATTCGACATCGACGTCTTGATCTGCGAATCACCGGAGCTCGCGATATCGCTCATGTCGTCGGTCGCGCCTCGGAAGGAGCCGGCGAGGCCGCCGAACGTCTGGGTCGCGTAGGTGGTCCCCAGTCCTGCACTGAGGTGCAACCCCCCGATGTTCGAAGCGCACTGTTGGATCTCCATAGCGGCTGTGACCAGCGCTGCCGGATCTACGGTCAGATCTGCCATCGTCTCCCCCCGAGAGTGTGCGTAGAAGCTAGCACGATCAGCGCATACCAGAACTGTGCGCTGTCAACGTAGTGCGTGACGATCGCGAACGCGGAGCGCCATCCACAGGGGCGCAGAAGATCCGTATGACGTGATGCCCGGAAACCGGGCACAACGTCATACGGATCGTGGGAGGGAGCCTACGTCGCGGCGCGATAGACCCGACCGTCCCGACGCCAGGTGGGCGGGGTGGCATCGGAAGCCAGGAGGCGTTTGACGGTCTTGAAGGTCGCGGTCTCGGGGAGTTCGTCGACGAGCCGCACCCGATGCGGCCACTGTTTCGGGCCGAGATCTTCTTGCGCGGAGAGGAACTGGCTCAAGTCGTCGGCCGTGAGCACGTCGGCGACGAGGACCGCCTCGATCTCGTCACCGATCTCGACCGGCACGCCGTGCACCGCGACCTGCCGTATCGCCGGGTGACGCAGCAGGATTCGCTCGATGGGGCCGGTGCCGATGTTCTCGCCGTCGACGCGCAACCAGTCGCCGAGACGTCCGGCGAAGTGCAGGTAACCGGCGTCGTCGACCCAGGCGAGGTCGCCGGTGTGGTAGATCCCGCCGCGCATGCGGTCCGCGGTGGCGTCGGGATCGTTGTGGTAGCCGGCGAAAAGGCCGGGCCCTGAGAGGTTCACGATCTCACCGACCACGCCGGCCGGAACGGGCTCGGCGGTGTCGACGTCGACGACCGCGGTCGGTTCGCGCAGCGGGCCCAGGGCATCATCGGGTGTGTCGGGGGTGCGCGTGATGGCCACCCCGCCCTCGGTGGATCCGAATCCGTCGACGACGCGGCAGCCGAATCGTTCGGAGAACCGGAGCCGATCGCGGGCAGATGCCTCGTTGCCGTACATGATCCGCAGTGGACTCGCCGCGTCGTCGGGGCGCGGATCGGTCGCGAGGATGTAGTGCATCGGTTTGCCGACGTAGTTGGCATACGTCACGCCGTACCGGTGGACGTCGTCGACGAACCCACGCGCGGAGAAGCTGCGCCGCAACGCGATCGACGCCCCGCCCGCCACCGCGACGCACCACCCGGCGATCATCGCGTTCGAATGGAACATCGGCATCGAGAGATACGCGACATCGTTCGGCCCGATATCGAAGCGATCGGCCAGCATCGGACCGCTGGTCGCGAAGGTCCGGTGCGTACACCGCACGGCCTTCGGGTCGCCGGTCGTCCCCGACGTGAAGATCAGCATCAGCAGGTCGTCCGGCGCCGCGTCGGCAAGGGGTGCCGGCTTACCCGCGATCACCGCGGCCGCCCATTCGGGCGAATCGACATCGACAACGCGGGTTCCGCCCAGGTCGAGGCCGTCCAGCAGATGCCGGGTGTCGTCGCCGCACAGCACGATCTGGCATTCGGCACGGGCGATGTCGGCGGCGAGCGCGTCGCCACGCCGGGTGGTGTTCAGGCCCACCAGCACGAATCCGTGACGTGCCGCCGCGGCGAAGAGCGCGCTGAACACCGGCGTATTCGCCAGCAGCACGCCCACGTGACGCGGGCGGTCATCCGACAACCGGCCGCGCAACACCCCGGCCAGCAGCGCCGCATCGACGAGATGATCGGTCCAGGTGCGAAATTCGCCTTCGAACCAGACCCCGCGGTCGTCGATCTCGATCAGCGGAGCGAGCAGATCGGCGACCGTCGAGGCGTGCGTCGCCGCGACCGGTCGGTTCACGCCGGCGTGGCGGCCAGTTCGGCTCCGATGGCCCGCACCGAGGCGGTCGCGGAGCCGAATGCGAACTCGTTGTGCTTGGCGCGCAAGAAGTAACGATGGACCGGGTGACTGGTGTCGAGGCCGACACCACCGTGCACATGCACGGCCGTGTGCGCCACCCGGTGCCCGGCCTCGGCGGCCCAGAACTTGGCGGTGGCGACCGCATTCTGCAGTTCCGGGGTGTGGCCGGTCGAATGGTCGAGCAACCAGGCCGCCTGCGTCGTCGTGAGTGCCAACCCCTGGGCATCGATGTACCCGTCGGCGAGACGTTGGGCGACCGCCTGGAACGACCCGATGGCGCGGCCGAATTGTTCGCGCTCGCGGGCGTACTCGGCGGTGAGCTCGAGGCCGCGTTCGACGATGCCGGTCTGTTCGGCGCAGCAGGCCAGGGTCGCACGCGCGATGAGCGTCGCGGCCGTGTCGGCGCCTCCGTCGAGAACGGCGTCGTCGGACACCGGCGTGCCGTCGAATTCGACCTGCGCCGACGGGATCAGCCCGGTGGCGGGGGTCGGGGTGACGACGACGCCCGGGGCATCGGCGGCCACGACCACCGCGACGACACCGTTGGGTCCGGACGCGGTGACCACGAACATGTCCGCGGCCTCGGCGTAGGGGACGTCGACCTTCACGCCGGTCAGGCCGCCGTCGGACGAGAAGGTGGTTGCGGGCGAGCTGAAGTCGGTGGCCAGGTCCTCCTCGACGGCGACCGTGAGCACCGAGTCGCCGGTGGCCCCGGACCCCAGGATCCGCTCCCGGAGTGCCGACGAGCCGTGCGTGGCGATCACCGGAAGGGCGGCGATCGCGTGCGGACCGAACGGTACGCGGGCCAGCACGCGGCCGAGTTCGGTTGCGACGAGCGCATTCTCGACGACCCCGAGGTCGCCGCCGGCATCCCCGGCGGTCTCGGAGGACAACTCGAGGCCCAGGAGTCCGGCGCCGCCGAGGTCGCGCCACAGGTCCGCGTCGAGCGCGGCACGAGCCGTCTCCAGTTCGGCGACCCGCTCGGGGGTGCTGATCGAGGTCGCGATGTCGCGGGCCAGCCCGCGGACGTCGGCGCCGGACTCGGGAAGCGAGAAGTCCATGGTGGGTCTCCAGGTTCGGGGTGCGGTTGGTGGTTTCGATACGCCGCGTGCTCGCTGCGCTCGCTCGGGGCTACTCAACCAGCGGGGGCGTGCTCGCTGGCTGCTCAACCAGCGGTCGGGGCTATCTGCGCTGGTGCGGCAGGCCGAGGGCGAGCATCGCAATGATGTCGCGCTGGATCTCGTTGGTGCCGCCGCCGAACGTGAGGATCAGCGACGTGCGCTGGAACCGCTCCAGGCGACCGTTCAGGTGCGCGCCGGTGCTTCCGGTTCGCAGCGTCGCGGCCGGTCCGACGACCTCCATGAGGAGTCGGTAGGCCTCGGTGGCGAACTCCGTGCCGTAGACCTTCGTCGCGGAGGCGTCGGCCGGGCTCGGCGATCCGCCGGAACTCGCGACCGAGGCGATCTTCCAGTTGATCAGCTTGAGGAACTCGACCTTGGCGTGGACGCGGGCCAGGTTCTGCTGCACCCATGGGGCGTCGATCACCCGATGACCGTCGCCGGTCTTGGTCTGCTGAGCCCACGCGATCGTCTCGCGCAGGGCGGTCTGGATCGGCGCCGCGCTGCAGAGCGCGACCCGCTCGTGGTTGAGCTGGTTGGTGACCAGCGGCCACCCGCCGCCCTCCTCGCCGACGATCGACGACGTGGGGACCCGGACGTCCTGGTAGTAGGTCGCGCTGGTGTCCACCCCCGACATGGTGTGCACCGGCGTGTAACTGAAGCCCTCGGCGGTGGTGGGCACGATGAGCATCGAGATGCCCTTGTGCTTCTTGCCGCCCGGTTCCAGCGTCGACGGATCGGTGCGGCAGGCCAACCAGATGTAGTCGGCGTAGGCGACCAGACTGGTCCACATCTTCTGGCCGTTGATGACGTAGTCGTCGCCGTCGCGGACCGCGGTGGTCCGCAGTGCGGCGAGGTCGGTGCCGGCGCCCGGCTCGGAGTACCCGATGGAGAAGTGCAGTTTGCCCGCCGCGATCCGGGGGAGGAAGTACGCCTTCTGCTCGTCCGACCCGTAGTTCATGATCGTCGGCGCCACGGAGTTGATGGTGAGGAACGGGACGGGTGCACCCGCGATCGCCGCCTCGTCGGTGAAGATCAGCTGGTCCATCATCGACCTGTTCTGGCCACCGAACTCGGTGGGCCAGCCCAGGGCGAGCCAGCCGTCGGCGCCCATCTGCGCGACGACGTCACGGTACGCGTCGCCCTCGCCGAGTTCACCGTCGCCGCCCGACAGGGCGGCACGACGTTCCTCGGTCATGAGGCCGGAGAAGTAGTCGCGGAGTTCCCTTCGGAGCTCGGCTTGTTGGTCGGTATAGGCGATGCGCATCGACACTCCAAGGGGTGGATCGGCTAGCGTCCGGTCCCGGCTTATGGTCAAGTTGACAGACGAAGTGCTCGTGCACTTCTGAAACACGTTCTAACCTGTTCTCACAGCCCAGTCAACAGGTGACTTATCGACGAGGAGACGGTTCCGATGCGTATCAAGGCAGATTTCGACCTCTGCGAGTCCAACGCCATCTGCGTGGGGATGGCTCCGGACTTCTTCGATCTGGATGACAACGACTACCTGGTGATTCTCCAAGAAGACATCCCCGCGGACCGTGTCGAGGAACTGCGTCAGGTCGCCGCCAACTGTCCGAAGTCGGCGCTGACCGTCGTCGAGGACTGACCCGAGCGAAAACGCCGATATGTTCCATCCATCCGCGAATCATGCTAGAACAGGTTCTAGTTTTAGCTCAGGAGGAAATCGGGTGGGTTACACGTTGGACGGTCGCGTCGCGGTCGTCACCGGTGCAGGTGCTGGTCTCGGTCGTGCGGAGGCCATCGGACTGGCGGCCGAGGGGGCCACGGTCGTCGTGAACGACCTCCCCGCGGCGCTTGATCAGAGCGACGTGATCGACACGATCACCGCCGCCGGCGGCCGCGCGGTCGCGGTGCCCGGCGACATCGGCGACTCGGCCACCGCCGCCGCCATCATGACGACGGCGACCGACCAGCTCGGCTCGCTCGACATCGTCCTGAACAACGCCGGCGTGGTGCGCGACAAGATGCTGTTCAACATGACCGACGACGAGTGGGACCTGGTGATCCGCGTACACCTGCGCGGACACTTCCTGCTCACCCGCAATGCGGCGGCGCACTGGCGCGCGGCCTCCAAGGAGGCGGGCGGCCCGGTGTTCGGCCGGATCATCAACACCGCCTCGGAGGCCGGGCTGCTGGGTCCCGAAGGGCAGGCCAACTACGGCGCCGCGAAGGCGGGTATCACCGCACTCACGCTGTCGGCCTCGCGTGCCCTCAAGCGATACGGCGTGCGCGCCAACGCGATCTGCCCGCGGGCGCGGACCGCGATGACCGCCGCCGTCTTCGGCGACGCACCCACCGACGGAGTGGACCCTCTCGATCCCGAGCATGTCGTGCGGCTGGTCACCTACCTCGCCGGCTCCGACTCCGACGCCGTCACCGGTCAGGTGTTCGTCGTCTACGGTCCCAAGGTCACCCTGATGGCCGCGCCGACCGTCGACGAGGTCTTCGTCGCCGAGGGTGATGCGTGGTCCGCCGATGACCTCGCGAAGACCCTGACGGGACACTTCGCCGACCGCGATCCGGGACGCACATTCTCGGCAAGCGCTCTGGTCAACTGACCAATTCAGCTCGATTGTGCGTGATAGGTTTCGCGATGGTGCGAGGGTGAAGGGGGTTGGGCGATGCTGAGCAAACTGGCCACACCCCTCAGTGGAATCGGTGATTTCGTGGCGCTCGGCGTCGAGTCGGCGCGCGAGCTGTTCCACCGTCCGTTTCAGTGGCGGGAGACCGTCGAACAGTCCTGGGCGATCGCCCGCGTGTCGATGGTGCCCACCCTCCTGGTCGCCATCCCGTTCACGGTTCTCGTCAGCTTCACCCTGAACATCCTGTTGCGCGAGATCGGCGCGCAGGACCTGTCCGGCGCGGGTGCCGCTCTCGGCACCGTCACCCAGATCGGCCCGATCGTCACCGTGCTGATCGTCGCCGGTGCCGGCGCCACCGCGATCTGCGCCGACCTCGGCGCCCGGACCATCCGCGAAGAGATCGACGCGATGAAGGTGCTCGGCATCAACCCGATCCACCGGCTGGTGGTCCCGCGCATCGTGGCCTCCACCGGGGTGGCCTTGCTGCTGAACAGCCTCGTCTGCACGATCGGCATCGGCGGCGGATTCATCTTCTCCGTCTACCTCCAGGATGTGAATCCCGGTGCGTTCGTTGCCAACCTGACCCTGCTCACCGGGTTCGGCGAGCTGATGATCTCGATGGTCAAGGCCGCTCTGTTCGGTCTGTTCGCCGGGATGGTCGGCTGCTACCAGGGACTCAACGTCAAAGGCGGCGCGAAGGGCGTCGGCGATGCCGTCAACGAGACCGTCGTGTACTCGTTCATGGCGCTGTTCGTCGTCAACGTCGTCGTGACGGCGGTCGGTCTCAAGGCAACGGCGGGCTGAGCGATGGTACTTCCGTTCACCACCCGGTTCCGGACCGCGCGCGTCGCGGCCAAGCGAGCCGGCGAGGACTGGGATCAGATCGGCGACCAGGCGCTGTTCTACTGGGACAGCGTCGTGTCGATCCCGCGTGCGATCAAGCACTACAAGAAGGAGACGCTGCGGCTCATCGCCGAGATCTCCATGGGCACCGGCGCGCTGGCGATGATCGGCGGCACCGTCGTGGTCGTCGGGTTCCTGACCCTCTTCACCGGCGGCACCATCGCCGTCCAGGGTTACAGCTCGCTGGCCAACATCGGCGTCGAGGCCCTCACCGGCTTCTTCTCGGCGTTCATCAATGTGCGCATCGCCGTCCCGGTGATCTCCGGTATCGCCCTCGCCGCGACCATCGGTGCGGGCGCGACGGCGCAGCTCGGTGCCATGCGCGTCTCGGAGGAGATCGACGCGCTCGAGACGATGGCGATCTCGTCCATCCCGTACCTGGTGTCCACGCGCATCATCGCCGGGCTGATCGCGATCATCCCGCTCTACGCGCTGGCGTCACTGGCGTCGTTCCTCGCGAGCCGCTCGGCGACGGTGTTCCTCTACGGACAGTCGCCCGGCGTGTACGACCACTACTTCGACACGTTCCTCATCCCGTCGGACATCCTGTGGTCGTTCGTGCAGGCGATCTGTATGGCGGTCGCCGTCATGCTGATCCACACGTACTACGGCTACAACGCCTCGGGCGGGCCGGTCGGCGTCGGTGTCGCTGTCGGGAACGCGGTCCGCGCATCGCTCGTTGTTGTGGTCGTGATCACACTTCTGACCTCCCTCGCCATCTATGGCGCCGACGGCAAGTTCAACCTGGCGGGCTGAGCGATGAGCAGGAGACAAGAGCGTTCACGGGCGACCCGCCGGACGGCGGCGGTGGTCATGGTCGCGGTGCTGCTGGCCCTGATCATCGGGGCCAGCGCGTCGTTCCTCGGTGCTTTCCAGGGAACCCAGCAGGTCACCCTCGTGGCTCCCCGGGCCGGCCTGGTGATGAACCCCGACGCCAAGGTCAAGCTGCGCGGCGTCGAGGTGGGGCGCGTCGCGGAGATCACCGAGCGCGGGGGCGACGCGATCCTCACCCTCGACATCGCCGACGGTGATATGGCGAAGATCCCCGCCAATGTGGCCGCCGACATCAAGTCGAACACCATCTTCGGCGCCAAGGCCGTCAACTTCGTGGTGCCCGGCGAGCCGGAGGGCACGCTGACCGCGGGTGCCGAGATCCCCGCCGACCGCGTCGTCGTCGAACTGAACACCGTGTACCAGCAGCTCGTCTCGGTGCTCGCACAGCTGCAGCCGGAGAAGCTCAACGCGACGCTCGGTGCGATCGACACCGCGCTGCAGGGGCAGGGTGAGGAGATCGGCGTCGCCCTCGAGCAGCTGACCGCACTGCTCGGCAAGACCAATCCCCATCTGCCCGCGCTGAACCGGCTGTTCCGGGAAGGTGCGACCGTCACCAACGTGTACGCGGACTCGATGCCGGATCTGCTGCGCACCGTCGACAACTTCACCGTCGTCGGGAACACGTTGGTGGACAACACGTCCAACCTCGACGCCCTGCTCATCAATGCCACCGGGATGGCGAACACCATCAACGGGGTCATCGCGCCGTCGAAGAACACGCTCATCGGTGCGCTGTCCGACCTCGATCCCATTGCCGCGCTGCTCGGTTACAACGCGCCCGGGATCAAGTGCTTCCTGACCGCGAGTGCGGTCGCGTCGGAGGTCGCGGCACCGTTCCTCGGTGAGCGCAACGGCATGCTGATGCTCGACGCGAGCATCCTCCCCGGCAAGGATCCGTATCAATATCCGTACGACCTGCCCCGTGTCGGGGTAGAGGGCCCGCCGACGTGCCAGGGCGGGCTGGGTGATCCGGCGACCAAGGTGCACGCGCCGTTCTACGTCGGAAACAATGCGCCGCAGCCCTATCAACCCAGAACCAAGCCGAAGGCGAACTCACAGAAGCTGTTCCAGATCCTGTTCGGAGAGCCCCCCCGTGGATAATCGCGCCCGCGCGTTCCGCGCGACCCTGATCAAGCTGGGCGCCTTCACGGTGGTGATGGTCCTGGTGTTCGTGGCGCTGGTGGTCGTCTTCAGCCGATACCGCTCCGGGGCGTCGAACGAGTACAGCGCCGTCTTCACGAGCGCCTCGGCGATGCAGTCGGGCAGCAAGGTCAAGATCGCCGGCGTCGAGGTCGGGTCCGTCGGTGGCGTCGAACTGAACCGTGACAACGACGCCGTCATCACCTTCAGCGTCGACCAGCAGTATCCGCTGCCGGAATCGGTCCGCGCGCTGATCCGATACGAGAACCTCACCGGCGACCGGTATCTCGAGCTGCAGCAGGGGACCGGCGACACCTCCACCTTCCTCGCCGACGGCGCCCAGATCCCGGTCGCCCAGACCGAGCCCGCGCTCGATCTCGACAAGCTCGTCGGTGGCTTCAAACCGCTGTTCCGGACTCTGGACGCCGACGAGGCCAATGCGCTGACCAGCTCGCTGATCGCGGTGTTCCAGGGACAGGGCGGCGCGTTGAACACGCTGCTGGAGAACACCTCGTCGTTCACCAACACGCTCGCCGACCGCGACGAACTGATCGGCGACGTCATCGACAACCTCAACACGACCCTCGCCACGCTCGACGGCGACCGCGAGGGCCTCGACACCAGCGTCGACCTCCTGCAACAACTGGTGACCGGGCTCGCCGAGCAGAAGGGCACCATCGGCAACGCGCTGACCCAGACCTCCCGTGTCACCAACGGTCTCGCCGACCTGCTGGGGACGACCCGCCCGACCCTGCAGTCGATGGTGACCAACACCGGTCGGGTCTCGGAGGAGCTGCTGGCCGCGGAACCCTTTGTCCGCAACCTGATCTCACGACTCCCCGAGGACTACAAGACGTTGTCGAACCTGGGCTCCTACGGCGCGTGGCTTCAACTCTACTTCTGCCGCATCCGGCTGATGCTGCCGGCGCCCGGTGGCCAGACGATCCTGTACACGTCGAACAACGTGATGGGCAATACCACGACGGCCGGCGGAAGGTGTGACGGCTCATGAGTCTTCCGTTCGGGGGCCTGTTCTCGAGCCGCAGATCCGAATCCGACGAGGCCGACGTCGCCCGCGAGGTGAAGCGCGGGCAGCGCAGCCGCGCCCAGGTCGGCGTCATCGGCATCGTCGTGATCGGTCTGGTGGTGATCACCGCCATGCAGATGGACAAGTTGCCCTATCTCTCGCCGATCAGCACCTACAGTGCCTATTTCGACGACGCCGGCGGACTCGCCAAGGGCGACATCGTGTCCGTGTCCGGGGTCCAGGTGGGCACGGTCGAGTCGATCGAATTGGCCGGTACCGACGCCGGGACCAAGGTCAAGGTCGGGTTCCGCATGGACGACACCGTCGAGATGGGGTCGGACTCCCAGGCCGCGATCCGGACCGAGACCGTCCTGGGCCGACGCAATCTCACGGTCATCCCGCACGGAGGCGACCGGATCAAGCCCGGTGGCTCGATCCCGGTCGGCAACACGATCTCGCCGTATTCGCTGCAGGACGCACTCGAAGGAGCGACCGACACCGTCGCCGACACCGACACCGACCAGCTCAACGAGGCGCTCAACACGCTGACGATCACGTTCTCCGAGACACCGGATCAGGTCCAGGGGGCGGTCAACGGTGTTGCGCGGCTGTCGAAAGCGGTCGCCGACCGCGACAAGGAACTGCGGGCGCTGCTCGCCAAGGCCAACCAGGTGAGCAAGATCGTCGGCGACCGCAACGAACAGATCAACCGGTTGCTCATCGACGCCAACGCGCTCGTCGGGGAGATCGAGATGCGGCGCTACGCGCTCAACCAGCTGATCAAGGGGATCGGTGACGTCACCGCTCAGCTGCGGGGCTTCATCGCCGAGAACAACGCGCAGCTGACGCCCGTGCTGCAGAAGTTCGACCGCGTCGCGACGATCCTCACCGACAACGAGAAAGAGCTGAAGGAGACGATCGACCGTCTCGGACCGTTCGCGAACACCCTCGGCGAAGCAGTGGCGTCGGGCCCGAAGTTCGATTCCCTCGTCGGCGTGAACACCTTCGGCGACTACACCGCGGTGTTCCTCAACGCCCTGCGCGGTCGGTACCCGCAGCTGTGGCAGTCGCTGATGTACACGGGCAACCCGCTGCTTCCACAGGGCTGGAGCCTGGGACCTCCAGCGGGTAGCGATACGCCGCGCGGACCACTGCCCAGCCCGACCTATCCCACGCCCGCGCCGACCACGAGGGGGAGGTGACATGACCGTCGGAAGTATGTCCATCGGACGCAAGGTGCTCTTCGGGGTACTCGCCGTGATTCTCGCGGTCGCCCTGGTCCTCGTGGGCTGGAAGGTGTTCACCAAGTCGACGACGAATACGTTCACCGCCTACTTCGCCGGGGTCGCCAGTCTGTACAAGGGGGACCCGGTCCGGGTGCTCGGTGTGAACGTGGGTAGCGTCTCCGCGATCACCCCGCGCGAGAACGACGTGAAAGTCGAACTGCGCGTGGACAAGAGCGTCGACATCCCGCAGGACGCGAAGGCCGTCATCGTCGCGCAGAGCCTGGTCTCCGGTCGGTTCGTACAGCTGACGCCGGTCTACTCCGGTGGGCCGGAGATGTCCGACGGCGCCGACATCCCGATGGACCGCACCGCGGTGCCGATGGAGTGGGACGACATCAAGGCCCAGCTCACCCGACTCACCGAGGCCATCGGTCCGCAAGGGGCCGATCCGGGCTCGGCGGCCAAGGCGGTGAACGTCTTCGACGAGAATCTCGAGGGCAACGGCGAGGCGATCAACGCGTCGATCCGGGAGGTGTCCGACGTGATCGGCACCCTCGCAGCCGGCAGCGGCGACCTGTTCGCCACCATCCAGAGCCTGCAGAAACTCACCGATGCATTGTCGGGAAGCCACGAGCAACTCGTGCAGTTCAACGGCCGGATCGCCTCGGTCAGTTCCGTGCTCGCGAACAACACGACCGAGCTCGATGAGGCGCTCAAAGGTCTCGACGCGGCGATGACCGATGTGCAGACCTTCATCGACACCAATCAGACGGCGCTGTCGTCATCGGTGGAGCGTCTGGCCGCGAGTACGAAGATCGTGGCGGACAAGGACGAACAGGTGCGTGGCGTGTTGCATTCGGCGCCCAACCAGCTCGCGAACTTCTACAACATCTACAACCCGCTTTCGGGATCCCTGTCGGGTGTCTTCGGTTTGGGGATGGGAACAAATCTCATCACTCTGTTGTGCGGAACCATGGAATCCACCAAGCGGCCGGGATCGACGATGGCGGATGTCGACAAGTGTGTGGAGATCCTGGCTCCGGTCCTGTCGTCGATCTCGATGAACTACCCACCGTTCCTGACCAATCCGGTGCAGGGTCGCAACGCCACGCCGAGCCAGCTCGAGTACCAGAACGCGAGCGTCCGGGCTCGTGCGAATGCCGGGGTCACCCGGCTCGACAACGAGACCCGTCGTGACAACCGGGGCAGCCCGCTCGAGGATCTGCTGGTGCCGTTCGGGGGTGAGCGATGAGATCGGTACGACCCCGTGGTTCGCTCATCGTGGGCGCGGCGAGCCTCGCGCTCGTCCTCGCCGGATGTTCCTTCGACGGCCCCAACTCGCTCCCGGTCCCTGGAGCCGAAGGTACCGGCGGTGAATCCTACGAGATCACCGCGGTCATCCCGTCGGCGGCCGGACTGGTCAACAACGCGCCGGTGCTCATCGACGACGCGACGGTCGGCAGCATCGGCGACATCGAGGTCCAGGACTGGAACGCGCTCGTCACGATGCGGCTCAACGACGGGGTGATCGTCCCGCGCGGTTCGCATGTCATGGTCGGGCTGACCAGTGTGCTGGGTTCGACGCACCTCGAGATCGTGCAACCGGCCGAGCCCGAGGGCGGCCGGCTCGAACCCGGCGACCAGATCCCCCTGACCAAGTGTCCCGAGCAGTCCAACATCGTGACCGACCCGTCGGTGCCCGCGGTGCCCGACATCAATGCGGCACAACAGGTGTCGGCGTGTACCTACCCCAGTACCGAGCAGGTGCTGAGTTCGCTGTCGGTGGTCCTCAACGGCGGTGGGTTGTCGCAGATCGGCGACATCGTGCACGAGATGAGCGACGTCTTCGGCGGACGCGAGGAGCAGATCAAGGAGCTCATCCCGCGGTTGAACACCCTCGTCGCCGATCTGGATGCGCAGAAGGGCAACATCATCCGCGCGACCGAGGGACTCGACCGGTTGTCGCGCACCATGAACGAGCAGAAGGGCACCATCGAGCGGGCGCTCGCCGACGCCCCGCAGATCCTGCAGTTGCTCGTCGACCAGCGTCAGCAGTTCCTCGACACTCTCGGTTCGGTCGCGACGCTGTCGAAGACCGCCAACGACATCCTCGACGCCAACTCCGAGGACATCGTGACGATCGTGGAGGGGATCGAACCGGCCCTCGATCAGCTCCAGGCCGCGGGTCCCGCGATGACTCAATCGCTGAACATCCTGCTGACCTTCCCGTTCTACGAGCCGACGATCCGACAGATCGTCAAGGGTGACTACGTGAACTCCGATCTGGTGCTCGACCTCACCGTCGAACGACTGAGCAAGAGCATGTTCGCCAGCCTCGGCGTCACCGGCCCCGAGGGCGTCTTCGGACGGCCCGCAGGCGCCGCCGCGCGCGGACTGAACCCGTTCATCGCGCCCCTGCAACCGGGCGGCGAACGCGTGCCCGACTCGGCCGAACCGATTCCGGCGAACATGGTCCCGCGGGTCTCGCCGACCACGCCGGCGGCAGTCCCGGCCGCGGGAGGTGGCCGCTGATGAAGATCACGAGATTCGTCCGGATGCAGCTGATGATCTTCGCCATCGTGACCGTGGTCGCGATGGTGGTGATGGCGCTGTTCTACATCCGCATCCCGTCGATGTTCGGGGTCGGCAGTTACCAGGTGCAGCTGCTGCTGCCCACCAGCGGTGGGCTGTACCAGAACGCGAACGTCAGCTACCGCGGCGTGTACGTCGGCAAGGTCGACTCCGTGCAGCTGACCGACACCGGCGTCGAAGCGGTGCTGACGATCGAGAACAGCGCGGAGATCCCGGCTTCGTCGACCGCGTCGGTGCGCAGCGTCTCCGCGATCGGTGAGCAGTTCGTCGAGTTCACGCCGGATCCCGAGGCGGGCGAGTCCGGCGAATACCTGCAGGACGGCGCGACGGTGTCGACCGACGAGGTCCCGGTGGAGATCTCGGCGATGCTCGACCAGGCCGACCGCCTGCTGGCCGAGATCGGTGACACCCGTTTGCGGTCGCTGATGGACGAGGCGTTCATCGCGTTCAACGGCACCGGGGAGGCGTTGCAGCGCCTGCTGGACTCGATGGTGCTGTTCGTCGACGAGGCGAACAAGAACACCGACACGACAATCCAACTCGTCGAACAGGGCGCACCACTGCTGGCAACCCAGTCACGTACGGCCGACGACATCCGTTCCTGGACAAGAAACGTCACCGCGTTCACCGATCAGTTGCGGGCGAACCGGCCCGAGATCGGCGACATCCTGCGCAAGGGGCCGTCGACCGCGTCGAAGAGTCAGGAACTCTTCGAATCCCTCGGTGCCTCATACCCGTTGCTCGTGTCGAACCTCGGTACGATCGCCAAGACCCAGGTGGTGTACCTGCCGAACTGGAAGCAGGTGCTCGTTCTCTATCCGCGACTGGTCAGTTCGTTGATCACGGCCGTGAACACCGGCACCAACCGGTTCGGTCCGAACGTGAACTTCTCGCTCGGTTTCCAGGACCGGCCGCCGTGCAACATCGGTTTCCTCCCCAAGGAGGACTGGCGTTGGCCGTCGGTGCAGACCGCCCGGGAGCTCCCGCCGGGAATGCTGTGCCGGGTGCCGCAGAACTCCAACATCGCCGTCCGCGGTGCGCGTAACTATCCGTGCGCGGAGTTTCCGGGCCGTCGCGCACCCACCCCCGCAGAGTGTGCCACAGGCTACGTACCGAAACCGGGCTCGGTCGACCCGTTCCAGAGTGGGCTGCCGTTCGGCCTGAAATGGCAGCCGGCGTCCTCCGGTACCGTGACACCCGGCACACCGAAGGACTTCGACGCGGAGCCCGCGGTGTATGCGACGACCTACGACCCGGACTCGGGTGACTTCATCGGGCCCGACGGGAAGACCTACAACGCCGGGGCCGGCAGTGATGAGCAGGAACAGAGCAGTACATGGCAGACGATGATCAGCGGGACGGTCACCCCGTGACGCCGGACGGTCCCGGCACGACGTCCCCGAGTCGGAGCGGCGCGGATCGTGCGGGTTCGGTCGATCGCCGGAATGCGAAGCGGCCCGTGCGGTCGGCGCCGATCCGGCGTGGACGTCCGGCGGGCAAGAAGCCGTCGAAGCCGGCCGCACCGGTGCCGCCGGTCGACGAGCCCGGCACCGCGGCGGAAGACGTCGACAGCGCCTCACCGACATCCGCGGAACCGACGCAGGACGCGACGTCGACGGCGTCCCCGGCGGCTGACACCGCGCCGGATTCCGAGTCCGTCGCCGCGGAGATCGCGCCCGACCCGTCCGAGGTCGAGAAGACGGTGAGTTATCGGGAGCGCCGGCGTGCCCGGACGGCCGCGGCGTCGGCGTCCACGGGCACGCCGAAACGCAAGCGCGGCATCAGGTATCGCGGGTCGGGGCGTCGCTCACCGCGCGCCGTCGTGGGCGTTGTCGTGGCGCTTGTGGTCATCGTCGTGTGCGCCATCGCATCGGTGGTGTTCGCGCTCGGCATCGCGCGTCAGGACCGGACCGACGACCTGCGGGCCGAGTATTCCGCGTTCGCTTCGCAGGTTCTCGTGAACCTGACCAGCATGAATCCCGACACCGTCGACCAGACGCTGACGTCGGTCCAGGAGGACACGAGCGGCAAGGTCAAGCAAGAGGTCGAGAACAACATCCAGCAGGTGGCGGCCCTTGTCCGGGACGGCAAGCTAGAGACCCGCTCGCTCATCCTTTCGTCCGCGGTGACCAAGGCCGAACCTGACGAAGGCTCGGTCATCATGGTGTTCGGCTGGCATCAGCGATCGCTCGACGGCGAGGTGCCGTCACAGGAGAAGGTGTTCCGCTGGCGGGTGGACATGACGCGGATCAACGGCGACCTCAAGATGACCGACTTCGAGTGGGTGGCGTGATGTCGGCCCGCTCCGAGTCCGCGCCCCGATCCGAGCCCGCGCCGAAGTCGACCGGATCTCGATTCGCCCTGCGCAAGGGGCGCCTGGGTCTGATCGCACTCGGCGTGGTGCTGGTCGCCGCGATCGCCGTGACCGCATTTCTCGGCTTTCGCTTCACCCAGGGCCGCGGGGTCGAGGACGCTCGCGCATCGTCGCTGGCGGCGGCCCGGGACTACGCGACGACGATGTTCGGGTACAACGCCGAGAACGTCACCGAGCACATCGACCAGTCGATGAGTGTGCTCACCGGGCCGGCGAAGCCGGAGTACACGAAGCTGATCACCGACAACAATCTCGCCGCCGAGGTGCGCAAGCAGTCTGTGGTGTCCGAGGTGACGATCCAGGACGCGGGTGTGGTGACCAACACCCAGGACACCTCGCAGGTCCTGATCTTCATGAACCAGTCGGTGACCCGCGGCAACAAGGAGCTCGTGAGCATCAATCCGTCGCGGCTGACCTTCGACATGAAACGCGACGGCGACCGCTGGATGATCAACTCAATCGAGGTGATCACCGACGACACGTTCCGATCGAAGATCGAGGTCGTCGAGTCATTGCCGCCCGACGCGAAGCCGCTGCCCGGCCCGAGCTCGGCACCCTCCGGTGCGCCGTCCCCGGCTCCCGGCCCGTCCGTGGCGCCGGTGCCGACTCCCTGACCGCCTTAATCCGTTGCGGCCCGCCCGAATCGGGCGTACGTTCGCGGGTACACAAGGAAGGAGGTGGTCTGATAGTGATTTCTCATCGGACATGTGAGGTGACCATCCGTTAGCAGTTGACCGTGTGGCATTCGTGTCGCACCGAGGCGGGATTCCCGCCGGTCGGCGCAAGCGAATACCAGGTGGTCACCCGGCCCCCGTATCCCGACCCGGTCCGGTCGGCACAGGCCCTTCGAGGGCGGTGCGGGGGCCGTTCCATGTCTGCTGACGGGTTCATTCCGGGAATACCCCTACAGGGTAGACGTACCCCTGGCGTTCATACCCTAGGGGGGTATATCCTCGACCTCATGAACACGCACCACGACCATCCGCCGACAACGCCGGCACCGGCCGACCACGCGCACCGCCCCCAGGTCGATCCCGGGCACGACGGCCACGAGAAGCACGCCGATCACACCGGCCACGGCGGACATGACAGCCACGCGGGCCACGGCGACCACGTCGCGCAGTTCCGGCGACTGTTCTGGATCATGCTCGTGCTGGCGGTCCCGACCGTGGCCTTCAACGACATGTTCGCCGACATCCTCGGCTACGGTCTGCCCGACGCGGAGTGGGTCCGGTGGGTGTCGCCGCTGCTCGGCACAGTTCTCTATGTGTGGGGCGGGCGCCCGTTCCTCGTCGGCGCGGCCGCCGAGCTCCGAGCCCGTCGCCCGGGGATGATGCTTCTGATCTCCCTCGCGCTCACCGTCGCCTTCGTCGCCTCCTGGGGTTCGACGCTGCACCTGTTCGACCACCACCTGAATTTCTGGTGGGAGCTGGCATTGCTCGTCGTGATCATGCTGCTCGGCCACTGGATCGAGATGCGCTCGCTGGCCCGGACGACATCGGCTCTCGACTCACTCGCCGCGCTCCTCCCGGACGAGGCCGAGAAGGTCGTGGGCGGCGACATCATCTCGGTATCTCCCGAGGAACTGGTCGTCGGCGACGTGGTCGTCGTCCGGCCCGGCGGGTCCGTGCCCGCCGACGGCGCCATCGTCGACGGTTCGGCGAGCATGGACGAGTCGATGGTCACCGGGGAGTCGGCACCCGTTCGGCGGGAGGTCGGTGACGTCGTGGTCGCCGGCACCGTCGCGACTGATTCCGGACTGCGGGTCCGCGTGACCGCGACCGGCGACGACACCGCGCTGGCCGGGATCGGACGCCTCGTCGCCGATGCGCAGGCATCGTCGTCACGGGCCCAGCGACTCGCCGATACCGCGGCCGGGTGGCTGTTCTGGTTCGCACTCGGCGCCGCGGTGCTCACCGCGATCGCCTGGACCGCGGTCGGATCGCCCGACGAGGCCGTCGTTCGCGTGATCACGGTGCTGGTCATCGCATGCCCCCACGCGTTGGGGCTCGCGATCCCGCTCGTCGTCTCCATCGCGACAGAACGGGCCGCGCGTGCCGGGGTCCTGATCAAGGACAGGCTCGCCCTCGAGTCGATGCGCAACGTCGACGCCGTGCTCTTCGACAAGACCGGCACCCTGACGAAGGGAGAACCGACCGTCCTCGAGCTCGAACCGGCCCCCGGGCAGGACCGGCGTCGAGTGCTGACCCTCGCGGCCGCCGCGGAGACGGGCAGTGAGCATCCGCTTGCCTCGGCGATCGTGCGGGCCGCTCGAGATGAGGGAATCGATCTGCCCGTCGCACAGGCCTTCTCCTCGTCGCCTGCGGTGGGGGTGTCTGCATCCGTCGACGGCCACGGGGTCCGGGTGGGTGGACCCAACCTGCTCGCCGAGCACGGCCTCGACGAACTGCCCGTCGCGTCGTCGTGGCGGGAGCAGGGGGCGATCATCCTGCACGTGCTCGTCGACGATCGTGTCGTGGGGGCGTTCCGGCTCGCCGACGAGGTCCGTCCGGAGTCGCGTGTGGCCGTGGACGAACTCCACGCTCTCGACGTGCAGGTCGTGATGATCACCGGCGACGCGCAGGCGGTCGCCGACGATGTCGCCGGCCGGTTGGGCATCGACCGGGTGTACGCCGGGGTCCGGCCCGAGGACAAGGCCGCCATCGTCGCGGACCTGCAGCACGAAGGTCGTCGTGTCGCGATGGTCGGCGACGGCGTCAACGACGCCCCCGCACTCGCGCATGCCGACGTCGGGATCGCGATCGGTGCCGGCACCGACGTGGCCATCGGCTCGGCCGGCGTCATCCTCGCCTCCTCTGATCCGCGATCGGTCCTGTCGGTCATCGAGCTGTCGCGTGCCGGCTATCGGAAGATGGCGCAGAACCTTTGGTGGGCAGCGGGTTACAACCTCATCTCGGTGCCGTTGGCGGCCGGGATCCTGGCGCCGATCGGGTTCGTCCTGCCGATGAGCGTCGGCGCGATCCTGATGTCCGCCTCGACGGTGGTCGTGGCGCTGAACGCACAGCTGCTGCGTCGACTCGATCTGCGTCCCGGTTCCATCCGAAACCGATCCGGGCGCAGGTAGGTCAGCGCTACGAGATTCGCGTAGCGCAGTACTCGCGAAACCGCGGCGTGAAACCGCTGGACTGGGAGCACAGCACAGTCCACGGCGCCCGCCGGGGCGTCGAGAGGGAGAAGAAGAGATGGTGACCATGCATGTCGCCGCGGCGGTCGGGACGCAGGATCGCGATCGCATCGAACCGGTGGTGGGCGAGATCTACTGGACCCCGGGCGACCCGGACTTCGGGACGGCGTCGGCACCCCGATTCGCGTTCGCCGACCCGCACACCGCCGGCCTGTTCCACGCCGAGGACCTGTCGCGGGAGGCCGGTGACCGTATCGCCGTCCACAACCGCGGTGTTTACGACGTGGCTGCCGTGGTCCTGCTCGCGGATGGCCGGTCGTATGTCGAACTCTTGAATCCCGGTTCGGAAATCGCTCTGCCGGAGGCGGATTCGCTCACCTACCTCCAGGCCCCCCGCACCGCGGACGGCCGGCCGGTTCTGTACGGCGCGGTGTGGGTGCGCGACGGGCGGGTGATGCCGGTGACGGTTCCGATCCCCACCCGCCGCGAGTTCCTCGACCAGCGATATCTCACCCCGTGGAGCGCGGAGTGGAGCGGCGGTGTCTCCGGTCGGCACATGCTCGATGCCGCGGCGGCCGGTGTCTCGTACCAGTACCGGACGGGCGGTTCGACGCTCGTCGTACGCAACTCGGGCAGCGACTGGATCGGGGTGGTCCATCGGTCCGGCACGGAGTTCACCTTCGTCGAATGCCCACCGGGTGAGCGTGCCGTCTTCGAACTCTCCCCGCAGTCCGCCCGCGCCGAGGTGTTCTCGGTCGTCGGTCGCCGGGGTGGCGGCACGGCCGGGCACGCCCCGTACATGTCGAGGTCGGGAACCGTGCATCCCGGTTGGGCGGGTCGGCCGGGGGAGGTCACCGCCTACGGTTCGGTCGTCATCATGCTCGGCGCGCCGGTGTACAGCGCGCTGCCGAAACGCAATCTGTACCTTGCGTTCTCGGATCGGCGGCCGAGCCGCCGGGAGCGAAGCGAGCGGGGCGAATGTGCGAGCCGCCGGGAGCGAAGCGAGCGGGGCGAATGTGCGAGCCGCCGGGAGCAGGGCGCGCGTCCCTGCCGCGGGTTCCGTCGATGAGGTGGGTCAGCCGACGTGGCGGCGCAGCTTGGCGGAGAGCCGCGGGGTGAGGTCCCCGTCGGCGTCGACGCGCTCCTCGACGTAGGCGAGGTCGCCGTCGGCGACGAGTCCGTACAGGCGTTTGGCGCCACCGGTGCGTTGACCTGATTCGGCCTTGATGACGACGTCGGTGGCGAGTTCCCAGGTGGTCTGGTTCAGGGGAGTGCCGTAGAAGAGTTCGATCGAGCCCTCGGCGTGGGCGAGGAGCAATTCGATGGTGTCGTCCTCACCGATCCGCCAGAACCCGGACTCGCGGAGGTCGGGCCGCTGGTAGGCAGCGTCGTCGTCGATCACCCACGAGCGGGACTCCCAGGTGAGGAAGTTCTGGCCATCGTGGGACACGACGATCTGCTGAGCGAAGTGATAGTCGGTGTCCGACTGGGGATCGTGGCCTTCGCCCTCGCCACGCCATACGCCGACGAGCGGCAGGAGTGCGAGGAGACCGGGATGCAGGTCCGCGCCGAGGCGGAGGTTCGCGGTGTCGGCCGGGAGCGGCAGATCATCCCATGTGGGGACGTTGCGTTCACGGCTGCCGGACTCCACCGCCCGGGCCTCGGCCTGACTGATCGCCTCGTCGCCCGACCGGCGGGCGTCGGCGGCGAACCCGTCACCGGATGACTCCGCGCCGGCGGGGCCGTCCGCGGCCGGATCTCCGGGTGAGGACGTCACGACTCGTCGGTCACCAGACGGTACAGGGTGTAGACACCGAACCAGGTGATCAGCACGGCGGCCAGGATCAGCAGGATTTCGAAGAAGAGGACCACGAGGGAAATTCTAACCCCGGCGTGGTCAGGGCGCCGTCGAGGGGTGGGCCCTTCGTGACGGTCGCAGGCTCCCTCCTCAGGGGGCGGCGGTGGCGGTCGCAGGCTCCCTCCTCAGGGGGCGGTGACGGTCGCGGGCTCCCTCCTCAGGGCGGTGAGAACGAGACAGCCCGGTCACCGCGGGTGCGGTGACCGGGCTGCCGGGTCGAGCGTGGCGTCACTTCGAGACGGTGATGTCCTTCTCGTGGATGCCGGGGCCCTCGGGGCTGATCGTCACGTCGCCGTTGCCCACCGCGGACAGGGCGCGCAGCGTCCAGGTGCCGGGGGCGGCGAAGAAACGGAAGTCGCCGGTGGGCGATGCCACGACCTCGGCGGTGAACTCACCGGTCGAGTCGAGCAGACGCACGAAGGCGCCGGCGACGGGCGAACCCGAGCCGTCGGTGACCTGTCCGGTCAGGACGGTCTCCTTCTCCACGTCGACGCCAGCGGGCAGCTTCTGTCCCTGCTTGGGTGCAGCACACATATCTCTTACTTTCCTTCTCCGAGTTCGATCGGGACGCCGATCAGCGAGCCGTACTCGGTCCAGCTGCCGTCGTAGTTCTTGACGTTCTGCTGGCCGAGCAGTTCCTTCAGCACGAACCAGGTGTGGCTCGACCGCTCGCCGATGCGGCAGTACGCGATGGTGTCCTTCGAGCCGTCGAGTCCCGCCTCGCCGTAGAGCTCCTTGAGCTCCTCGTCGGACTTGAAGGTGCCGTCCTCGTTGGCGGCCTTGCTCCACGGCACGTTGATCGCGCTCGGGATGTGACCGGGACGCTGGCTCTGCTCCTGCGGGAGGTGGGCCGGCGCGAGGATCTTGCCGGAGAACTCGTCCGGGCTGCGCACGTCGACGAGGTTCTTGGTGCCGATGGCGTCGACGACCTCATCGCGGAACGCGCGGATGCTGACATCCGGCTCGCCGGCCTTGTAGGTCGTGGCGGGACGGCTGACGGCGTCGCTGGACAGCGGGCGACCGTCGAGCTCCCACTTCTTGCGGCCGCCGTCGAGGAGCTTGACGTCGTTGTGGCCGTACAGCTTGAAGTACCAGTAGGCGTAGGCGGCGAACCAGTTGTTGTTGCCGCCGTAGAGGATCACGGTGTCGTCGTTCGCGATCCCGCGCTCAGAGAGCAGCTTGCCGAACTGTTCGGCATCGACGAAGTCGCGGCGGACCGGATCCTGCAGGTCGGTCTTCCAGTCGAGCTTGACGGCGCCGGCGATGTGCCCGCCGTCGTAGGCCGAGGTGTCCTCGTCGACCTCGACGAAGACGGTCTTGTCGGCATTGAGGTTCTGCTCAGCCCATTCGGTGCTGACCAGGACGTCGGAACGTGCCATGGCGGTGTCCTTTCGGAGTGGATCGGTGATGGTCGTCGAACAGATGGAGATGGTGGAGACGGTGAGGCGCGAGAAGGATGCCCGCGTCTCGGGGAGATGAGCACGGGTGACGGCGCATGGGAACGAGGTCGCAGACCTCGGTGGAGACGCCCCCGTTCTCATCGACGGTGTGGGCGGACCGGCTGCTCACGCAGCACGGGTTGGTCACACCGTCAACGGCGAGTGCGACAACAGCAGTCGGCGACACGACAGAAGTCGATCGCCCGGCGTCGTGTGAGCAAGTACTCACGGCGCTGCTGCATGCCCACGAGGGTACAACAGAGCCGATCGAGCCCCCAACGGCCGGGGTGCTTTGCCGCCGAGGGCGGGAGAACACGGTCTGAACTGCTCAGAAGCGGTCGAGACGCACCGATGCCGGACCGGAGTCGCCGACCAGTTGGACGTCCCCGCCGAAACTCTCCGCGCGATCGGGTTCGACATCCCAGGCCATCGGCAGGCGCGGGAGCGTCAGGCTGAACCGATCGAGCACCGCGGCGCGGACTTCCGCCGGGACCTCGGCGTCGACGTGGCGTTCGGGGCCGGTGTAGAAGCCGGTTGCCCGGATGTCCAGTGCGCCGTCGACGACGGAGAGGTCGACGGAGACACTCACGCGCACCTTGGGGCCGTCATAGGACGACGCCGACGGCGGGTCGGCGGGATCGAGCCCGTCGCCCGGCGGCAGTGCGACCGTGCCGGTGAGCACGACGCCGGTCTCGCGACTGACGATGCCGTCCTGGGGCCCGCCTGCGCCCGCCGTGTCGTCCGGTCCCGGGGTGCTGACGGTCAGGTCGACGATGCGCAGATATCGGGCCAGGGTGACGGCATCGAGGCGGGTGTACGCCGAGATCGAGCCGGTGTGGAGAACATCACTCGCCGAGAATCCGCTGCCGTCGGCCACGTCGAACGGGCCGAGAGAGGCACCCAGCTCACCGCGGCAGACGCCGCGGGCGGGCGGACATCCGGGTAGTTCGACGCCGCGGGCGGCGATCGTGGCCCCGTCGAAGTGGCCGGCGGACGACTGCGAGGTGAACGGGAAACCCGCGATGGTGACCTCGGGATCGAATGTCACGCGGGGGGATTGGGCGAGGGCGCGGGAGAACTGATGCTCCCCGCGAACGGCGGCCCCGACGTCGACGCCGAGCGCGACCCCCGCGGCGGCCAGGGCGGCGACCACACCGATGACAAGCACTTTCCGGATGCGCGGCATGCTCGGCCGATCACCCTCCCCGTCGTGGTCATCCGGCGGTCGTGGTCGCCTTGTTAACAGGTGAGCGCGCCGGTGGCGCTATTCTGTCACCTATCTCGCACACGTTGGTAAGGCGGCGTAAACAATCGCCGAGCCACGCGCGGGTGGCGTTCACGTCGTGGTGAGCGATCTGGATGGTCCGGGACGGGGACGAACGAGATCGGAGTGCTGGGTGGATCTCTTGTTGTTGACGGCCGACCCGAATCCGGAGTCGGTCTTGCCGTCGTTGTCGCTGCTCGCGCACACGGTGCGGACCGCTCCGACCGAGGTGTCGTCACTCATGGAGGCGGGGAACGCCGATGTTGCGCTGGTCGATGCCCGCGCCGACCTGGCGGCGGCCCGCGGGCTGTGCCGCCTGTTGGGCAGCACCGGCTCCTCGGTGCCGGTCGCGGCGGTGCTGACCGAGGGCGGGCTGGTCGCGGTCAACGCGGACTGGGGCATCGACGAATTCCTGCTGCCGGGTACCGGTCCGGCCGAGCTCGATGCCCGGTTGCGCCTGCTCGTGGTCCGTACCCGCGGAGTTGCCGCGGAGGAGTCCTCGGGCAAGGTCACGCTGGGTGAACTCGTCATCGACGAGGGGACCTACACCGCACGCCTGCGCGGACGTCCGCTCGACCTGACCTACAAGGAGTTCGAGCTCCTGAAGTACTTGGCGCAGAATGCGGGTCGCGTGTTCACGCGCGCCCAGCTGCTCCAGGAGGTGTGGGGGTACGACTTCTTCGGCGGCACCCGCACCGTCGACGTCCACGTCCGTCGACTCCGCGCCAAACTCGGCAGCGAGCACGAGTCGCTGATCGGGACCGTCCGCAACGTCGGATACAAGGCCGTCCGTCCGACGCGCGGCCGGGCGTCCGCGGCCGACGCCGACCTGTCCGAGGACGCCTCCGGTCCCGGTGCGGTCGACACCGATGACTTCGACGACGCGCTCGACGGTCCCGATCCGTTCGACGAGGAGTTCAGTGCCAGTGCCGGGAACTGAGGACCCGCAGGTGCGTCGAGGCGCACTGCCCGACGACGTCGCTGATTTCGCTCACCGGCTGGTGCGCGAGGCGAACGACTCCGATGGTGTCGCCCCGCTCTCGGAGGGGGCGGTCGCCGCGATCGACGCCCCCGAGGGTTCGCCGATCGTGCACGTCTGGTCGAAGGCCGGGTACGCCGTCATCGTCCCCGGTCGCGACGGCGAGCCGGCGATGATCGAGGCGGTCGTCGACCCGGCGCACCGCCGGGAGGGACACGGCCGGGCGCTGCTCGACGCGTCGTTCGCGGCGGCGTCCGCGCCCGAAACGGGGTCCGGGGTCCGGGTGTGGGCACACGGTGACCTGCCTGGCGCGGTGGCGCTCGCTGCGGCGATGGGCCTGACGAAACGTCGCGAACTACTGCAACTGCGCCGGCCGGTCGGGCCCGGCCACGAACTCCCCGAACTCGTCGTCGACCCGACGGTCGACCTGCGGACCTATGCCGGACCGGCCGATGACGCCGAGATCCTGCGGGTGAACAACGCGGCCTTCGACTGGCACCCCGAGCAGGGTGGCTGGTCGCCGGAGCAGATCCGTGAACGGGTTGCCGCCGACTGGTTCGATCCGGCGGGTTTGTTCCTCGCCTTCGACCGTGCCGGCGACGGATCGGGCGGGGGAGATGGCAAGCTCCTCGGGTTCCACTGGACGAAGCGGCACGACGCGGACCTCGGCGAGGTGTACATCGTCGGCGTCGATCCTGCGGCGCAGGGTCGCGGACTGGGTCGGTTGTTGACGCTCGCCGGCCTGCATCATCTTGCGCGCGAGGGCGTCTCGGAGATCAACCTCTACGTGGAGGGTGACAACGTCGCCGCGCTGCACACCTACGAGCGCCTCGGGTTCACCCGATACGCCGTCGACGTCGCCTACGGCTGAGGCTGCCCGAGTGCGGCGCCGATGGCGTCGACGACGTCGCCGATGTGGGGCTCGCGGACCACGGACAGGTGATTGCACTCGAGACGGAGGACATCGACGTCCCCGGTCACGATGTGCCGCCGCCACACCGACGGGTCGTCACGATTCTCGCTGCCCTGCACCACGAGCGCGCGACCGGTGTACGGGCGGGGGCGGTGCAGCCGCGCCACCCGGACACCGAGTTCCTCGAGTGCCTGCGCGTCGGCGGTCGGCGAGGTTCTCACCACACCTGCGAGTGGAACACGAATTCGTCGGCGCCACAGTTCTTTTCGGGGTAGCGGTTCATATGTGGTGGTCGTCGTGAGAGACGGGTCGGCGCGCTTGGCGCGATGCAGCACCCGCGGTGGGACGAACGTGTCCACCACGACGACCAGATCGACACGGTGCCCGTCGGCCTCGATGCGTCGCGCGGTCTCCAGGGCGATGAACCCGCCCAGCGAATGGCCCACGAGGATGTAAGGCCCCTCCGGCTGGATGCGACGTAGGTCGCGGAGGTGACGCCGGACGGCGGCGTCGACCGTCCAGTCGGGGATGCCGCGGGTGTCCAGGCCATGTGGCGCGAACGCGAAAACCGAACCGATGGCGTCGAGTTCGCCGATGCGATCGGCGAATGGCACGAAGGTGAGCGCGGATGCGCCCGCGCCGGTGAAACAGAACACCGGTCGCCCGGCGCCCTCGCGCAGTTCGTCGGCGGGACCCAGTTGCGCGCGGACCTCGGCGATCGCGGCGTCGAGCAGCCGACGTCGACGCTCCGTGTAGCAGCAGACGATCACCGAGAGGGTCGGCTCTGTCCGGACTGCATCGTCGGGGACCGGATCAGCGTGCACGGCCGCGACGGGGACTGGGGTCACCGGGTCGGCCAGTGGCTCGACAGGATGGGAGGACAGCACGTTTTTCGGCCTTCGATAGCTCGGGGTCGGATGGGGTTCGCTGATGAGGCGGGGGACCGGAGGGCGTCAGGGCACCCCGACGATCCGGGCGGCGTGCCCCGCGACGGCATCCATGGCCGCGCGGATACGGGCCGGGTCGAAGACGTCGTCGCGGAATGCGGCGGTCATGGAGATCCCGCCGTCCACGAATCCGGTCGTGACCGTGATACCGGCCGCCGACGGTGGCGTGGCCACGGCGATGACGGTGGCACGCGCCGGGTCGGACCACTGCCAGCCGCGTCGGCGGCCGGGCAGGTGACCGACACTCGAATGGAGCAGCTCTGCATGGACCGGGCCCTCGGCGGGGACGCACGGGGCCGGCGAAGCCGATCCGCCCGTGCGGGCACGGCGCAGGGTCTTGACGCTGGCGAGCGCCAGGTTGGCAGCCGGCCGGCCCATCCGGGCCGACGCGGTCATCTCCCGTTGCAGGGCGGCCGCCGACGTGGTGTCGGACACCGGAAAGCTCAGTCTCGCAGAGAAATTGGCGTAGGTCCGCATCGACGTCGGCAGGTGATGGCGCGCGTCGAAGGGCAGCGTGACCATCGGGTTGAGCGCCACGCCGGCCTCGGTCAGTGCGGCGACCAGGGCGACCGTGTAGACGGCGAACAGGCCGGTTCCCGGCATCGACGCCGCCCGGCCGGACCGGATCGCTTCGACGTCGTCGGCCGGGATGTGGACATTCGCGGCCGCCGGTCGTCGGGGAGGCACCGGTCGCCGCGCAGGCACCGGCTGGACTATTTCGCGGTGTCGCCGGAAACGCAAGAGCGCCAGGGCTCGTCGTGGATCGGCCACGGTGGCCGCCGCCGCGACGAGCAGTGGGGGGACGGCGGGGCCCCGGGGCGGCAACCCCGACGGGTCGACCGCGCCGACGATCACGTCGACGATCAGATTCAGCAGCGTGAGGTCGCCGAGTCCGTGGTCGTAGTCCAGCGCGAGGTGATCACCGGCCAGCACGATCCGAAGCGGCCGGTGTGGCAGCGAGTACAGGGCCTCGAACAGGCGGGCCGGATCGGCACCCGCCGCCGGGGGTGGTGCGGCGATGACCGCGTCGGCCGCCGCGTCCGGATCGAAGACCCAGAGTCGCCGGTGCGGCGAGGGCAGGAGCCCGACCCGGGTGTGTGGACCGATTCGCGCGAGCCGGACGATCCGTTCGGCGGCGACCGCGCGGGACGGTAGAGCCAGGGGGCCGATGACGAGCGCCGCCCGGTTGTGTCCGTGCAACCGGTCGATCGCCGCGCTTCGGATACGCCGGAGCCCGCCGGGTCGGGGTGCCGGGG
>NZ_SCOC01000028.1:0-60348 GCF_005502615.1 Gordonia sp. ALPHA1B1 | reverse complement strand
CCAGGCACGACCCCGGCCAACCCGAACCCCCCACCACGCACCCATCCCGACACGCCAACCGGCCGCCGGGCCGAACACCCACGCCCACACCCACCACAGGACCCTGTTGACACAAACCCTCATAGGCTGCTCAGGGAGCAGAGGGAAGGCATCGCTTGCACCCCACGCAGCAGGGTTTTGTGGTTCTTTCGGATCAGGGACCAGAGGCCGCCCAGGCCTCGATCATCGAACGAGCGATGGAGATCGATCCGGGGAGGCGCAGACGGTCGGCGTCGTCGGAACCCGGCGCCTCGGCGCGGGACCAGCCGTCGCCCCGGGCCAGCGCCGCCCGGACCTCGTCGCGGTGGAACCACTGCGCATCGCCGATCTCGCCGTCGAGGAACGCCAACTCGTCGGCCGGGTCGCCGAGTGCGGCGAATCCCAGCATCAGCGACCGCGGGAACGGCCACGGCTGACTGCCGAGGTAGCGCGGTTCCCGCACCACGATCCCGACCTCTTCGTACACCTCGCGCAGGACGCACTGTTCGAGCGACTCCCCCGGCTCGACGAAGCCGGCCAGCGTCGAATACCAACCCTGCGGCCACACCGACTGGCGGCCGAGCAGGATGCGATCGGCGCCGTCGTGGACGACGGTGATGATCGCCGGGTCGGTCCGCGGGAACTCGTCGCGGCCGGAATCCACACTGCGCCGGACCCAACCACCGCGGGCCGGCCGGGTGACGGAACCGTCGACCGGTGAATGACTCGCGGTCGCATGCCAGTTCAGGATTCCCAGGGCGGTCGCGAGGAGCCCCGCCTCGTCGGCGGACAGTCGCGTCGCACCGCGTCGGGCGTCATCGGTCGGTCCGTCGATGTGGTCCACCCGGCGCGTCCACAGGTCGGCTCCACCGGCGCCGCCCGACCCGTCGAAGCCGAGGATCACCGCATCCCCCGGCGGCGCCTCGGCCACGGTCGGAGCCGCAACCCAGTGCAGCGCACCGGAATCGGTGACCGGGTAGCGGCCGGCCGCGTCGATCAACAGCACCTTGGCCGTCGGCCAGCCGGCGGCCATCCGCTCGGCGTCGTCGCGGATCGCGTCCGCCCGGTCGAACACCGCCCGCGACAGCAGCGGCGGCTGGGGCATGTCGAAATGCACGGTGACACGGCCTTTCTCGATGACGGAACGATCAGTCGTCGTTGGGGTTGGTGCGGACGTACAGCAGCCGGTCACCGACTTCGATCTGTTCGACCTCGCTGTCGTCGACGCGGTGCAGCACACCGTTCCGCACAACACCCAGGACGATGTCGCGGGTGTGGGCGGGCGATCCGCCGGTCTCGGTCGGGTCGACCTCGCGCTCGGCGATGGCGTAGCCGGCATCCGGGGTCAGGAGGTCCTCGATCACCTCGACCACCGACGGGGTCATCGTCGCGATCCCGAGGAGGCGGCCGGCGGTCTCCGACGACACCACCACCGAGTTGGCGCCGGACTGGCGCATCAGGTGGGTGTTCTCCGACTCCCGGATCGACGCGACGATCTTCGCCCGCGGATTGAGTTCGCGGGCGGTGAGCGTGGCGAGGACCGCGGTGTCGTCGCGGCTGGTGGCGACGACGATGCTGGCGGCGTGCGCGACACCGGCGAGGCGGAGCACATCCGACTTGGTGGCGTCGCCGCGCACGGTGACCAGCCCGTCGGAGGCGGCCGCCTCGAGCACGGTGGCGTCCGCGTCGACGACGACGATCTCGGAGGGCTTGATGCCGTCGCCCCGCATGGCGTCCACCGCGGTGCGGCCCTTGGTGCCGTAGCCGATGACCACGGTGTGATTGCGCACGGTATTCCTCCAACGCTGGATCTTGAGCGCCTGGCGCGACCGTTCGGTGAGCACCTCGAGGGTGGTACCGATCAGCACGATCAGGAACAGCACGCGCAACGGCGTGATGATGACGAGGTTGATGAAACGGGCGAACGGGGTGATCGGTGTGATGTCGCCGTAGCCGGTCGTGGAGAGGGTCACCGCGGAGTAGTAGAGCGCGTCCAGGTACGACAGCTCGTTGTCCTGGGCATCGCGATAGCCGGCGCGATCCAGCCAGACCACGACCGAGGTGAACAGCAGCGCCAGGGTCGCCCAGAAGACGCGCCGACCGATCGCCCGGCTCGGGCTCTGCTGGAGTTCGGGGATGCGGACGACGCCGACCAGTGCGTGGTCGGGCCGGTTGGCCAGCTCGGTACCGCCGAAGCGTCGGCGCAGACGGTTAGCCACCGGCACGCACGCGCACGTCGAGTTCGCTCACACGCTGCAATGTAGCCCACCTCGGGGCATCACAAGGCATGTGGCGGGAGCTGTCCCGGGGCACCGGCGCGCTCAGCGGGCCAGCTTCGCGGCGAGGGTCGCCTCGTCGGGCAGGTCGTCGGCCTCCAGGGTGTGCCCGTCGCGCACATAGTGGAACGCGGCGCGGACCTTGGTCGGCTCCACCCCGGCCAGCTGCGCCCACGCCAGGCGGTACGCGGCGAGCTGGATGAAGAGTGATTCCCGGCGGGCGGGTTCGGGGATCACACCGGTCTTCCAGTCCACGACCGTCCACGAACCGTCCTTCTCGGCGAAGACCGCGTCGATCCGTCCGCGCACGACGATCCCGCCGATGACGGTCTCGAAGGGCACCTCCACCTCGGTCGGGCTGCGATTCGCCCAGGGCGAGGAGAGGAACGCGGCCCGCAGTTCCTCGAGATCGGCGTCGGGACTCGCCGTCGCGTCGGCGGCGCCGGGCAGTTCGTCGATGTCGAGGAGCCGTGTCGCCCCGAACCAGCGTTCCACCCAGGCGTGGAACGCGGTGCCGCGCCGGGCCATCGGGTTGGGCCGGAACGGGGTGGGCCGGCGGAGCCGACGAGCGAACTCGGCCTCGTCGGCGTCCAGTTCGACCAGCTGACTGACGGACAGATGGGTCGGCAACGACACCTCGACGAGCGCCTGGTTGGCCTGATGATGCTCGGCGAGCAGGGCCGACACCTCGGCCTCCCACGCCCCGATCTCGTCCGCGGGGTCGGCCGGTGGCGTTGCGGGGGTCTCGGCGTCGGCGGGGCCGGACTGGGCAGCAGGTGTGTCGAACAGCGCGGGCGCCGCGCGGCCGGCGATGGCGTCGGCGACCAGGTCGGCCGCCCGCTGTACCGAGTCGCGGCGGCCCGCGAGCGGATCACGCGGCCACGGCGCCGCGATCGCGCGTTCGGCCAACGGATTCGGGCTGTCCGGTTCGGGCGGTGGCGTCCGCACCGCGATCGACAGACCGGTCGAGTCGACGCTCGGGTCGGCGATCGCCTCATCGATGCCGGTCATCAACTCGTCGAAGAAATCCGAACCGCCGCGGGGTTTGTCGCCGGTCTCCGACCAGTGGTGCGCCGAGATCAGCAGGTCGTGCCGGGCGCGGGTGAGCGCCACATAGAGCAACCGGCGATCCTCCTCGAGTCGCCGTTCGCCGATCGCGGCCTTGTGGTCGGTCAGGGCGTCCTCGAGCTGCTTGCGGTCGGCCACGGTGTCGATCTTCAGGATCGGGAACCCCTCCGGCGCACCGTCGGCCGCCTCGGCCGGGATCGCCAGATCGCCGCGCAGGTCCGCCGGGAGTTCGCGCGCACTGCCCAACCATGTGGTGTCGGCCTTGGCGCTGGGGAAGATCCCCTTCGCCAGGTGCGGGATCGCGACGACATCCCATTCCAGGCCCTTGGCCGCATGCACGGTGAGGATCTGCACCCGCTGTTCGGCCACCTCGATGCGGCCCGGTTCGAGACCCTTCTCGATGGTCTCGGCAGCATCCAGGAAGGCGAGCAGTCCAGGCAGATTCGCTCCCGGACGATCAGCGTAATGACTGACGTAGTCGGCGAAGGCGTCGAGGTGTTCGCGTCCGGTGATCGCACCCCGCATGCGCCGCGCCCGGATCTGCGCCTCGACGCCGACCCCGATCGTGTTCTCCACGTCGGCGACGAGTTCGGGCAGCGGTTGTCCGATGCGCCGACGCAGTGACTCCAACTGCGCACCGAACGCCCGGATGCGGGCGTAACCCTCCGGGCTGTAGTCGGTGGGTTCGCCGGGGTCGACGACGGCGTCGGCGATGCCCGCCCGGTCGACGATCTCGGTGGGCAGCACCGCATCGAGTGCGGCGTCGAGCGCTTCCCTGCTGGTGACCACCCCGCCCGCCTCGGCGAAGCTCTCCGCCGCCAGGTTGGTGGCCCGACGCCAGAGCGCGGCGAGGTCCTTGGCGCCGAGCCGCCAGCGGGCCCCGGTGAGCAGACGCATGACCGCGGTCCCGGCCATCGGGTCGGCCATCACGCGCAGGGTCGCGACGATGTCCTCGATCTCCGGGACGTGCAGCAGCCCGCCGATGCCGACCACCTCGGTGGGGATGCCCCGACTCTCGAGCTCGGCGGCCAGCGGCGCCGAATCCTCGTTGCGGCGCACCAGGATCGCGGTGGTCGGCGGCGCGACGTCTGCGGCCTCGGCCGCCTGGTAGCGTTCCTCGATGGCGTCGGCGATCCAGTTCCGTTCGTCCAGAACCGTTTCGGTCAGGGCGATCGACGCCGTTCCGTCCGGGGCATCGGGACGCGGCCGGAGCACACTGACCGGGATACCGCGGCGTCGGAGCTCCGCGGAGATCTGATTCGCCAACCGCAAGCCCTGGGCCGAGTTGCGCCAGCTGGTGAGCAGTTCGAGGCGCCGGGCCGGGGTCCCGTCGGGTCGTGGGAAGTCGCGCGCGAACCGCGGCAGGTTGGCCGCCGAGGCGCCACGCCACCCGTAGATGGACTGGATGGGGTCGCCGACCGAGGTGACCGCGACCGGCGCGCGGCCGTGCCCGCCGAACAGGGTCGACAGCAACACCCGTTGCGAGTGGCCGGTGTCCTGGTACTCGTCGAGGAGAACCGCGCGGAAGGCGGTGCGCTCGGCGGTCACGACCTCGGAATTGGACACCACCAGCCGTGCCGCCAGCGACATCTGGCTGCCGAAGTCGAGCGCGGACTGGGCGCGCATCGTCTCGCCCAGCGCTATGACCATCGGGATCAGCTCGCGACGTTCGTCGATGACCTCCTGGACCTTCAGCAGCGCCTGGGTCGGTTTGTCACGCTGCTTGGGGCCCTTCGGGAGGGTGTCGACGAGTTCGTACAGCGTCGAACCCGCCTGCGCGAGGTCGGCGATGTCGACGAGGTGCTCGGACATCTCGCCGTACAGCTTGAGCACCGCCTCGGTGACACTCGCCGGCACCTTCTTGGTGTTCAGCTCGCCCGGCCACGCGGAGACGAGGGAGAACGCGAGCTGCCAGAGCTCGGTCTCGGTGAGCAGCGTCGACGACGGTTCCACCGGCAGCAGCAGCCCGTAGTCGGCGATCAACCGGCCGGCGTAGGCGTGATAGGTGCTCACCTCGGGGTCGGCGCCGCGCAGGCGGGCGGCCAACGCGCCGTCGGGATCCCAGTTCCGCAGCGCCGGCGACCCGGCAAGCATCGAGAGCCGACGCCGGATGCGGGCGCCGAGTTCGCTCGCGGCCTTGCGCGTGAAGGTGAGTCCGAGGATCTCGTCGGGGGCCACGAGCTGGTTGGCCACCAGCCACACCACGCGTGAGGCCATCGTCTCGGTCTTGCCGGCCCCGGCTCCGGCGACGACGAGCATCGGCTCCATGGGTGCCTCGATCACGGCCACCTGCTCGGGCGTGGGATCGGGCAGACCCAGCGCCGCGGCCAGCGACTTCGCCCCGACCATCGGCCGTTCGGTCCGATCCTGCAGGTCAGTCATCGGTGACCGCCTTCCCCGGGATCTGGGCCGGACAGCTGGTGGTGAGGTTGCAGTGCACACAGCCCGGGTTGGGCGTCGCGCTGTACGTCGGACCGATACTCGCCCGGGCCGCGCGACGCACCACCCCGATCCACTCGTCTAGCAACTCCGGCGTGAGCGGCGACTGAACACGCTCGGCCGCACCGGAATTGCGGTTCGCGGTCGACACGTAGACCAGTCGGGCGCCGCCCGGCGCGGCGTCGCCGAACTGGGGCACGCCGCCGTGCGCCAACGCCACCTGATAGGCCGCCATCTGCGCGTGCTCGTCGGCGTCGGCCTTGGTGATGGGGTTCTTCGAGGTCTTCACGTCGACGACGACCGGGCGGCCGGCGCCATCGGTCTCGAGGCGGTCGACACGCCCGCGCAGACGGACCGCGGGCTCGTCGGAATCCGGCCCCGACGCCGCGGGAATGGTTGCGTCGATCGGCAATTCGACGCCCACCTCCTCGAGATCGGCACGCGAGATGCGCAGCCACTCCCGGAAGTGCCCCAGCATGCCCTCGGCCCGTTCGAGTTCGCGAGCCGAGTACCAGCCCGCCCCGGTGTCGACCCGTTCCCAGATGCCGCGCAGCGCCGCCGTCACCTCAGCCGGGTCGAGCTGGCCTGCCACCGCCTGGACGAGCGTGTGCACGAGACTGCCGGTCAGCGCGGGGGTGCCGTCGCCGTCGCGGCCGCCGTTGCGTTCGAGCACCCACCGCAGCGAACAGCGGGTCAGTGCATCGACATTCGACGGTGAGAGCGTCAGCGCCCCCGACTCCGGCGTCCACAGCGGATCGTCGGTGCTGGGTGCGGCGAGCCCGAACCAGTCGCGCGGGTGCGCACCCGGGATGTCGGAGTCGGCGAGCTCGGCCAGCAGACGCGCCGCGGCCTTCGTCCGGGGTGCATCGGGTTCGTCGACGCCGGCGATCACCGCCGACCGAAGTGTCGCGACGAGGGACGGCAACGAGAGCACCCGGTCGACGCCTGGATCGAGCCGTACCTCGGCGCGGGCCGACTCGGCCGGATCGTCGTTGTCCCCCACCAGATCTGCGAGCTCGGTGATGAACCGCGACGGCGAGGCGTCCCCGCTGCCGTCCTCGACCGCGGTCACGAGCAGCCGGCTTCGCGCCCTGGTGCAGGCGACGAGGAAGAGCCGGCGCTCGTCGGCGAGTGCCGTCGCCCCACGGGCGACGGTGTCCACGGCGTCGGCGGCCATACCGTCGAGGAGGTCGACGAGTTGCCCGGTGGCGAGAACGCCACCCCGGCTGCGCAGCGACGGCCACAGTCCGTCCTGGACCCCGGCGACGGCGACGACCTCCCATTCCCGCCCCACCGCGGCGTGCGCGGACAGCACGGTCACCGACTCGGTTGCGGCGGTGGCTGTTCGGCTGTCGCGCGGGATCTGCAACTGGGACAGGTAGTGCACGAATCCGGCGGGCCCGGCCGCGGGCAGCGTGTCGGTGAAATCCGCGGCGGATTCGAACATCGCCATGACCGCGTCGAGGTCGCGGTCGGCCTGTTCACCGGCCGGGCCGCCGCGGACCGCCGATGCCGCCCACCGCCGCTCGAGTCCCGTGGCCTGCCACGCCGCCCACAGGGTCTCCTCGATCCCGCGGCGCGCGTCATGGACCCGCTGGGCCGCACCGACGACGTCCAGCACGCGGGCCAGCGGCGCCGCCTCGGTCTCGGTGAGCCGTCGGCGATAGCGCGCGCCGACCTCGGGGTCGAGGATGGCGCGGGTCAGCGACGTGAGCGAATCCGGTTGTCCTGCTGGGTCATCGGCATCGTCGAGACGCCGCACACCGCGTCGGAGACGGCGCATCGAGCCCGGGTCGGCCGCCCCGATCGGACCGGACAGCAACGTGAGCGTGTCCTCGGTGCTGAAGAGCTCGCTGGTGAACAGGTCGGTGGTCTCCGGGTCGGTGGTGTCGGGCAGGTCGGCATCTGCTCCCGCGGCCGCCCGCGCGGCGACGGCGCGCAGCACCAGCATCAGTCCGATGACGGCTCGTTGCCGATGCAGGGGCAGGTCGCTCGCGGGCGTCGTCAGGGGTACGCCCGCGGACCGGAAGGCGCGTCGGAGCGGCGGCAGGGCCAGTGACACCGACCGGACGACGACCGCCATCTGCGACCACGGGACCCCGTCGAACAGATGCGCACGCCGCAGGAGGTCGGCGATGGCGGTGGCCTCTTTCGCGGCAGACCCGTACACGCGCACCGCGGCCGCGCCTCCCCCATCGGCCGCGCCCGGGTCGGCGTCGGCCGAATCCGTCACCGGGTCGGGATACGGGTGCGGGCGAGCGCCGGGCAGCCGGGCGGCGATCGCGCGCCCGAGGCGGGACAGCTCGGGCCGGGCGCGGTGATCGTGTTCCAGCAGGATGTCGAGCGGGCTGCCCGGTTCGGCCAGCCCGTCCGCGAATCGCGGACTCGCACCCCGGAATCCGAACACGGACTGGTCGGTGTCGGCGGCGATGATCGTCGAGAGGGTTCCGGTGCCGACCAGCGTGATGAGCTGCGCCGCCTGCGGGTCGAGATGCTGCGCGTCATCGACCAGCAGATGCCGGATACGACGACGCTCGCCGCTCAGCAGGTCGGGATCGGTGGCGAAGGCCGACAGGGCCGACCCGATCAATTCGGCCGCGTCGACCGCGGGCGCCGAGGCCCCCGGGGTCTCGAGCCCGACCGCCCCGCGCAGCAGCATGTTCTGCTCGTACTGCGCGTAGGCCCGGGCGGCCGCGGCCCACTCCGGTCGTTTGTGCGTACGCCCCAGCGCGGCAAGCTCTTCCGGACCCACCCCGCGTTCGGCGGCGCGCATCATCAGGTCGCGCAACGCCTGGGCGAACCCGTCGGTGCCCAGCGCGGGCCGTAGGTGGGCAGGCCAGTACCCGGCGCCGTCCTCGATGTCACCGGCGAGCAGTTCACGCAGGACGACGTCCTGTTCGGACCCCGTGATGAGGCGCGGCGGCGGATTGTTGTGGGCCTGCGCCTGTAAGCGGAGGATCGCGAAGGCGTAGGAGTGCACGGTCCGCACCAGCGGCTCGCGCAGCGCACCGCCGAGCACCCGGCGACCGCTCGAGCCCGCGGACAGGACGCGCCGGGTGATCTCCTCCCGGAGCGCGACGGCGGCGCGTCGGCTCGACGCCAGGACGAGGACCGACTCCGGATCGGTGGCGGGGTCGAGCAGGCGGGCGACCGCGGCGTCGACGATCAGTGCGGTCTTCCCGCTCCCGGGGCCGCCGTGCACCCGCACCGGGCGCCACGCCTGCTCCTCGTCCGCCGGCCGACTCGTGGGCGGGTCGATCACCTGCGCCACGGACGGTGGCCAGTGCCGGGGCCGGTCCGTCGGGTCGGGGGCCGCGACGAGTCGCGCACGCAGCGCGCTCCGCGGGGTCTGGGCACCCGGTTTCCGACTCATGCATCCATCGAATCACGGCCCACCGACGGCCTCGTCGGCCGTGCCCGCGACCTGTGTCCCCGCGACCTGTGTCAGAGTCCGCCGCGCGGCGTACGGCAGGATGGACGGGTGACAGCTCTCAACACGCATGTCTTCGGCAGCGGTCCTGCGGTTCTCGCGATCCACGGACTCACCGGGCACGGCCGCCGCTGGGCAGCGCTGACCGATCACCTCCCCGGCGTGCGCCTCGTCGCGCCGGATCTGATCGGTCACGGCCGGTCTCCGTGGCGACCGCCATGGAGCATCGAGCACCAGGTGCGGGCGTTGTCCGCGGTGATCGACGAACACATCCCCGCCGATGAGCATCCGGTGGTCGTCGTGGGTCACTCGTTCGGTGGCGCGCTGGCGTTGCACCTGGCCAACCGCCGCCCGGATGCGGTGAAGGGGCTGGTGCTGCTCGACCCCGCGCAGGGCCTCGACCCCGAATTCGCGCTCGACGTGGCCACCGACAGTCTCGACAACTGGGACTACGCGGATGCCGACACCGCCCGCGCCGCGAAACGTGCGGAGGGCTGGGCCGCCGTTCCCGACCAGCTCATGGAGGCCGAACTCGCCGAACACCTCGTCCCCCGGCCGCGCGGCCGGGTCGGCTGGCGGGTGAGCGCACCCGCCGCAGCGGCGTCGTGGAGCGAGATGGCTAGGCCCGCAGTGCTTCCGCCGCCAGGTGTGCCCACCCACGTGGTGGTCGCCGACCAGGTCCAGCCCCCGTTCGTGCGGCCGGCCTTCCTCGATGCGTGCGCGAGCGAGCGCGGCGACGAGGTCACCGTCCACCATGCCGACTGCGGCCACATGGTGCCGTTCCTCGAGCCCGGGCTCGCGGCCGCGCTGGTCCGATCGCTGCTGTAGCGACGACATCTGTCGAGGCGACGATGGCAGCCATCACCGAGGAGCAGGTCGAACGGGTCCGTGCACTCGTGTCGGCCATTCCGGCCGGCCAGGTGAGCACCTACGGCGACCTGGCCGCCGCGGCCGGGTTGTCGAGCCCGCGGATCGTCGGCTGGATCATGCGGACCGATTCGGCCGACCTGCCCTGGCACCGTGTGGTGCCCGCCGGCGGCCGGCCGGCGCCGCATCTCGCGACTCGTCAGCTGGAACGGCTGCGGGCGGAGGGTGTTCCGGTCACCGACGGGCGAATCCGACTGCGCGAGTGCCGGTGGGACCCCGCCACGTGACCGACCCGCAAACCCACCTGTTCTCGGCATACCCACCCCCTTGGAGGGTGCTGAATATGCCGAAAAAGGGTGGGTTTGCGGGGCAGCTCAGACGTGGCGCGGGACCGGCACACGTCGGTACGGACTGATGGCCGCACGCATCCGCGTGACGATCAGGTCGACGATCCTGGGGTCCGGCCCCAGGGGTGCGGCGACCGCGTCCGCGCCGTAGGTGCTCAGGCGCTGATGGAACAGGCCCGGGGCGAGGAGGTGGCTGGCGATCACGACCCGCCGTCCCGTGCGCCGGGCCCGCTCGACCGCCTCGGGCACAGTGGGGGTCGCGGTCGTGATGAACCCGACCTCGACCCGTCCGCCGATCAGCGATTCCAGCTGCCGGGCGGCCAGATGAACCTGCCCGCAGGCACTCTCGTCCGATGACCCGGCGGCGGCGAGCACGACCGCGTCGCCCGGTTCCCAGCCCGCTTCGGCCAGCCGGAGTCGGGCGACCGAGGCGATGGCCGGATCGGGACCCAGCGCCCGGGTGACGACGGTGTCCGCCCGGCCGGCGGCCGCGACGTGTTCGGGCAGGTCCTTGCGGACGTGGTAGCCCGAGGCGAGGAACGCGGGCACCAGCACCGCCGGACGTTCCAGGTCGGCGATGACCTCGCTCGGCGTCGGTCCGAGGACGTCGACGAATGCGGTGCGGGTGAGCCCGATGCGGGCGCTGACGGCCTCGGCGATCTGGGCGATCACGTTGACCCCGTGCGGGTTGCGGGTCCCGTGCGCGACCAGGACGGGGCTGTACCCCTGCAACCGGTCACCGTGCGGAAGCCGTACATGGTTGTCGTGCATGTGTTCTCGCTTCCTTCTCACTCGTCTTCGGCGTCGTACTCGAGGTCGACCGCGAGCCGGTAACCACGCTTGACGACGGTCTGCACCATCTTCGAATCCCCGAGTGCGGCACGGAGTCGAGCAACGGCGACCTCGACCGCATGGGTGTCGGAGCTGTCACCGGGCAGACCGGCGAGCAACTCCTGCCGCGAGACCACGCGACCGGGGTTGCGGGCCAACAGTTTGAGCAGGAGCAGACTCGTCGCCGACATCTCACGGAGCTCACCGTCGACCACGACGGCCTGGCCGCGGATGGCGGTGTCGTGCCCGGCGACCCGCAGCAGGTGGCTCCGCCGCGGCAGTTCGTCGGTGATCAGGCGCGCGAGCGCGCCGAGACGGAACCGGCGCGGGTAGATCGTCGGGATCTGCAGCGCCTCCAGCGGACTGGCGGTCACCGAGCCCACGCACATGACCGGTACCGCGGTCCGCAGTGCGTGGATGAACTGCTGCAGCTTGCCGAGTTCTTTGGCACGGGTCAGGATCGACGCCGCCGCCGGGGCGCTGGTGAAGGTGATCGCGTCGAGATCGCCGCGGAGCACCGCGCCGATCATCTTGTCGATGCGCGCCACGTCGGGGTGCATATGCCAGCGGTACACCGGGATCGCAACCACCTCGGCACCGGCGGCGCGCAGCACCGTGCAGAAGTCCGGCAGCGGTTCCCACTCGCTGGTGGCACCGTGCAACTGCACCGCGATCCGGACGCCGTCGACGCCCTCTTCCAGCAGCCGGTCGAGGACCTCCGAGGAGGACTCGCTCTCCGGCGACCACTCCTCGCGCAGCCCCGCCGCCCGGATCGCGCCCTTGGCCTTCGGGCCGCGTGCGATCAGCCGGCTATCGGACAGCGCCCGTAGGACGGCCTCGGCGTTGCCCCACCCGTCGGCGGCCTCGACCCACCCGCGGAAGCCGATACCGGTCGTGGCGACCATCACCTCGGGCGGGTGGGCGATGAGTTCCTCGGTCACCCGCTCGAGTTCGGTGTCGTCGACCAGCGGCAGGATGCGGATGGTCGGGGCCTGCATCACCTCGGCACCGCGTCGTTCCAGCAGTACCGCGAACTCCTCGGCGCGACGCGCGGCGGTGATCCCGATCGTGAAACCGGCGAGCGGCAACGGGTCGGGGTCCGGTGAGGTTGCGCCGGCAGGGTCTGCACCGGCGGGGGTCATGGTGTTCACGCCGGGAAGAACACCTCGACGATGCGGTTGACCACCCGCACACCGTAGCTGGGGACCGACACCGTCTCGTCGTCCAGGCAGATCCCGGTGCGCAGCGCGAAGACCTGTTTACCCAGCGGCGAGGCGACGGTGGGTTCGCCCCCGCGGTCGCCGGTGAGTCCCCGGGAGAGGACCGCGGCGCGACCGAACGGATCGATGTTGCCGATCGCGTACAGGCGGGAGCGCCCGGGCGCCGCCTCGCGATCGGACTCGGCGGCGGGCAGACGGAACAGCGCGGCCTGCACACCCTCGGGACCCAGCACGGCGACGCCGCGACCGACGATCAGGTCGTCGATCGAACAAGCGCGCACCCAGCTCCCCTCACACGCCGTGGCGGCGCCGGTGGGTGTCGTCTCTGCGGACATGGTGTCGGCCTCCCCTGGCGCGATGGTCATGTGGGCACTCCTTCTCTCACCGGTCGCTCGCTCACTCCATCGGGGCCCGACGGAGCGGTCGCACCCGGACGGACCGCCGGCATGTCGAGCAGCACCGGCGCCTTGCGCTCGTACTCGGAGAACCGGATCGTCGGGTCGACGACATCGGGCGCATTCACGAACGAGACGAACCGCTTCAGCTTGTCCTCGTCCGCGAGCACCGCGGCCCACTCGTCCTGGTAACCGCCGACGTGGCGGGCCATCGCCTCCTCGAGTTCGGCGGCGAGCCCCAGGCTGTCCTCACACACCACGTCCTTCAGATGGTCGAGACCACCTTCGAGCGACTCCAGCCACGGCGCCGTGCGCTGCAGTCGATCGGCTGTTCGGATGTAGAACATGAGGTACCGATCAATGTAGGCGACGAGGGTCTCGTCATCCACTCCGCTGGCGAGCAGCACCGCATGCTTGGGGCTCTGGCCGCCGTTGCCGCCGACGTAGAGGTTCCAGCCGTGCTCGGTGGCGATGACACCGACGTCCTTGCCCCTCGCCTCGGCGCACTCGCGGGCACATCCCGACACCCCGAACTTGATCTTGTGGGGTGAGCGGAGTCCGCGGTACCGCTTCTCCAGGAGCACGGCCATGCCGACCGAGTCCTGCACGCCGTACCGGCACCACGTCGAACCGACGCAACTCTTCACCGTCCGCAGGCTCTTGCCGTACGCCTGCCCCGACTCCATCCCGGCGTCGACGAGGCGCCGCCAGATCTCGGGCAACTGGTCGACGCGCGCACCGAACAGGTCGATCCGCTGGCCGCCGGTGACCTTGGTGTACAGCCCGAAGTCGCGCGCGATCTCACCGATCACGATCAGCTGCTCGGGCGTGACCTCGCCACCGGGCATCCGCGGCACGACCGAGTACGAGCCGTTCTTCTGCATGTTCGCCAGGAAGTGGTCGTTGGTGTCCTGCAGCGCGGCCTGCTCGCCCTCGAGGATGTGGTCGCTGGAGGTCGACGCGAGGATCGACGCGACCGTCGGCTTGCAGATCTCGCAACCCTGCCCGGTGCCGTACCGGTCGACGAGTTCGGAGAACGTGCGGATTCCGGTCACCGCGACGATCTCGAACAGCTCGGCGCGCGACTGGGTGAAGTGGTCGCACAGCGACTTGCTCAGTTCGACCCCGGACGCGGCGAGCAGTTGCTTGATGCTGGGCAGGCAGCCACCGCAGGTGGTGCCGGCCGAGGTGCAGCCCTTGACCGCGGCGATGTCGCACGCACCGTCGGCGATCGCCGAGCAGATGGCACCCTTCGAGACGCCGTTGCACGAGCAGATCTCCGCGTCGTCGGGCAGTGCGTCCATACCCACCGCAGCACCGCCCTCGGGTGCGATGAGGGCAGCGGGGTCGCCCGGGATCTCCCGGCCGACCATCGGCTTGAGCATCGCGTAGGCCGATGCGTCGCCGACCAGGATTCCGCCGAGCAGCGTCTTCGCGTCGTCGCTGACGACGATCTTCGCGTACCGGCCGGCGACCGCGTCGTGGTAGGTGATCTCCAGCGCGTTCTCGGTGGTGCCGAACGCGTCGCCGAAGCTGGCCACGTCGACGCCGAGGAGCTTCAACTTCGTGGACAGGTCGGCACCGGGGAACTCCGACGTCCCGCCGAGCAGACGGTCGGCGACCACCTCGGCGGTCGAGTAACCGGGGGCGACGAGGCCGTAGCAGCGGCCTTCGACGGCGGCGACCTCGCCGATGGCGTAGACGTTCTCGTCGTCGGTTCCACAACCGGCGTCGACGAGCACGCCGCCGCGCTCGCCGACGGCCAGTCCCGCGTCCCGAGCGAGCTGATCGCGCGGTCGGACGCCGGCGGAGAACACCACGAGCGAGGCGTCGATCGTCGACTCGTCGGACAGCGTGACCCGCAGGCCGCCGTCCTCGGCGTCGGCGATCTCCGACGTCCCGACCCCGGTGTGGACCTCGAGTCCGAGCTCGGTCACCAGGTTCTTCAGGATCGCGCCGCCGCCCTCGTCGACCTGCATCGGCATCAGACGCGGGGCGAACTCCACCACGTGCGGGGTCATCCCCATGAGCTTGAGTGCGTTGGCGGCCTCGAGTCCGAGCAGGCCGCCACCGACGACCACACCCGTCGCACCCGGACCGGCGGCCTCGGCCGCGGCCCGGATGTCGTCGAGGTCGTCGAGGGTGCGGTAGACGAAGCACCGGTCGTTGTCGTGACCGGGGACCGGCGGGACGAAAGCGTAGGAACCGGTGGCCAGAACGACTGCGTCGTAGTCGATCTCGCGACCGCTCGAGGTGACGACCCGGCGGGCGTCTCGATCGATGCCGGTGACGGTCTCGCCCAGATGCGTGACGACCCGATCGTCCCCGGCGTACGTGTTCCCCTCGAGTGCGAGAGAATCCCGAAGCCAGGCACCGACATACGAGGACAGCCCCACCCGGTCGTAGGCCGGGTCGATCTCCTCGCTGACGATCTCGATACGCCACAGGTCGGTCGCGTCACGCTCGCGGAGCGCCTGGACGAAGCGGTGACCGACCATGCCATGGCCCACCACCACCACTGTCTTGGTTGTGCGCGTTGCGGTTTCGCTGTTCACTGCTCTTTGCTCCCTTGCCTCGCCGGTCCCGTGAGGATCAGGCCAGCGCTTCCTTGGTTGCCTGCTTGTCGGTGCCCTCGGCGGCAGCACCGGTCGATGCGGTCCCGTCGACAGTCGATGCCGGTTCGTCATGGGCACCGGTGATCGCGAGATCGGTGGTCTCCGCGATGACGATCGGGCGCCGGGCGTAGAACCACCAGGTCACGACCGCTGCCAGGACGTAGAAGAGCATGAACACCCAGAAGGCCATCGTCGCCGACTTGTTGGACTGGTAGCTGGCGCGCAGCACCAGGTTGATGCCCACACCGCCGAGACCGCCTGCGGCACCGGCGATCCCGATGAGCGCGCCGGACATGCTCCGCGACCACTTCGTCTTCCCGAGCGAATTCAGTCCGCTCCGCGCCTGCGCCTTGTGCTCCCAGATGGTCGGGATGATCTTGTAGACCGACCCGTTGGCCAGGCCCGAGAGCAGGAACAGCAGGATGAAGCCGATGATGAAGGCCGTCAACGTGGCGCCGGTGATCGTCTTGCCGTTGTTGTCGGCGATCGTGCCGGCGACCACGAGGATCGCCGCGGAGAAGACCATTGCGATGAAGGTGTACAGCGTCACCTTGCCACCGCCGACGCGATCGGCCAGTTTTCCGCCGTAGGGACGGATGACCGACCCCAGCAGCGGACCGATCCAGACGATCTGCGCTGCTGCCAGCGCCGGCTTCGCGACTCCGGCCTCGGTGAAACTGATGTTGAGGACCTGGCCGAACGCGAACCCGAAGCCGATGAAGGAACCGAACGTACCGATGTAGAGCAGGCAGATCAGCCACGTGTCGCGGTACTTCAGGCAGTCGAGCATCGCCCGGCCGCTGGCCGTCTGGTGGTCCAGGTTGTCCATGTAGAGGGCGGCACCGATACCGGCGACGGCCAGGGCGACCAGGTAGATGGCGCACACGATCTCGGGTTGGTCGGCGGCGAGCCAGATGACCAGCAGACCGATGACCTGCACGACCGGCACGCCGATGTTGCCGCCGCCGGCGTTGAGTCCGAGCGCCCAGCCCTTCAGCCGTTGCGGGTAGAACGCGTTGATGTTGGTCATCGACGACGCGAAGTTGCCGCCACCGAAACCGGTGATGGCCGCGACGGCGAGGAACCAGCCGAACCCGAACTCGCCCGGGTTCATCATCAGCATCATCGTCAGCCCGGTCGGGATGAGCAGCACGACGGCGGAGAAGATCGCCCAGTTGCGGCCGCCGAACTTGGCGGTGGCCTGCGTGTACGGGATACGCAGGCAAGAACCGACCAGCGTCGCGGTGGCGGCGATGACGAACTTCTGGTCCATGCTGATGCCGTACTCGGGGCCCATGAACAGGGCCATCACCGAGAACAGGGACCAGATCGAGAATCCGACATGCTCACAGATGACCGACCAGATCAGATTGCGCTTGGCGATCGCGGCATTGCCGTTGTCCCAGGCGACCCGGTCCTCCGGGTCCCAGTCGGTGATCGTGTGGTCCCGTGTCAGTTGTGCTCTGAGATCTGCGAATGCCAAGGCTCCGCCTCCGATGGTTGCTGGTCTACGTGGTGTCACTGCCGTGCACAGGGCTGCGTGCAGTGGTGGCTGTCGTGGAAGACGCCGACACCGGTGTCGTGCGACTCGAGACCAAGTGTGGAGGGGGCGTGTTGCGCGGATTTTCCGCGAGGTGACCGCATCGTCACGTTGTCCTCACTCCGTCACGCGGGCGTTGTGAGAACCCTGTCAGCGGTCAGTCAGGGCTGTGAGCTGCGGTTATACGAGTAAACGTACATGTTCGACGACTCGCTGCAACCCGGGCAGTGCGCCCGAGGTCGACCGCGGGTGCAGCGCGTGGACTGCCAACCGGAACATCGTCGCCCGCAGCATCATCTGCGGCCACTCGGGCTGATCCGACCATCGCTGGATGAGTTCGGTGTCGGCACCACCCCACGCCAGGGCGTCGACCACCGCGACCGCCGCCGCCCACGGGGCGGGCCGCCAATACGGGACGATGTCGGTGATCCCCGGGGCCGCGGCACCGGCGAACAGCACCGTGCCGAAGAGGTCACCGTGCACGACCTGAGACGGCAGATCCACCGGCTTACGAAGCTTCGCAAGGGTTTTCAGCATGTCGACGCTCTGCACACCGTCGGGTGCGGTCGGCTCGGCCATACCGGCGGCCCGGGCCGAGCGCAGCGGGACGTCCTCCCAGGCGGCACGATCGGCCGCGGTGAACACGTCGACGTCGGTGTGCGGCGGAGCAGGCGGCTGCAGCAGGAACCGGGGCCGTTCGAGCGAGGCGGTCGCCTCGTGCAGCCGGTCGGCGACCAGGACGACCTCGTCGTGCCGTGGTTCGGGCGTCCCGGCGATGTAGGTGTCGGCGCGCCAGCCCGACACCACGTACCGGCCGTCGGTGGCGCGGAACGGACGCGCGATGCGCATCCCCTCCACGAACAGGGATTCGCGCACCGACGCCGACCACGCGGCGCGCGCGTGGTCGGGGACCAGTGAGAGCACGACTTCGCCGACACGCCACCCGCCGACCCACGATTCCCCCATCGCGATGGGCGGGTGGGCGGTGAGCCCGAACGTGTTCAACACGTGTCCGGGCGGCTCGACGGTGTTCACGTCGGCCAGATTACCGAGCGCGGTAGTCCGTTTCGGGAAGGCACGCGGCAACCACCCGCACCGACGTGCGGATCGATGACCGGGCTCAGTAGACCGGCAACGTCTTGTCGACCTGGTTCGCCCACGCGGTCACGCCGCCCTGCAGGTGCGTGGCGTCGGCGAAACCGGCTCGCTTCAGCGCAGCGAGCGCCTCGGCGGACCGGATGCCGGTCTTGCAGTAGAGCACGGTGGGCCGGTCCTGCGGCACCTTGGCGAGACCCTCGCCGGAGAGGATGTCGCCCTTCGGGATGAGGGTCGCGCCGTCGATGCGGACGATGTCCCATTCGACGGGCTCCCGGACGTCGATGATCGCCAGCTTCTCGCCCGCGTCGATCTTCTGCTTGAGTTCGACGGCGGTCAGCGTCGACCCCGCGGCGGCGTCGGACGCCTCCGAGGAGACGACACCGCAGAAGTCGTCGTAGTCGATGAGGCCGGCGATCCGCTCACCCTCCGGATCCTTGCGGATCTTGATGGTCCGGTAGGTCATGTCGAGGGCGTCGTACACCATGAGACGACCGAGGAGGGGCTCGCCGATCCCACAGATCAGCTTGATGGCCTCGGTGCCCATGATCGATCCGATCGAGGCGCAGAGGATGCCGAGTACACCGCCTTCGGCGCAGGACGGCACCATCCCGGGCGGCGGTGCCTGCGGGTAGAGGTCGCGGTAGTTGAGCCCGCGGCCGTCGGGGGCGTCCTCCCAGAAGACCGAGGCCTGACCCTCGAAACGGTAGATCGACCCCCACACGTAGGGCTTGTGCGCGAGGACCGCGGCGTCGTTGACCAGGTACCGGGTCGCGAAGTTGTCGGTGCCGTCGAGGATGAGGTCGTACTGCGAGAACAGTTCGATCGCACCCTCGGGCTCGAGCCGCTGGTCATGCAGGTTGACGGTGACGAAGGGGTTGATCTCCAGGATGGAGTCCCGCGCGCTCTCGGCCTTGGGCCGGCCTATGTCGGACTGGCCGTGGATGACCTGGCGCTGCAGGTTGGATTCGTCGACGATGTCGAACTCGACGATGCCGATCGTCCCGACCCCCGCCGCAGCGAGGTACAGCAGCGTCGGCGAACCCAGTCCGCCGGCGCCGATCACCAGCACCTTGGCGTTCTTCAGACGCTTCTGACCGTCCATCCCCACGTCCGGGATGATCAGGTGACGGCTGTAGCGGGCCACCTCTTCGTTGCTCAGTTCCGCGGCCGGTTCCACCAGCGGCGGCAGCGACCCTGTGGGCGACCCTTGCGATGACACGAACGCCTCCATTGTTCGGGCTGACTACGTACCCCCGGCACAACGGATGAGTCCGCGGCGGCATTCCCGGTCAGCGGGTGGGGAACGGCCAGGGATTGGGACGGCACACGAAGGTCCGGTTGGCCTTCATCTGCGGGTCCAGAGCCATGATCTCGGAGTTCGCGACGCCGAAGGACTGCTGCATCATGATCGGCGCGAGCGCGCCGTCCTCGCGGCACGCCTCGTGCGCCTCGTAGCCGATGCCGTGACCGACCTCGTGGTTGATGAGGTACTGCCGGTAGGCGACGTCGTCACCCTGATAGGACAGCGCACCGCGCACCCATCGGGCTTCGTTCAGCGTTACCCGCGCCTGCGGCGGGTAATAGCACGAGGTCTCCAGGCGGATCTGGTAGCCGCACAACTCGCGGGTGGTGCCGGTCGAGGTGAGCGAGATGCGGAGGTCGGGTTCGCCGCGGTCGACACGGCGGAAGGACACGCGGCCGTCGCCGATCCAGCTGCGCGGGTTGGCGAGCGTCGTGTCCACCATCTTCGCGAAGGTCGGGTCACCGCCGTAGTCCTGCGGGTTGAGGCCGTTCTCCACCTCCACCGTGTAGGTGTACACCTGCCCGCCGGTGCCGACGGGCGGACCGCCGCCGCGCAGGACCCGGAACGTCTTGCGGGCCCGGTCGGTGAACGGGCCGCCCTGGGGCAGCGTCCCGGCGGGCAGCGCGGCCGCCTGGATGTCGCCGGTGGGGGCACCGATCGGGCGGGTCTCCTTGCTGATGTCGGTGTTGCGCGCCGCGGAGTCGGGGCTGGCGGCCGCCGCCGGCTCGAGCGCATCGGTCCGGCCGTCCCGGATGGTGACGACGATCAGCGCGATCGTCAGGATCGTGAGCACCGGGATCGCATAGGCACGCCACCCATAGGTCGAGACGAACCGCCCGAGCGCCGACTGCTTCTTGTATTCCGGCTGGGCATCGCGGTCGACGCGGGGACGTCCGCTGTCGTCGGTCGGGTCCCAGCGCGCTCGTAGCGGCTGGTCCGGTCTGGGGCGTCCCGACGATCTCGGGCCGACATCCTTGGCACGCACCCGGCCACGCTCGGACCCGGGGCCACCGTCCTCTGTGCGGCTCACCGGTCAACTTTCTCACAGCAGACCACCGATACTGCGCAGGAAGCTCCGCCGAGTACTCTCTTGGGCATGTCGACCGCAACCAACGCGTCCGCCGTGCCCGGCCGCAGCACTCGCCTGCCGCGCAGCGCACGACGTATGCAGTTGCTCGACGCGGCCAGTGAGATCTTCGTCGAACGCGGCTACCACGCGGCCGGCATGGATGAGATCGCGGTGCACGCGGGAGTGAGCAAACCCGTTCTGTATCAACACTTCCCGTCGAAGCTCGACCTCTACATCGCGGTCGTGGACAGCCACGCCGAGAAGCTGGTCAGCGACGTCAACACCGCCCTGCGGACGACCACCGACAACCGCAAGCGCGTCCGTGCCGCGGTCCAGGCCTTCTTCGACTTCATCGATCAGGACAACTCGGGCTACCGGTTGATCTTCTCCTCCGACGCCTCCGATCCCGCCGTCATCCGCCGGGTGGAGGGCGCGACCGAGGCGTGCGTCGACGCCGTGTACGGCTTGGTCATGCACGATTCCGGTCTCGATCCGTACCGTTCGCGGATGCTCGCGTCGGGGCTCGTCGGTGCCAGCCAGGTCAACGCCCGCTACTGGCTCGAGGCCAAGCGCCCGGTCGACAAGCAGACCGCCGTGGACACCACGGTCGCCCTCCTCTGGGGCGGGTTGTCGCACTTCCCGCGACAGACGGCGTCGGCTGACGCGCAGCCGGTTGTCGAGCCGAGTGTGGCCGACGCGCAGCCGGATGCGACCGGCGCCGGGAGCGAAGCGAGCGGGCCGACTGTCAACGGCACTGCCTGAACCACTTGCGACACGAGAAGGGGCCTGCACGCCATCCGGCGTACAGGCCCCTTCTCGTCGATCTGGTTGCGCGGCCGGTCAGGAACCGAATCCGACGCGGCGGTTCTCCGACGCGCCCACCTCGACATAGGCGATCTTGGTGACCGGGATCAGGTAGCGGGCGCCCTTGTCGTCCACGAGGGACAACAGCTGCTGCTTGCCACCCAGTGCCGCCTCGACCTCGGCGAAGGCCTTGTCGCTGGTCAGGGTCGACGCGATGGTCAGCTCCCGCGGGCTGTCGGTGATGCCGATCTTCACTTCCACGGCCATGTGCCGCCCTCCTCGGTGTCTGTCAACGCTTGCCGCACAAGGCTAGTGCAGCCGGGGTGCGGCGGGACAGCCACTCCGCTCAGAGCGAAACACCGTCGGCCTACTCCGCCGTGGTCAGGTCCGGCTCAGGCTAGGCCGAGGTCGGCCATCCGCTCGGCGTGTTTGCCGGCGACGACGTCGAAGAACCCGGCGACGCCGGTCAGCGAACTGGCCCCGGCGAAGAGCAGATCGGTGACCTCTTCCTCGGCGGCGAGAACCCACTGCGCATGGGTGATGGCCTCGCCGAGCAGCCGGCGGCCCCACAACACCAGGGCCGATTTGATCGACGGGTCGGCCTCGACGGCCGCCCGGACCTGTTCACGGGCGAACTGGGAGTTGGCGGTTTCCGACATCACCTCGGCCATCACGGCCTGCGAGTCCGGCGGCAGCATGTCGGAGAGCTCGGCGTAGAAGTCGGCCGCGAGTCCGTCGCCGACATACGCCTTGACCAGCGCCTCGTACCAGGTCTTCGGCGTCGTCGCGCGGTGATACTGATCGAACACCGAACGGTAGCGCTCGACGGCTTCCGCGGCGCCGAGGCCGGTCATCGCCTCCACCCGCTCGGCGAGCCGGTCGAAGTGGCCGACCTCGGAGGCCGCCATCCGGGCGATCGCGATGCGGCTGGGCACATCCGGCGCCATCGCCGACTCCTCGATGAGCCGGTGGAACGCGGCGAATTCGCCGGCGAGCAGCACGGCGAACAGCTTCCCGATCGCCGAATCCCGCATCTCGGCCGACGCCACCGAGGTGGACGTCGCAGGTGACGGGGTCGACTCGGACGGGTCGGATGCAGGCGCCATGAGGTGATGGTAGCGGGCCGCCGCGGGGCACCAAGTACACTCGACGGCGGTGCACTCCGACGGGACCCCCCGTCGCTTGCCCGCTGAGCTGCGCGTGGAGCGCGTGCTCGCCGGCGCGAGCGTGTGGATGTGACGACGGCGTTGCTCGCCGAACTGCGAGTTCCTCGCGATACCCGGTCACATCCCCGGTGCCACTACGACATATGCGCGTGCACTTTCGAGCCTTCTCCGTGCGCGCACCGAAACACATCGCGCGCAGACCGGCCCAGAAAGGCACACAACCGCACATGAGCGATTCCGCCGTGCAGACGACCATCGTCGACGACACCCACACCGCCCCCACCTTCGCCGAGCTCGGCGTCGACGACCGTATCGTCTCGGCCCTCGCCGCAGACGGCAAGACCCACACCTTCGCGATCCAGGAACTGACCCTGCCGCTGGCGCTCGAAGGCCACGACCTCATCGGCCAGGCCCGCACCGGCATGGGCAAGACCTTCGGCTTCGGCATCCCGCTGCTGCACCGGCTCGCCCATGCCGAGGAGTCCGGGGTCCGTCCGCTGGACACCACGCCCCGCGCGCTGATCATCGTGCCCACGCGCGAGCTGTGCGTGCAGGTGACCGGCGATCTCCAGGTGGCGGCGCCGTCGCTCGAGGTGACCCTGGCCGATGGGACGAAGCGACCGCTGAAGGTCACCTCGATCTACGGTGGCCGTCCCTACGAGTCGCAGATCGCCGAACTGCAGTCCGGTGTCGACGTCGTGGTCGGCACCCCGGGCCGGCTCCTCGACCTCGCCCAGCAGGGCCACCTCGTCCTCGGCAAGGTGTCGATCCTGGTCCTCGACGAGGCCGACGAGATGCTCGACCTCGGCTTCCTGCCCGACATCGAGCGCATCATGTCCGCACTGCCGACGCCTCGTCAGACGATGCTGTTCTCGGCGACCATGCCCGGTCCGATCGTCACCCTGGCCCGCACGTTCCTGAACCGGCCGACCCACATCCGGGCCGAGAACGCCAACGACTCCGCGGTCCACGACCGCACCAAGCAGTACGCCTACCGGGCGCACGCGCTGGACAAGGCCGAGCTCGTCGCCCGCATCCTGCAGGCCGAGGGTCGCGGCGCCACGATGATCTTCACCCGCACCAAGCGCACCGCGCAGAAGGTCGCCGACGATCTCGCCGAGCGCGGCTTCAAGGTCGGCGCGGTCCACGGCGATCTCGGTCAGGTCGCCCGCGAGAAGGCGCTCAAGCGGTTCCGCGACGGCACCATCGACGTGCTGGTCGCCACCGACGTGGCCGCCCGCGGCATCGACATCGACGACGTCACCCATGTCATCAACTACCAGTGCCCCGAAGACGACAAGACCTACGTGCACCGCATCGGCCGTACCGGTCGCGCCGGGCGCACGGGCATCGCGGTGACCCTCGTCGACTGGGATGAGCTGCACCGCTGGGAGCTCATCGACAAGGCGCTGAATCTAGGTATCCCCGATCCGCCGGAGACCTACTCGACGTCGGAACACCTCCGGTCGGACCTGTCGATCGACGAGTCGAAGACGGGCCGGATCGCCGCCGCCAAGCCGCCGCGCGACCCCGACGAGACCCGGGAGACGCGCGCGGACCGCGAGCCGCGCAAGCGCTCGACCCGCACCCGCCGTCGCACCCGGGGCGGACAGACGGACGCCAATGGGACGTCCACCGAAGCGGCTGCTGAGTCCGCGACAACCGAGACCACGACGACCGAGTCCGGCGCCGACGCCGGAACGCCTGCCGCTGACGGCACCGCGAAGCCGCGTCGCCGTCGTCGACGTCGGGGTGGCGCCAACCGCAAGCCCGCCGGCGAGCAGACCACCGCGTCCGACGCCGGCGCGTCGGAGTCCACGGCAGCTGTCGCCGACTGACCACCGGCTGACCCGCGTGGCACGAGTCAGGCCCGAACGGCGCCGCCCGATCGATCTCGCGGTCACCGCGGCCATCGTGGTCGTCGTCGCGGCCCTGTGCGTCACCGCCTGGGCCCTCAGCCCGGTTCGCCACACCGCGAGCGTGCCGGCCGCGGCCGTACCCGCCGCGGTGCAGCCGGCACAGTCCGTGCCCGCGAGTTTCGTCGCGCGCTGGCGGGCCGACTCCGACGCCACCCGCGCCCCGGCGATCGGCACCTCCGCCGTCGTCACCGGGAACGGCGGACGGGTGGTCGGGCACGACCCGGCCACCGGACGCGAACTCTGGTCGTACAGCCGCGATCTCGACCTGTGTGCGGTCGGTACCGCCTGGACCGGGAGCGCCGATCTGGCGCTGGCCGTCTACCGCAACAGCCGCGGTTGCTCGGAGGTGACCGCTCTCGATGCGGGCACCGGCAGCCGGAAGGGCGCCCGCACCAGCGACGCCGACCCGGAGGTCCGGCTCGCGACCGACTCGGGGTACGTCGTCGCGCAGGGCCCCCGCCGGATGGAGACCTGGGGTTCCAATCTCGTTCGCGGAATCGAATACGGCCGGGTCGAGGCGCCGGTCCGACCGGAGGACGCGCCCGATCGCGTCGACTGCGAGCTGTTCTCGTCGGTGGTGTCGGGAGATCGGGTGGCCGTCGTCGAACGCTGCGCCGACGACCCCGGGTATCGGCTCACGGTCCTCGGCGCGGTACTCGGCGACGACGAGAAGGTCGAACAGTACGGGTCGACCCTCATCACCGGCGACGTGAGCGGACCGCCGCCCGTGGTCATCGCGATGTCGTCGTCGGGGATCGCCGTGTACGACGGTGGCGCCGCACCGGCCGAACCGCCCACGTTCGACGCCGAGAGCGGGCCGGCGATCCGCCGGTTCGACACCGACGCGAACGCGGCGGGGACCAACACCGTCGCCGGCGACTCGACGCCACCGGCCGGTAGCGTCCCGATCTCCTCCGACGGGATCGTCACCTACTGGACCGGGAAGGCGACCGTCGTCCTGAATGCCCAGACGCTGAATCCGATCTACCAGGTCCCCGGCACATTGGGACCCGGCCAGATGATGGCGGGACAACTCCTGCTGCCGAGTACCACCGGGATCAGCGTCCGCGACGTCGCGACCGGCCGGGAGATCCGGTCCATCCCGCTCGCCCGGAGCGGACCGGCCGCGCCCGTGGTGAGTCTGCGTGTCCTCGGCGACATCGTCGTCGAACAGCACGGACCCCGGATCGAGGCCTTCGGCCCGGGCTGACCCCCACGGCCCCCGACCGCAGACCCGACTGTCAGACCTCGAAGGTGCCGACCTCGGCGCCCGCCTCCCAGTGCTTCCACAGATTCTCGGCGAGCGCGCGATATGCCGTCGCGCCCTTGTTCTTTCGGCCCCGCATGACCGACGTCCCGGAGGCGGAGGCCTCGGCGAAACGCACTGTGCGCGGGATGGGCGGGTCGAGCACCGGCAGGTCGTACCGATCGGCGACGTCGGCGAGAACGTCGCGGCTGTGCGTGGTCCGGGCGTCGAAGAGGGTGGCCACCGCACCCAGCATCGTGAGGTTCGGGTTGGTGATCTGCTGGACCTCCCGGACGGTGCGCAACAACTGTCCGACGCCGCGATGGGCGAGCGTCTCGCACTGCAGCGGCACGATCACCTCGTCGGCCGCGGTGAGACCGTTCAGCGTGAGGACGCCGAGCGACGGCGGGCAGTCGACGATCACGACGTCGAAGTCCTCGCTCACCTCCGCGAGTGCACGCTTGAGGGCATACTCCCGCCCCGGGCGCATCAACAGCAGCGCCTCGGCGCCGGCCAGGTCGATGGTCGCCGGCAGCAGGGTGACCTTGTCCTCGGTGTCGAGCAGGACATCGGCGATCTCCTCGTCACCGAGCAACACGTCGTGGACCGAGGAGGTGAGCTGATCGGGATCGTGCCCGAGCGAGAAGGTGAGACACCCTTGCGGGTCGAGATCGACGACGAGGACCGAGACGTCGAGATCGGCGAGGGCGGCACCGAGGGACTCCACCGTGGTGGTCTTGGCGACCCCACCCTTCTGATTGGCAATCGCGAGGATACGCGTCATGCGCCCTACTGTACGACCGCCCGGGCGTGGATCGTCGGATGAGAGTCCACCTCGGCTGCGCGGCGCACCCGGACGGAGGAGAACCGGCCGGAGGAGGATGTCAGCGCTCGGGTTCGAGTTCGTCGGCGAGCCACCTCATGGACGCCGGACTGAACAGCATCACCAGGACCGCGAGCGCCGCGAGCGCCAGCGGCACGCCGAACACCGGCCATCCGCTAGTGAACAGGTAATACGCCACCGGCAGCAGCAGGATCTGCGCCACCATGGCGATCGAGCGTCCCCACCGCCGCCCCGAGAGCAGCGCCAGACCGCCGACCAGTACTCCCCCGCCGATGATGCCGAACCAGGCCGCGGTGCCGTAGCCGCTGATGGTGGTCTCCTCGTGCCCGGCCAGGCCGCGCACGACCAGGATCACCGCGACCGCAACACCGGCCAGCCCCTGCAGCGTGGTCACCGCACCCGCGATCTTGATCTGGCGCGGGGTCACCGACGGATCGGTGTCGGACTCCGGACGGCCGTTCTCGGTGCTCACCGTCCCAGGATATTTGGTCCTCTCGCGCGGACCTCCGCGGGTGTGCGCACCGGAGCGATGGCGCCGTACACATCCGCGCGATTACGCGCGGGCGGCGACGACCCCATATCCTCGGGTGTCGTGCGTGTCATGCTCATCGTCAACCCGTTCGCCACCGCGACCAGTCCGGCCGGTCGCGACGCGCTGGCGCACACCCTGAGCGCGCATTTCGACCTCGACGTCGAACTCACCACGCACCGCGGGCATGCGTTCGAGCTCGCCGCGCGCGCCGCGGCCGAGGACTTCGACACCGTCATCGTGCACGGCGGCGACGGATCGGTGAACGAGGCCGCCAACGGACTGCTCGACCCGCCGTCGAGCAGCGATCCCGACCGGCGGCGGCCCGCCCTGGCCGTGATCCCCGGCGGTAGCGCCAACGTCTTCGCCCGCACGCTGGGGATCGATCCCGACCCGCTGCTCGCGACACAGCAGATCATCACCCTCCTCGACGCGGGACGCAGTCGCCGGATCGGACTCGGCCACACCGATGACCGCTGGTTCCTGTTCAACACGGGCATGGGCATGGACGCGGTCGTCATCCACGCGATGGAGGACAAGCGGCACGCGGGCAAGACCGCGACGCCGGCCCGATACCTGTGGACCACGATCACCAGCTTCCTGAAGCAGTCCGGTTCGTCGGCCACGTTCGACGTCGAGATCCCGGGCCGGAACCGGATCGTCGGCGCGCGTTACGGTTTCGTGTCCAACACCAGCCCGTGGACCTATCTCGGACCGCGCGAGATCCGCACCAACCCCGGCACCGGTTTCCACACCGGCCTCGGGGTGTTCGTGGCGACCTCCACCGGTGTGTTCCGTAACCTCCCGCTGGCGACGCGACTCCTGTCACAGGCAGATCCCAAGGCACGCCACCTCTTTCGGGATGACGACGTCGACGAGGTGTGCTTCCGCGCGGAGGCCCCGATCGACGTACAGATGGACGGCGATTACATCGGGGCGTTCCGCGACATACGTTTTCGTCATCGCCGCGACGCCCTCACGGTCATCGCACCGCCGATCAGCACCGCCGACATCACGACGTAGGGCAGCGCCGCCGCCGCGAAGAGCCCGGCCGGACCCAGCCATGTCGACCCCAGCGCCCAGCCGGCGAAGGCCAGGATCGCGACCACCTCCTCGCCCATCCCGGCCAGCGAGGTGACGGTGGCCCGCGATGCCGATCTCAGATGGTCCTGCAGTTCGGCGTCGGCCACGACCCGCGCCCACCCCAGGATCCCGAACGCCGTCGCGACGCCCGCGGCGCCCACCGGGTGCCCCCACAGCGCCGACCCGATGAGCACGACCGCGCCCACCCCCACCGCCGGCCCGATCGCGTCGACCGACCGGAACCGCCCCGCCGCGAGCGCGCCGCCGATGTCACCGGCCGACACCACGATCATCAGCAGCGCGACCGCCGCCGGATCGGGCTCGGCGGCGGCGTCGACCACGAACGACGCGATCAGCAACGGGAGATACTCGTCGAGCGCCGCGACCCAGGTCAGCGCCACACCCAGCAGCAACATGCGCCGTGCGACCGGCTGCGTCCGCACCGAGCCCCAGCCGTGGCGGACGATCTCCCGCCAACCGAGGTCGGGGTCCGCGTCCTCGGGTTCCGGTGGATCGGCGGCGGCCTCTCGACCCTCGGGCAGCATCGCCGACATCACCGAACACAACACGCAGGCGACGACGCTGGCGGCGCCTGCGGCGTCGTAGCCGCCCCACGCGAACAACGGTGCGGCCGCCGCGGTGCCGCCGATCACTCCGATGGCCCCGGCCGCCCGCATGAGCCCGGTCAGTCGGGCGTAGTCCTGCGAGCGCCTCAGCCGGTTCAGCTCGTCGTAGACCAGCGCCTGTGTCGTGCCGGACCGCAACGCTCCACCGAGGGCCCACAGGACGAATCCGGCGGCGAAGGCAACGAACGACGGCGCCACCGTCCACAGCGCGAAACCCGACGCGGTGATCAGCGGACCGGCGACCAGCAGCTTCCGTCGGGACACGCGGTCGGCCAGCACACCGGTGGGGACCTCGACGATCACCGACGACACCGACCAGATCACGAACAGCGCCGAGATCTCGGCGGGCCCGAGCCCGGCGCCCGGAATCCCGGGGTCGGCGAAGAGGACGGCGTACAGCGGGTAGAGCGGGATGAGGTCTTCGAGGAGGGCGGAGCCCACCGCCGCGGCTGTCAGCCTGCGGTGGGGCCGCCGGGGCGGTGTGGATCAACATCGTCGGCGCATGTGGTGAACAATACCCTCGGCGTCCGGCCACGTCACGAGCGTTTTTCACCGGCGACGGGGTCGCGACCTGCAGAAAGTCGTCGACAGTACCGCCGCGAGACGCGTAGGCTACAACAAGGCCGTGAGACAAAGTGCCCGGACCCCCCTTCGGGAGTCCGCGACCGTAGTGCTAGGCGGGTGACGTGATGTTGCCCACGTGTGAAGCAAACCCATTGACTTCGGCCCGATTCGTGAAAGTATTCACAAGCAACAACGCGGAAACATTTGGTGCGCCGCGTGAACTGAGAGTTACAGCCGACAATCACCAGCAAGACGATCGAGTGGTGCGAACGCGCCCGAAGGAGTAGTGGAATGGACTGGCGTCACAAGGCCATCTGTCGCGACGAGGATCCGGAACTGTTCTTCCCCGTGGGGACCAGCGGCCCGGCCATCGCACAGGTCGCCGACGCGAAGCTCGTCTGCGCGCGGTGCCCCGTCACCGCCGACTGCCTGTCGTGGGCCCTCGAGTCCGGCCAGGATGCCGGAGTGTGGGGCGGCATGAGCGAGGACGAGCGACGCGCACTCAAGCGCCGTACCGCACGTACGCGTACCCGGAGCAGCGTCTAGGCCTCGACGGCCGGCATCGTCCCGGACTCGAAGAAACCCGGCCGCGGCCGGGTTTTTTCGTGCTCTCGTCCCCACCGTCCGGCGGAAACCGCGGTCAGACAATGCGGTACGCGACCACGGCTCACGAGCGCAGCGGAATGTAGACACCCACTTCGGTTCCCGGGCCACCCGGATTGGACCGGATGTCGAGCTCACCGCCCAGTTCGATGGACACCAAGGTCTTGACGATCTGCAGGCCGAGATGGTCGGACGTGGCCAGATCGAAATGCTCCGGGAGACCGGAACCGTTGTCGCGGACCGCTATTCGAAGGCCGCGCACATCCCGTTCGGCGACGACCGCGATCTCGGCGTCATCGTGCGGCGCGCCGTCGAAGCCGTGTTCGATCGCGTTCTGGATGAGTTCGGTGAGGACCATCACCAGCGGCATCGCGAGTTCGGCGGTCAGCACGCCGAGCCGATCGCGATGGCGCACAGCCACCCGCGCCTCCCCCGACGCGACATCGACCAGGATCGGGACCAGACGATCGACGACCTCGTCGAGGTCGACCTCCTCGTCCACGCTGCCCGACAACAACTCGTGGACGAGCGCGATGGAGGCCACTCGGCGCACCGCCTCGTTGAGCGCCTCGCGGGCATCGGAGTTCGACGTGCGCCGCGCCTGTAGTCGCAACAGCGCCGAGACCGACTGCAGGTTGTTCTTCACCCGGTGGTGGATCTCGCGGATGGTGGCGTCTTTGCTGATGAGTGCGCGGTCGCGTCGCTTGACCTCGGTGACGTCCCGGATCAGGACGACGCTTCCGGTCGTCTCGCCGCGCGGACGGAGCGGCACGGCGCGGATCAGGGCCGTCGCGCGGCGGGCGTCTGCCTCCACGCGCATCCCGATGTCGCGGTAGGGGCCGGTCGGGATCTCGGCGACGCCGGCCGCGATGTCGAGCATCAGTGCGACGTCGTCGGCCTCGAACGGTTCGGTGATGAGTTGCTTGACGACGTCGGACAAGCGGGTGTGATTGAGTTCGGCGGTCCACCCCATCCGGTGGAAGGCCGACAGCGCGTTCGGGCTGGTGTAGGTGACGAGGCCCTGTCCGTCGAGACGAACGAAGCCGTCGCCGGCGCGGGGCGTCGACAAGCCGCGCGGATTCCCCTCCTCATGCGGAAAGGTGCCGTCGGCGACCATCTGGCACAGGTCGTCGGCCGAGTCCTGATAAGCGAGTTCGAGCGGCGACGGCAGGCGCGGGTGGGTGAGGTCGACAGCTCGGGTCGCCACGGCGATCACCTCGCCGTCGAAGCCGACCGGAACCGCTTCCTGCCGCATGGCCGTCGCGCCGAACCAGGTGGGGTCCTCGTCGCGCAGGATGCGGGCGGAGGTGAAGGCGCGCAACACCTGTGGATGGGCTTCGGTGTCGATGACGCGGCCGACCTCGTCGGTCGGGAAGACCGTCGAGGCCGTGTTGGGACGGCATTGCGCGACCGTGACGACCGCGCCCGCCTCCGTGCGCACCGACAACAGGAGGTCGGCGAACGAGAGGTCGGCGAGCAGTTGCCATTCGGCGACGAGGCGCTGCAGATGCGCGGCTGCCGAGTCGGACTGCGTGGTGTGTTCGGCGAGCAGGTCGGAGAGGGTGGACATCTCAGGACACGGGGGCGACGACGGGCCGGGGCCGGTTCACTACTACTCGTAGACGGCGATCACATCGCCGGCCTGGATGACGTCGCCGACCTCGACCTTGACCTCGGCGAGCGTGCCCGGCTCCTCGGCCAGCACGGGGATCTCCATCTTCATCGACTCCAGCAGGACCAGGGTGTCGCCGACCTCGATCTGCTCCCCCGCGGCGACGCGCACCTCGAGGACACTCGCGACGATCTCTGCCACAACGTCTTCTGCCATGCACCCAAATTAGCCCACGGCGTCATACCCGGAGGTCCCGGTGCCGGGGGCGTCAGCAGAGGTGTTTTTGGTACGTGGGAGAATCCCTGAGACACTGTGATGTCCCGATCACCAGGGATGTCTTCCCCGGATGACACCAGGGATGTCCTCCCCGGCCGATGCCAGGGTTGTCTCAGCACAGCTGAACCAGTACACGGCGGGCCCGGTCCCACGGCGCCCGCCCCGCAATGAAGGAGATGCGTCATGGGAAAGCGCGGACGCAAGAAGCGTGCTCGTAAGAAGAACGCTGCCAACCACGGCAAGCGCCCCAACGCCTGATCACCGCACCACGCGGTCTCGGCGAGCGAGCAAGCCAAAAAGCCCGGGTACGGCCTTCACAGGCCGCCCGGGCTTTTTGGTGTGTTCTCGACGCGATCAGCGATCGGATTCGGAGACCTCGTGCACGATCACGGTCTTGCGGATCTCGATGCGCAGACGGTCGCGCAGGCTCTGCGGTGCCTGGTCGCCGCCGCACTTCCGGTTGACGAGCGCCTTGAGCTGCTGCTCGATGCCGTAGTGCGCCAGGCACGACGGGCAGGAGTCGAGATGGCCCTGGAGTCGTTCCCGGGCGTTCTGGTCGCACTCGTTGTCCAGCAGGAGCCAGACATCGGCGATGACGGCCGAGCAGTCGAGCTGGGTCAGCTCCGGATCGACGTCGCTCATCGCGCCACCTCCGCATCCGCCGCCGCACGTGCGGAACGATTGAACCCGCGCTCACGCGCGACGTCGGCCAGCAGCTCACGCAGCTGACGGCGACCGCGGTGCAGTCGGGACATGACGGTACCGATCGGGGTGTCCATGATCTCGGCGATCTCCTTGTACGGCAGGCCTTCCACATCGGCGTAGTAGACGGCCATCCGGAAGTCTTCCGGCAATTCCTGCAGCGCGGCCTTGATCTCGTCGTCGGGGAGGGCGTCGAGCGCCTCGATCTCCGCCGACCGCAACCCCTGCGAGGTGTGTTCGGCGGTCGCCGCGATCTGCCAGTCGGTGATTTCGTCGGTCGGGTACTGCGCGGGCTGACGCTGCTTCTTGCGGTAGCCGTTGATGTAGGTGTTGGTGAGAATCCGGTAGAGCCAGGCCTTGAGGTTGGTGCCCTCCCGGAACGACGCGAACGCGGTGAACGCCTTGATGTAGGTCTCCTGGACCAGGTCCTCGGCGTCGGCGGGATTGCGGGTCATCCGCAGCGCGGCACCGTACATCTGGTCGAGCAGCGGCAGCGCGTCACGCTCGAACCGCTCGGTCAGCTGTTCCGGCGACTCGTTCGGATCGGCCCGGCGAGGCGCCTTGGCGCTCCCGGTACGGCCGGAATCGGGTGACTCTGTGTCGGATGCTTCTGTGTCGGACACTACGATCCCTTCGATGGGAGGCATCACGGAGATGTTGTCGATCAAGCTTACCGACCCGTCCCCCACCGAGAGAGGCCTCGGTTCGACGCGCTGCGGGAGCTCCATCACGGCCGCTGTGCTCATATGCCTCTGACCTCCTTCGTGTCCGTCTTCATACGTCCGTTGTCCGATCAGTCCCAACAGAGCGCACCGCGCGGTTTGTTCCCGGCCCGCCCCCGCGATCGTCTCGGCGCGGATCACCGCGGCCTCGTGCGCACGCGCTCAGCCGCGACCCCGCTCACGACCAGGAGGTAACCGACCATGGCGTCCACCCCGGCGATCGCCGCGCTCGAACGCGCCCGGATCGACCACTCGGTGCACCGGTACGCGCACGACCCCCGATCGGAGGCCTACGGCGCGGAGGCGGTCGCCGCTCTCGCCGAAACCCTCGGTGTCCGTGCCGAGCAGATCTTCAAGACGCTGGTCATCGAACTCTCCGGCGGGGACCGGCCCGGCCTGGCGGTGGCGGTGGTCCCGGTGCCGGCCAAGCTGTCGCTCAAATCGGCGGCCGCCGCACTCGGCGCGTCGAAGGCGAAGATGGCCGACGCCAAGGCGGTCACCCGGACCACCGGCTACGTTCTCGGCGGCGTGTCCCCGGTCGGCCAGCGGACCCTGTTGCCGACCGTCGTCGACTCGTCGGCCACGCATTTCGACCGGGTGCTGTGCAGCGCCGGCAAGCGCGGGCTCGAGATCGAGCTGGCCCCGGCCGATCTGGTGTCCGTCACCGAGGCCGTCGTCGCCGACATCGCCGTCGGCTGATCGTCGGCTGTCGGAACGGCCACTCATCCCGGTGGCGGGGCACCCACTAGGGCAGCATGGACACCATGTGCGGACGCTATGCGGTGACCACCGACCCGGCGAAGCTGGCAGCCGAGATCGATGCGGTCAACGAGGTACCCCAGCCGGCGGGTGCGGACTCCACCGATCTCGACGCGGCGCCCCGGTCACCGGGCGTGAACTACAACGTCGCGCCCACCACGACCGTGATGACCGTCGTGAAGCGACACTCGCCCGACGATCCAGACGACGATCCGCTGCTCCGCGTCCGCGCGATGCGCTGGGGGCTGGTGCCGCCGTGGGCCAAGGAGGTCGGGAAGGGGCCGCTGCTGTTCAACGCGCGCGCCGAGAGCGCCGCGGAGAAGAGTTCGTTCCGTTCGTCGGTCAAGTCGCGGCGTTGCCTCGTGCCGATGGACGGCTGGTACGAGTGGAAGAAGGGTCCGGCCGACAGCAAGGGCAAACCCACCAAGATCCCGTTCTTCATGTCGCCGCAGGACGGGACCCGGCTCTTCATGGCCGGGCTGTGGTCGGTCTGGCACCCCAAGACCGACGCCGAGTCGTCCGAGAAGGCCGCCCAGCCGCTCCTCAGTTGTTCCATCCTCACCACCGACGCGGTCGGGGAGCTGCGCGACGTCCACGACCGGATGCCGCTGATCATGCCGTACGAGCACTGGGATGCCTGGCTCGACCCGGACGGCCGGGCACCCGACGAGCTGTTCGCCCCGCCGGCCGAATCGCTGGTCGACGCGATCGCGATCCGCGAGGTCGCCCCGCTGGTCAACCGCGTCGCCAACAACGGGCCGGAGTTGCTGAACCCGTTGTGACGCGCCGCAAGCTCCGGGCGCTCCTCAGAGACCAGTGACGGCGGTCGCTCAGCTGAACTCGTAGTCGCGCAACGGGAACGAGTCCATCTCGCGGAGAGTTCGCAGCGTCGAGGTTGGGCGGAGCAGCGTCGCCTCGCCGTGCTGGTTGAAGTAGTAACTGCGCGACGTCGCGCAGTCCCCGTTGTAGAACACCGAGGACTGCAGACGGTCGGTCACCTCGTCGAGGAAGGCGTCGTTGGCCTCCTCGGTCACCTCGAACGTCCGTTGCCCGCGGCGGCGCAGTTCTCCGAAGAGGCGGGCGATGTGCTTCATCTGCCCTTCGATGGTCGTGAAGTACGACAGGCCGCTGTAGGAGTAAGGACTGTTGAGGGACAACAGGTTCGGGAACTTCGGGACGGTGACGCCCTCGTAGGCCTGGAAGCGGTTCTCGCGCCAGAACTCGCCGAGGTTGCGCCCGTCCCGGCCGACGATGTCGAAGGCCGGGAAGTTGGTGTCCCAGAGGTTGAACCCGGTGGCGAGGACGAGGGTGTCGATCTCGGTCCGGGTGCCGTCCGCGGCGAGGATCGCATCGGCTTCGAGGCGGGCGATGCCACTGGTCTGCAGGGTCACGTTCGGCCGGGCGAAGCTGGCGAAGTAGGTGTTGGAGAAGGTGGGGCGTTTGCAGCCGAAGTCGTAGTCCGGGGTGAGCTTCCGCCGTAGTTCCGGGTCGGCGATCTGGCGCCGCAGGTGCGCCTGGGCCAGTCGGGCGGCGAGTTTGTTGCCGGGCTTCACCTGCTTGTAGTGCAGGACGCCGAACACCATCAGCAGTTCGAGAAGCGACGAGTTCACCAGTCGCGCAGCACGCTGGGTGAGCGGGAACCGGCCGAACAGTTGCTGGACGAGCGGCGGGATCGCGAAGTCGATCTTGGGCACCACCCAGATCGCGGTGCGCTGGAAGACGGTCAGGGCCTCGGCGCGGGCGGCGATCTCGGGGATGAGCTGCACCGCGGTCGCGCCGGTACCGATCACGGCGACCTTCTTACCGGTGAAGTCGAACCCGTCCTGCCAGTCCGCGGTGTGCAGGATCGTGCCCGCGAAGTTCTTGATGCCCGGGAACTCCGGGACGTGCGGCTGGGACAGGAACCCGGTCGCGGTCACCAGATAACGCGCCGTGCGTTCGGTGCCGGATGCGGTGCGGACGCGCCACAGCTGCTCGTCGGGGTCCCAGGTCGCGGTCTCGACGACCGTTCCGAATTCCATGTGCCGCTTGAGGTCGTACTTGTCGGCCACGTGGTGGGCGTAACGCTTCAGCTCCGCTCCGGGGGCGAACAGCCGGGACCAGTACGGGTTGGGCTCGAAGGAATAGGAGTAGGTCACCGACGCGATGTCGACGGCGAGTCCCGGGTAGTGGTTCACGTGCCACGTCCCGCCCAGGTCGTCCTCCCGCTCGAGGATCGCGATGTTGTCCAAGCCCTGTCGCTTCAGTTCGATCGCGGCACCCATCCCGCCGAAGCCGGCACCCACGATCACGACGTCGAGCTCTGGTTGCATCCGACACCCCCTCTTCGGTCACCCTGAATTACCGTTACCGACAGTTACCGTAACCCAGCACACAGCCGGGAGACCAGGGCCAGACCCTCCCGGACGCGGCGGTAGCGTGTCAGCTGCCATGTCTGACCGTTCGCATACACCCGCCTCCCCTGCGCCGACCGGCGCATCGTTCGCCGCGGCGGTCTACGCCTTCGCCGTGATCATGCTGGGCACCACGCTGCCCACACCGCTCTACGCGATCTACGGCGAGGAACTCGGTTTCGGCGTGACCACCACGACCGTGATCTTCGCCGTGTACGCCGCCGGCGTCATCGCCGCGCTGATCGGCTTCGGACGCTGGTCCGACGTCATCGGCCGGCGCAAGATGCTCATCGCCGGCGCGATTCTGTCGGCGGTCAGCGCCGTCGTCTTCCTCACGGCCGGCCCGGTCTGGCAGTTGCTGCTGGGCCGGGTGCTGTCGGGTCTGTCCGCGGGTATCTACGCCGGCGCCGCCACCACCGCGGTCATCGAACTGGCCCCCGCGTCGTGGCGGGGACGCGCCCCGGCCGTGGCGACCGCGGCCAACATCGGCGGCCTGGGCCTCGGACCGCTGATCGCCGGAGTCCTCGCCGAGTACGCCCCGTCCCCGCTGCACACCCCGTTCGTACTCGATCTGGCGCTACTGGTCCTGGTCTTCCTCGGCATCTGGCGGCTGCCCGAGACGGTGGACGTCGTCCCCGGCGCCCGGCTGAGCATCCAGCGGCTGTCGGTCCCGGCCGACATCCGCGGCGTCTTCGTCCGGGCGTCGATCGCGGCCTTCGCCGGATTCGCGGTGATGGGCACCTTCACCGGCGTGATGCCGTCCTTCGTCACGAACATCCTCGGCATCGACGACCACGCGTTCACCGGTTTCCTGGTGTTCGTCCTGTTCGCGTCCTCAGCGGTCACCCAGATCGTCGTGCGCCGGATGCCGACCGAACCGGCCCTGATCGCCGGCTGCGCCATCCTCATCCTCGGGACCGGCCTGTCGATCCTGGGACTGGTCGCCGCATCGACCCCGGCGTTGCTGGGCGGAGCGGTGATCTGCGGTGTGGGGCAGGGCATGTCGTTCAGCAAGGGACTGGCGTCGGTGGTCGCGGCGACCCCGGCGGGACGCAAGGCCGAGGTCACCTCGACCTACTTCGTCGTCGCCTACGTCGCGATCTCGATCCCGATCGTCGGCCAGGGAATCACCGCGCAGCACTGGGGTCTCCGGCCCGCCGGGATCGCCTTCAACATCGGGGTCGCCGTGCTGGCCCTCATCGCACTCGTACTGACCATCGTCTCGGTCAGGAACCTGGCACGCCCGACTCGTTGAGCACCGAGATGAGGCGGCGGAAGCGCACGCTGCTGACGAGGTCCTCGACGAGCACGACGTCGCCCTCCGAATTGGCCAGCGGGACACACCAGTTCGGGTACTGACTGCTGTCGGTGCCCGGCTGATTCTGGATTCGTCGCTCCCCCACCGCATCCACCAGGGCGACGCTCAGCAGTACCGACGGGCTGTGGGCGATCACGGCGTAGAGAGCGTCGACGACCTTCGGGTCGGTCAGCGGGGTGTCCCGGGACAGCAGGCCGCGTTCGTAGGCGAGTTCGAGGACGGCGTCGCGTTCACGTGCATCGCGCGCCCGCTCCGCGTCCTCCCCGGAGGCGAGCAGGCCCAGCCGCGATCGCAGCGTGATGTGGTCGCCCGCCAGATATCCCACGGTCGGGGGCAGATCGTGGGTCGTCACCGAGGTCAGACACAGCTCGCGGTAGTCCTCGGGCGGGGTCGCGGCGTCGGGCCCCTGTTCGAACCACAGGATCGACGTGCCGAGGATTCCGCGTTCGCGGAGTGAGTCCTGCACCGACGGTTCGAACACCCCGAGATCCTCGCCGACGACCACCGCGTCGGCGCGCTGCGCCTCGAGCGCCAGGATGCCGATCAGCGCCTCGCTGTCGTAGTGCACGTAGGTGCCCTGGGCCGGGCTGCTGCCGTCGGGTATCCACCAGAGCCGGAACAATCCCAGGATGTGGTCGACGCGCACACCGCCCGCGTGTCGGAGGACGGTGCGGATCATGTCGCGGTAGGGCTCGTAACCGGCCTCGGCGAGGCGTCGTGGATGCCACGGCGGTTGGTCCCAGTCCTGGCCCTGCTGGTTGAAACCGTCGGGCGGCGCCCCCACCCTCGCACCGGAGGCGAGCACGTCACCGAGGGCCCACGCATCGGCGCTGTGCCGAGCGACCCCGACCGCGAGATCGGCCATCACACCGATCTCCATGCCGGCCGATCGCGCCGCGTGCGCGGCGGTGGCCAGTTGCTCGTCGCAGATCCACTGCAGCCACATGTGGAAGTCGATGCGCCGGGCCATCTTTCGACGCTTCTTCTTCATGTACGCGGGGTCTGCGAACTTGCCCTGCCAGCGCGGGTCGTCGGCGTCGTACCGCTCGGCCAGCGCGCACCACGTCGCGAAACGCTTGAGGCCCTTCCCCTCCCGGCGCCGGAATGCGCGGTAGGCGTGCGCACGAGCCGGGGCGAGCGGGACGCCGTAGATGAGTTCGAGCGCTTCCAGCTTGGCGCGGAATGCCTTGTTGCGCCGGATCTTGTCGGTCGCGGTGTTCTCGTCGAGGAAGCTGCGCTTCAACGCCTTGACCCACTTGCGCTGCGACTTCGACAGCCCGTCCAGCTCGGGGATGTCGGTGATCCGGATGTAGAGCGGATTGACGAATCGTCTCGTCACCGGCAGGTACGGCGACGCCTCGATCGGCGCCTTCGGCTGGGCGGCGTGAAGTGGATTGACCTGGACGAAGTCGGCGCCGTACGCGCTGGCGGCCACCTCGCAGATCCCGGCGAGATCGGCGAAGTCGCCCACGCCCCACGAGTCAGCCGATCGGATCGAGTACAGCTGCGCGGCGAGTCCCCATCGCTTCCGGCCGATCAGCCGGTCGGCGGTGTGCAGTCGGCGCGGCGTCACGATCAGGGGCGCGCTCGAGGCCGATGAATCGTCGAGATCGATCGCCTTGATCTGGTGATATCCGGTGGGGAGGTCGTCGGGCACGGCGAACGTCGCACGGCCGATCAGCACGCCGTCGACCTCGCGCGGCTCGACCCAGACATCGAGTTGGGGGGCCGCGACGTCGTCACCGGTTTCGCTGACCACCCACACCTTCACCAGGTGCCCGTGCGGAACATGCACGGCGAACGTGGCTCCCGAGCCCTCGGTCACGACGGTCACGGCCGGGACGAACTCACGCCACGGTTGTTCGTCGATCTCGCGAATCGAGTTCTCGATCTCCTCGGGCGAACCCGCGGGGACGTCGAGCGCCCGGAGCACCGCGACCAATGTGTCCTGGTCCACCTCGTGCCGCTCGTCACCCCAGCCGACATAGCTGGAAGCGACGCCGTAGCGATCCGCCAGTGCGGTCAACCCATCGAGGTTCACATCAGCCACCCGTGCATGATCGCAGGATTTCCGTGCGCCCGCCGCCCGCGCCGCCGGGTTCGGTCCACCGGTTCGGTCCTCACGGAAAGATCACCCCCGGGTTTAGGGTTCCCCGCGGGTCCAGCGCGTCCTTGATCGCGCGCATGGTCGCAAGGTCGGTGGCGTCGCGGCCGAGGTGCGTCCAGGCCGACTTCGCGCGGCCGATACCGTGCTCGGCACTGATGCTCCCGCCGTTGGCGGCCACGATCCCGAACACGTGGTCGGTGACCGCGCCGGCCTGCGCCGGCGGGACGTCGAGCAGGTTGACGTGGATGTTGCCGTCACCGACGTGTCCGAAAAGAATCGGCCGACAGGAAAATTCGTTTTCGTCACCCACACGGGACAGTTCGGCGAATGCCTCGGGCAGTGCCCGGATCGGAACCGAGATGTCGAGCTTGACGACCGGTGTCGCGCTCGACCGGGCGATGGCCTCGGTGTGGCCCTCGCGACCGGACCACAGGGCGCGAGCCGGCGCCGGCGCGAGCACGGCGTCGATGATCCCGGTGGCATCACCGAGGAGCTCGGCGGTCGCGGTCTCGATGTCCCCGGTCCCCGACGCCTCGAGAAGGACATAGAACGGTCCCGGCGTCGTCGGGCGCCGGTGCCCGTACTCGGCGACGAGCGCAACCCCGGCCTCGGTCATCAGTTCGGCGGCCTCGACGGTCAGTCCCGCCGCCGACGCGGCGCCGATCAGCCCGATGGCGTTCTCGACGCGCTCGATCGAGGCGACCGCGACGGTCGCGGCCGAGGGCGGCGCGACGAGTCGGAACAGGACCCGGGTGATCACCGCGAGGGTTCCCTCGCTACCGGCCAGGAGGGCTGGAAGGTCGTATCCCACATTGTCTTTGACGAGGGATGTCCACCGGCGGAGCACGCGGCCGTCGGCCAGGACGGCCTCGATCCCCGCGATCTGCGACCTCGCGTTGCCCCGCCGGATCATCCGCGTCCCACCGGCATTGGTCGACACGACCCCGCCCGCGGTCGCGCTCTGGCGGGAGGCGAGGTCGATACCGAACGACAGGCCGTGCGCCGCGGCGCGGAGGTCGATGGATTCGACGGTCGCGCCGGCCTGGGCGCCGACACAACGACCGACGGTGTCCACCTCGTCGATGTCGGTCATCCGCACCGTCGACAGCACGATCCAGCGCTCGCCGACGGCGGCGGCCGGTGGCACCGAGCCGCCGACGAGTCCGGTGTTGCCGCCCTGCGCGCAGACCCGGATGCCCGACCGGTCGCATTCGGTGAGCACGCGCGAGACCTCGTCGGTGGTGCGGGGCCGGACCACCGCCTCCGCCGCTCCGCGATACCGCCCGGTCCAGTCTGTCAGGAACCCTGCCGTGGCGTCCGGGTCGGTGAGGACATGCGCGTCGCCGACGATCGCGCGACAAGCCGCGATAACGGCGGCAAGAGGGGAATCCGGCTCCTCAGGACCGTGGGAAGGCATCGAGGATCGGGGTGTCGCCGTCGTTGAACTCGATCACCTCGTGCACCGCCGCCGGATGGTCGAGAACGGCCGCCGCGACCTGGGCGACGTTGTCCCGGCTGACCTGGTCACCCTCGACCCGGTCGCCGCCGAGCGTGATGCTGCCGGTGCCGTTCTCGTCGGTCAGCTTGCTGGGTCCGAGGATCGTCCAGTCGAGTTCCGTGGACTTCAGGTACGTGTCCGCAGCCGCCTTGGCCTCGGCGTAGGCGTGGAAAGAGTTGTCCTCGGGCACACCGTGATCGGGTCCGGCGCCGAAGTAGGACACCATCACGTACCTGCGGACTCCGGCCCGCACGGCGGCGTCCATGGACCGGATCGCGGCATCGCGGTCCACGGCGTACGTCCGCTTCGGATCGCCGCCGCCGGCCCCCGCGGTCCACACCACCGCGTCGTGGCCGGAGATCGCGGTGGCGATGCCGGTGGTGTCGAGGGTCTCGACGTCGGCGACCACGGGAACGGCCCCGGTGTCCGCGACGTCTTCGGCGTGTTCGGGATTGCGGATGATCGAGGTCACCTCGTCGCCGCGTTCCGACAGAATCCGCGCCAGCCGCAGCGCTATCTTGCCGTGTCCGCCGATGATCGCCACTCGAGTCACTGGATGCTCACTTTCGGTTGCTCACTTGTGCGGTCGCCACTCTCGTACCCAATCCAACGTACGCACATGCGCGCACCGGACACGGCCGAGACACGACTCCGCCCCGGCCCGACGTTCGATGCGAACGTCGAGCCGGGGCGGAGATTCTCTGCTGTCAGACGCGAGTTCGACGACCGCGCCCGGTCACCAGCTTCACGATGAACAGCAAGATGCATGCACCAACGAGGCAGGTCACGAACGTGAGGAAGATGCCACCACCCTCCACGTCAAACAACGCCTGCAACAACCAGCCGCCCAACAAGCCGCCAACGACGCCCACAACGATGTTGAGGATGATTCCCTGTTGTGCATCGGTTCCCATGATTTTGCTGGCGATCCAGCCGGCGAGCCCGCCGATCACAATCCATACGAGGATGGCCCACATGTCTGCTCCTAAAGGGTCGTCGTTGATCCGTTGTGCAAATCGTTAGAGATCGCGAAGACCTCTCGAATCGCTACAAATCGGAACGTACCCAGCCCGACAGAGCGCCAAACAGCGTCCGGGGAAAATGTGTACACATCGAGACCGGACCGGTCACCGGACCGAGACCAAGCGGCGGAACCGGGATCAGGGGCAGGTCACCTTGATCTCGTAGGACTTGGTCACGGGCTCGGTCGGATTGGCGGGATCGATCCCGGATGCGTCACCGGTGACCGTGTAGGTGTCCCCGTCCTTGGTGACCTCGCCGCTGCCGCCGCCGGCACCCTTCTGATAGGCCAGCACCACACCGTCGAGCGAGCCCAGCCCCACGGACTCCACCTCGGGCGAGTCACCCGACGTCAGGACGACGCCGATACCCGAGCCCCCACCCGATCCGATCCCGATGGTCACCTTGCCCGCGGCGTCGGTGCACCCGACCGTCTTGTCCGCCAGTTCCAGTTCCTGACCGTCGACGGTCACGGTGGCCTCCGCGTCGGTGCCACCCGACGCCGAGTCATCGGAACCGCACGCCGTGAGGGCGACGGCCAGTGCTGCGGCGCCGAGAACCGAGGTGATGTGCACTTTGCGCATGATGGGAGCTCCTGAGGAGTCGAACGAGGCGCCACCGGTCGGCGGCTGAGACGAACTTAGACGCCTGAGCTGCGGTTCGGCGTCGGTCGATCGAATGGGCCGCGGGAACTCGGAACCGCCCCCGAGAGTTCGGCCCGAGCGAGTTCGGCCCGAGCGAGTTCGGCGTCGGCCTCGACCATCACGGCGCGGGTCAGATCGCGGAACTGTTCGTAGTGGCCGTGGTAGCCGTACTTCGCATGCAGGCTCGGCCAGGTTGCGAAGTCGGCGGCGGCACCGATCGCGTTGCCCTCGTGCAGATAGGTCGGGAGGACGTTCTGGATCGAGGTGTCCCGTCTCAGTCGTCGCACCGTGTCCTGATGGAGGGTCGACGCCGCCCGGTACTTGGTGATCACGACCCCCAATTCGACGATTTCTCGCCCCAATTCGGTGCCGAAATCGGCGACCTGACGCTGGATGTGCGGAATCGCATATGTGGACAGGACATCCGGGATGGTCGGGATCAGATATGCGGCGGCCATCGCCAGCCCGTTGAGGCTGAACGGTCCGACGTTGGGCGGGCAGTCGACGAGAATGTAGTCGTATTGCCCGGCGATCGGGGCCAACGCGTTCGTCAGGACCTCGACGGCCGCCAGATGGTCGTCCGCAGCAACCCGGTGAGCACTGAGCTCCTCGGCCAGTTCGATCAGGTCCAGGGACGACGGCAGCAGGTCGATCCCGGTGAGCCCGGCGACGGTCGAGACATCGCGCTGCACGCTGCCCTCGAGGTCGAACGATTCCGTACCGTCGAGCAGGTCGGTGAAGAGTGTCGCGACGGTGTGCCGCCGGGCGTTGCACGTCAGCCAGTGTTCCTGCCCGATCATCATCGTCGTCAGGTTGGTCTGGGCGTCCAGGTCGACGAGCAGCACCTTCTTGCCGAAGACGCCGGCGAGGAAGTCGGCGAGGCCTCCCGTGAGCGTGGTTTTCCCGACCCCGCCCTTGAGACTGATGGTCGCGATCACCGTCGGCATGGCGTCCCCGGTCTGTTCGGTCGCCCTGCTGTTCGGGCGTCCTGCGTCGCGAGTAGATTACCGAGCCGACGCGTAGGCCACCGGGTGTTCGGTGGCGCCGCGACGGCCGCCCGGCCCCTCGAACCTGCGAATCCGACGCCGAATGTCTTTTCCACCCTCATTCTGCGGGCATTACCCATATCTGTAAGAATGACCGGGTCGAGCATTGACCGGATATTTCTGTCGATTCGGTCGTGTGATTCAGAGTCAGGTGAGAACGACTTGACAATCGTTGACGAGAATCGAACGGGATGCGAAATCCCGCATATTTTCGACGACCGTGCGACTTGCTTTTTCCTGGTCGGTACTGAAAACCCATGTGGAAGGACACCCGTATGAGCAACCGAGTCCGGACAGCCACCGTCGGCCTGGCGGTGTGCGCCGCAGCGGCATTCGGAGCCGCCCTCGCGCCCGTCGCCACCGCAGCGCCGAGCGATGTGACCGCGACACCCTCGGTGTCCGGCAACACCGTCACCCTGACGGTGACGAACAACGCCGCGAAACGCATCGGCTGCGAGATCGTCGGCGTCCCGGCCGGCGGAGCCCCGACCAATGTCGTCTTCGGATACCAGACACCGGAGGAGCTCGGTGCGCTCATCTCCCCCGGCTCGTCGAAGTCGTTGCCGCTGCGAATCTCTCAGGGCACGCCGCCGACACCCAGTGGGACGACGACGATCCCGGACGGCAGGTACGACATCTACTGGGGATGCACCACGATCACGCTGCCACCGGGCACCGGGGCAGCCGAGGAGTTCTGGGGCACCAACCCACCGGTGACAGGGACGACCCCGACGGTCGCCGCACCGCTGCGGGTAACCGTGCCGGGCGGAGCGGCAACGGCACCGGCCCCGGAATCGGAGACCCCGGCGGCGCCCGGATTGCCGAGCATCCCGGGCCTGCCCGACATCCCCGGACTCCCGGGGATCGAGCTGCCGGAGGAGATCTGCACGACGTCGTCGTGCGTCCCCGTCGGATGAGCTGAGCGGGCCGTTCACCGCGCGTGATCGCCGTTTTGCCCAATGCACTCCCGGGACCCGGGTGCGGTTGTGCATACTTCGACCATGTCAACAAGCGATGTCACGCGCGTCCATCTCGCCGCCGAGGGTGGTGGAGCGGCACTCGACCAGGTCTTCCTGATGTCGGCGGTGGCGGCCGTCGTGTCGGTCGGACTGCTCTGGATCGGTTATCTGCATCGCACGCGCAAGATCACGTGGCTGACCACGCTGTCCGAATGGGCCGCGCGCCGGGTGAACCGCCCACCGTGGGCGGCGCTGCCGATCTTCCTGTTCACCAGCACGATCATCTGCGCGCTGTTCGGCTTCCTCTGGGACGTGAGCCTGCACATCGGCGACGGTCGCGACGAGGGGCCGCTGGCGAACCCGGCGCACTACTTCATCCTGGTAGGCCTGTTCCTGCTGTTCATCTCCGGCATGCTGTCGGTGTTCCTCCCCTTCGACAAGCCCGGCCGCTCGGCGATCCGGATCACGCGTCACTGGTACGCACCGGTGGGCGGAATCCTGTTGGCAGGCTGCGGTTTCTACGCACTGCTGGGGTTCCCGCTCGACGACGTCTGGCATCGGATCTTCGGCCAGGACGTCACCCTCTGGGGCCCGACCCACCTGATGCTCATCGGCGGCGCGGGCCTGTCGCTCATCGCCGTCGTGATCCTCGATCGTGAGGGCCGGGCCGCGATGGGTCCCGACGCCCCGGACGACGGCCGAAGCCAGTGGCTCGTGCGCTGCCTGGCCTTCGGCGGGCTCGTGATCGGCATGTCGGTGTTCCAGATCGAGTACGACTTCGGCGTCGAGCAGTTCCGGCTCGTGCTGCAGCCGATGATGATCGCCGGGGCCGGGGCGTTCGCCCTCGTCGCCGCGCGGATCTGTCTCGGGCCGGGCGCCGCGCTCGTCGCGGCCGTCTTCGCGATCCTGCTGCGTGGTGTCGTCGCGGTCGTCGTCGGGCCGGCGCTGGGCGCGCCGATCAACGTCTTCCCGCTCTACCTGGGCGCGGCCGTGGTCATCGAACTGCTCGCGCTGACCCCGCTGCTCAAGCGCCGCGTGCTCTTCGGCGCGGTGGCCGGGCTCGGAGTCGCGACCCTCGGTCTCTGGATCGAGTCCTGGTGGATCGCCGCGGCCTACCCGTTCCCGTGGGTCACCGGCATGTGGGGTGAGGCGTTGGCGATGGCGATCCCCGTGGGCATCGCGGCCGGTGTGTGCGGCGGGCTGCTGGGTCTCGTCAGCGTCGGCGAGCGGCTCCCGACCCGTTGGGTCAGCATCACCGCGGTCGTGCTCTCCGTCCTGGTGATCGGCGGGGCCGTCGCCAACGGCCTGCGGGTCTCGGTCCCCGCGGATGTCACGGCGCGCGTCGTCCTCACCCCGGCCGGGCCGAACGAGGCTGCCGACGAGAACGTGACGGCCGAGGTCTTCCTCGACCCGGCCGACGCGCTCAGCGACGACCCCGAGTGGGTCACGCTGATGTCGTGGCAGGGCGGGATCGACAATGACCGCGGCATCGTCATCGACCGGCTGGAGCGCGTCGGCCCCAACCACTTCCGGTCCACCGAACCGATGCCGGTGTCGGGATCATGGAAGACCATCCTGCGCGTACAGGACGGCACCACGATGGCGGGCGTGCCGGTGTATCTGCCGGCCGACCCGGCGATCGGCGCGGAGGGCGAGCCGGCTCAGCTGACGTCGACGAAACCGTTCGTCGCGGAGATATCGATCCTGCAGCGCGAGCGGACGTTCGACTACCCGTCGTGGCTGTTCGGCGCCGCCTCCCTGGTGGTGCTCGTGTGTTCGCTGCTGCTCATCGCGGCGCTGTCGTGGGGAGCCGGCCGGGTGAACGCCCGGGAGGCGACATCGGGCGCGCGGGAGCCCGAACTCCAGCCGCAGCCGTGATCGCTCTCGCTGCCGACCCCGGCGTTCACCACCTGGCGACGCACCCGCTGGTGCTGGCGCTGCCGGCCGTGATCCCCGCGTTCCTGGTGGTGGGCGTCATCGTCGCGATCGCGATCATCGACCGTCGACGCGGGGACGACGAGGACGACGCGGACGACGTCGCAGGCCGCCCGGGCGAGGCCGGCCGCACTGCCGCCGAGCCGGCAGGCGGCGACCCCGATTCCACCGCTCCCCCGACCAGAGACGAGGCCGATGACCCCGCCCGCGAGGCCGACTGACGTTCTGCTCGCCCACGGACTGGGTGGTTCGGAGTACCTGCCCGTCCCGCTGACCGCGGTGTTGATCGGCGGCGCCTGGGCGCTTACCATCTCGTTCGCGGTCATCGCGTTCGCTTGGCGCACACCACGATTCGGTCGGCCGGACGCCGGCCGAGAACTCCCGGCATGGGTGACGGCGACCGTCGACAACCGTTGGGTGCGCGACGTGATCAGCGGCGCCGCAGTGGTTCTCACCGCATGGCTGATCGTGGCCGCCGTCGGCCCCGACGACGAGAACCCCCTACCGGGCGCGTTCTATGTGCTGCTCTGGGTCGGCATGACCGTGCTGTCGGTACTCCTCGGACCGGTGTGGCGACTGCTGTCCCCGGTCCGCACCCTGCTGCGGGCCGCCCGAGGTGTCGGCGGCCCGCGGGTCGTCGGCCTGCGGGAGTATCCGCGTCGGCTGGGCTGGTGGCCCGCGGCGTTGGGCCTGTTCGCTTTCGTCTGGCTCGAATTGGCGTCGCCCGACCCGAGTTCGGTGGCGTCGGTGCGGATCTGGCTTCTCTGCTACCTGGTCATCACCCTCGTCGGTGGCGTGGTCTTCGGGTTGCGGTGGACCGTGGACGCCGACCCGTTCGCGGTGTACAGCACCGTGGCCTCGCGCCTGTCCCCGTTCGCGCGCAACAGCGCCGGCCGGGTGATCCTCCGCAGTCCGATGAACTCGCTGCCCACGCTCCCGGTGCTCCCGGGTACCGTCACCGTTCTCGCGATCCTGCTCGGCTCCACCGCTTTCGACAGCTTTTCGGCGATCGCGTTCTGGCAGGACCTCGTCGCCGACGGTGCCGGTGACAGCCGGGCGGCCGCCACCGTGTACTCGACCGCCGGCCTGTTGGTGTTCATCGGCGTCGTCGTGGTGACCTTCTGGACGGCCGCCCGCGCGGTCGGCGGTGTGCAACCCGACCTTCGGCGCCGCCTCCCCGGCCTGATGGCGCACTCGCTGGTCCCGATCGTGATCGGTTACATCCTCGCCCACTACCTGCAGTCACTCGTCGAACAGGGACAAGAAGCCGTCCTCGCGCTCGGCGATCCGCTGGGGAGGGGATGGAATGTGCTGTGGCTCAGCGATGCTCATCCGGTGTACGTGATGAGTGACCACCCGACGGTCACGGTGACCCTGAAGGTGGCGTTCGTACTCGGCGGCCATCTGTTGGGGGTGGCCGCGGCGCACGACGCATCGTTGCGTCTCCTGCCCCGCCGGCACCAGCTGACCGGGCAGCTCACCATGATGGTGCTGATGGTCTTCTACACGTTCCTCGGGCTCTGGATGCTGTTCGGCGGGTGATGCCCGGTCAGTAGGTGGTCGGGGGCGTGTTCTTCTTGTTCGAACGGAACAGCATGTAGCCGCCGTAGAGGGCGAGTGCGACGAGGGCGATCCAGAAGAGTCCCTCGAGTAGCGGGCCGAGGATGGCCAGTGCGATCAGCGCGACCGCGATGATGCCCAGAACCTTCCAGAAGGTCATGCCGGTGGTGTTGTTCGTCGATGTGGTCATGAGCCCAGTCTGCGCCCGCCGAAGCCGGAAAGCGATGCTCGGCGGCACTTCTGGGGCGAACTTCAGGGACTTCCCTGAGGGACCCCCTACCGCTGGAACCCCTACCGTCGGAACCACGCCTCGGCGTTGCCGGCCAGCGCCTTCTCGATCCGCAGTGCCGACGTGTCGGTCAGGTCGGACGGCAATGCGTCGGGCGCGAACCACGCGACGTCGGAGTTCTCGTCGTCGGCGGCCCGGGGATCGCCGTCGACGTGGCGCGCGAGGAAGCAGACGTCGAGATAGCGGGTCCGGTCGCCGTTCGGGTAGGTGATCAGCGGCGTGACGTCGATGCTGGTCAGTCGGATGATTTCGGCGCTGACATCGGTTTCTTCGCGGACCTCGCGCAGGGCCGCCCGCGCCGGCTCCTCTCCCGGTTCGAGGACGCCGGACACGACGGCCCACTGTCCGTTGTCGACGCGGCGCGTGAGGAGCACCCGCCCGGCGTCGTCGCAGACGACGACGCTGACGCCGGACAACCAGAGTTCGCGGGTACCGACCTGGGCACGCAGATCGCGGATGAATTCGGGAATGGGCACCCCCACATCCTGCCTGCCGGTGCGCGTCGCCGCCGGAGAGGTGGGGTCGGGTGCCAGATATCCCGACGCGCACAATGTCACCCATGAGGATCTCCCGACGTGCCGAAGGGATCGCCCCATTCCAGGCGATGGAGTTCGCGAAGCGCGCCGCCGAACTCGAGGCGGCTGGTCATTCCGTCGTCAAGCTGAACATCGGCGAACCCGATTTCGGGGCACCGCCGGCGGTCCTCGCCGCCGCCCGCGAGGCGACCGGCCGTCCCCTCGCCTACACCGGTGCCCTCGGCCTCCCGGAGTTGCGCGAGGCGATCGCAGACTTCTACGGCCACCATTTCGGGGCGTCGGTGGATCCCGCGCGGGTGGCGGTCACCGCCGGCGCGTCGGCGGCCCTCCTGATGGCCTGCGCGGCGTTGATCGACCCGGGCGACGAGGTCCTCATCGGCGACCCGTCCTATCCGTGCAACCGCCAGTTCGCGCACGCCTTCGGCGCACAGGTCCGGCTCCTGCCGACCAGCCCCGCCAACCGGTTCCAGCTCACCGCCGCCGAAGTCGACGACGCGTGGACGGACGCGACCCGCGGCGTCATCGTGGCGACCCCGTCGAACCCGACCGGCACCTCGATGCCGTATGAGGAACTCGTGACCATGTGCGAGCTCGCGGCGGCCCGGGACGGCTGGTCGATCGTCGACGAGATCTACCTCGGGCTGTCCGACCCCGGACCGGACGGTCGGCCGCCGCGCAGCATCCTGGCCGCCGACTCGCCGGGCGTCGCGGAGACGGTCGTGATCAACAGCTTCTCCAAGTACTTCGGGATGACGGGTTGGCGGCTGGGATGGTGCATCGTGCCCGCGGAACTCGTGGGGGTGCTGGAGCGGCTGGCGCAGAACTTCTACGTGTGCCCGCCCACGCCGTCGCAATACGCGGCGCTGGCCTGCTTCACGCCGGATTCCCTGGCGGTGGCCGAACAGAACCGTCGTGAGTTCGCGCGACGCCGGCAACTCGTCGTGGACGGGCTCGCGGACATCGGACTCGACGTGCCGGTCATCCCCGACGGCGCGTTCTACGTCTACCTCGACGTCGGCTCCACGGGCCTGACGTCGGCCGAGTTCTGCGACCGGGCGCTCGCCGAAGCCCATGTCGCCCTGACCCCGGGCCACGACTTCGGGGTCGCGGGCGCGGACCGGTACGTCCGTCTGTCCTACGCCGCATCCACCGACGACCTCACCCTCGCCATCGACCGACTCCGGACGTTCGTCGGGGCCGGTCACGTTCCACTTCGATGAGGAGAGACCATTCCATGACCTCTGCGGGACCAGTCCGATCCGAACGCCTCGCCAAGGAGGTGACCCCGATCCTGACCGCCCGGACCGAGGGCGCGCCGCGGGTGCCGGGGGTGGTCGCGGGCGTCACGACCGACGAGGAGACGGTCTTCCTCGGTGCCGCGGGGGTGCGTGCGCTCGACGACGAGCAGCCGATGACCGTCGACTCCGTCTTCGCTCTGTTCTCGGCGACGAAGGCGGTGACCGCGACGGTCGCGTTGCAGCTCGTCGAGGAGGGCGCCTTGGACCTGCACGCACCGGCCCGCACTTACGTCCCGGCGCTCGGCGAGCTGCAGGTGATCGAGGGCTTCGACGACGACGGGCGGCCGCGCCTGCGGCCACCCGCCTCCGATGTCACGACCCACCAATTGCTCACGCACACCGCCGGTTTCGGTTACGACTTCTTCAACGAGACCTACCGTCGACTGACCGCGGACCACGGTGTGCCCGCCGTCGCCACGGCCACGAGGGCCTCGTTGCGAACCCCGCTGCTGTTCGATCCCGGCACGGAGTGGGAGTACGGCTCCGGGGTGGACTGGGCCGGCCAGGTCATCGAGGCCGTCACCGGACGCCGTCTCCGCGAGGTGATGGACGAGCGGGTCCTCGACCCACTCGGCATGTCCGACACCGGATTTGCGCTGTCCGACGGCGCCCGGCGTCGGCGAGCGGTCCTGCACATGCGCAAGCGGGGCGAGCTCGTCCCCAACCACCGCTGGGAACAGCCTGCCGATCCCGAGATCGACATGGGCGGGCAGGGCCTCTGGTCCACCGTCCCCGACTATCTGACCTTCCTGCGAATGTGGTTGCGCGAAGGCCGCTCCGACCGCGGTCAACAGATCCTGCGCCCGGAGACCGTCACCACGGCGTTGCGCAACCAGATCGGCGATCTCGCGGTGCGACGGCTGCCCGGAGTGATCCCGCCGCTGAGCCACGATGTCGAATTCGATCCGGGGACACCGAAATCCTGGTCGTATCCGTTCATGGTGAACGACACCGACACCCCCACCGGCCGCAAGGCGGGTTCGCAGTCGTGGGCCGGGCTGGCCAACCTCTACTACTGGATCGATCCCCACACCCGGATCGGCGGCTTCTGGGCCACCCAGATCTTCCCCTTCGTCGACCCCGCATCGATCGACGGGTACCGCGACTTCGAGGCGGCGACGTACCGAGCGTTGGCGGACTGACCTACGGCGCGTTCGTCATCAGGCAACGCCGAGCAGTACCCAGTTGCTCTGCCCGGTGAGATCGCGAAAGCACCGACCCGGTAACGGCATTACGCAGAGATCGCTACCTCACAACGCCGCCGACGACCATGCCGTCGTCGACCACTCCTGTCCGGTGCACTCCAGTCCGTTGCACTCCGAGATCCCCACCGATGAACGCGAGGGTGTAGATGTAGGCGATCGGCGGGGGCACTGGCTGATCTGTCGTACCGGTCTCACCCCATCCATGGTGGCGGGCGCCCGCTGCTCGACCGTCGCGGTCGAGCGGTTCAACCGCGCCCCGGCCCGTCGCAGTGCTCCCTCATCGGTGGTCGACGACGGACTCAGCCAGGGCACGCCCCGAAAGTTCCGCGGAGTGTGGCTCGAGGGCGCGATTGCTGCCGAACGGGGGCGTTGCGTGTTCGTCCGACACCCCGTTCCCGCGACGGTGATCCGCTGCGGTAACGGAGTACGGAGGGGCAGCACTGTGGAGTTGTCAAGGGACGGACGCGGTCCCGGGTACGGTCCGGGTGCAGAAGGTGCTACGCGAAAGTGTGACGGAGGGCCGGTCAGGCGGCGTCGTCGAGTCGCATGGTGCGTCGGTTGTAAGCGGGTAGTGGTCGACGTTGCGGGTCGATGATCGCGGGTGGGACGAGCCAGGGATGACGGTCGAATCCCATCACGATGTCCCAGCCATGGTGGTGGACCTGGGTGTGGCAGCGTTGGCAGAGCAGGCAGCCGTTGTCGAGGTCGGTGGCGCCGCCGTCTGCCCACGACTTGATGTGATGCACCTGCGTATGAGACGGCGGCGCACCACATTTGATGCAGCAGGTGTCGCGGACGATGATTGCTCTGCGGAGGTGTGCCGGATACAAGCGGTGGGTGTGGCCCATCTGCAGCGGCACGCCCTCACGGTCGAGGATGATCTCGGTCAGGGATCCGTCGCAGGAGACCTGTTTCGCCGTCACTTGGCTGACCGATCCGGTCCACGGCAGCGTCGCCAGGTCTCCGGTCGCGGGGATCGTCAGCATCAACTGGGTGCGTGGGCTTCCGACGGTGTCGATGCTCGCGCCGATCGCGGCTTGGTCGAGGATCAGTTCGAAGGCGTCGGCGCGGCGTTGCTCGGCGGTGCGACGGTCCTCGGCGCCGTCGGGTTCGGGCCGTGGGCAGGACCGTTCGTCGATCATAGCCAGGAACTTCTCACCCACGACCTGGGTGAGGTCGGCGCGGACTTCGACGCGGCCGTCGTCGGTGGTGTGCGCGTTCACCGAGTTCAAGCGTGCATCGTCCGACGCTGGGGTTCCGGCGTCAGAGGCGTCGGCGAGGGCGTTGCTGATGGCGTGAGCATGCTTGAGCACTTCGGTCGGCGTAGCACCGGATAGTGCTTGGGCGATGAGTTCGATCTCATACCGGGAGCGTTCTCCCTCGGAAAGAGCGTCACCACACCGTTTTTCGATCTCGTTCATGCCGCGGACGATGGCATCGACGACCTCGCCGGACAGCCGCCCGTCAGCGGCATGACGAGACAGCGCAGGCAACCCCGGCAACGCATCGACGCTTCGCATGGTGCGGTGCGCGGCGGCCGGTGCGTGGCCTGACTCGATCAGCAGTTTCTTGGTGGTGCTACCGGCCTCCTGTGCGACACCGAGTTCGTCGAGTTGCGCTGCGTGCGCGACGATCTGATGATCGGCAAGGTTGCGGATCAGGCGCCACGTGTCGAGGGCGTCGAATGTTGCTCTGCCCGTCGGGTCGTCGGTGGGTGGGGTGGTCTCGATGAGTTGATCGAGGAGCGTGGTGAGCTCTGGCATGACTCCAAGGTACCGGAACATTCGTTCGACTACGAGGAGTTTCCACAGGCTCAGAAATCTCGAAACTGTCGACTGTGCAGCGTTTTTCGTCGAGTGTGCGTCGATTCGCGTTGATTGTGCGTGAATCGTTGACAGAGGTGAACTTCAGTCACATCTGTTACGGATTCTGGGTGAAAAGTTGCGAGTCTGAAGTGGACTGAAGATCCCGCGAACTCGCTCCCCCGGGGCGCATCCGCAACCCGCCGGGCGTGTGGGGCTGGGTCCGCAGGGGTTGTGCAGCGGCGTCGGGTCACCAAGTGGCTTCGACTCGGCGCCTCGACCTCGACGCGCTCCTTCGTCGCTTGCTCGGCCCGGCGGCTCCGCTCGGTGCCGGCTCAACCAGCGGGGGTCGGGTCGACTGACGCCCCCCCAGACTTCTGGGACGCACACGAACCCAGAACTCTGGCACGAGCATTTCCCGCGTTCGAGGGATGGCGGGAACAAAAGGGCGTCGGCCACTCTGAGTCCCATGGAGCTGCCGAGTCCGGCGGCCCACCACAGCAGCACCGACGCTCGAACCCGTTCATCCCCAGATCATTACGAAGGAAGCATCGTGTCCATCACCTCCGAACCCATCGACTTCACCGACTTCGACGCCCTGCTCTCCGCGGTCAGCGGTCCCGTTCTGACCCCGGCCGACGAGGGCTACACCGCCGAACTGACCGGCTTCAACCTCGCGGCGATACCCGCCGCTGACGTGGTCGTCGGGGCGACGAACGCTGCCGACGTCGCCGCCGCCGTGCGATATGCGCGCTCGAACGGGATGCGGGTCGGTGCGCGGGCGACCGGGCACGGATCGCCGATCGAGGGGCGCGGCACGGTCGTCGTCACCACGTCCCGGATGGCGGGGGTGAGTGTCGATCCGGTGACCAGGACCGCGCGCGTCGAAGCCGGTGCGCGGTGGCGCGATGTGGTCGCCGCGACCGCTCCGCACGGCCTCACCGGGCTCGTCGGCTCGTCGTCGTCGGTGGGTGTCGTCGGGTACACACTCGGCGGCGGGCTGAGTCCGTTGGGTCGTCAGTTCGGTTATGCCGCCGATCATGTCCGGTCGATCGAACTCGTCACCGCCGATGGTCTCGTCCGCACGGTCGACGCATCCGCGGGTTCGGACCTGTTCTGGGCACTGCTCGGCGGACGGGACGGCTTCGGCATCGTCACCGCGCTCGAGTTCGAGCTCTTCGATCTGCCCACGGTCTATGGCGGCGGGATCTTCTTCGCCGGCTCGGCGGCCGCCGACGTCCTGCACGCCTGGCGCGAATGGGCGCCCTCCCTGCCCGAGGAGGCCGGGACCTCGGTGGCGATCCTCCGCCTCCCGCCGGACCCCAACCTGCCCCCGCCCCTGCAGGGTCAGCTCGCCGTGCACGTCCGCTACACCCACACCGGGGACCCGGCCACCGCCGCCGCGTTGCTCGCACCGATGCGGTCGGCGGGTCCGATCCTCCTGGAGAACATCGACGTCCTCCCGACGGCTGCGCTCGACGCGGTACATATGGACCCGCCCGGGCCGATGCCGAGCGCCGAACGCGGCTGCGTACTCGCCGATTTTCCGGCATCTGCCGTGGATGCCCTGCTCGCGGTAGCCGGGCCGCAGGTCGCGAGCCCGCTGGCCATCGTCGAGGTCCGTCTCCTGGGTGGCCGGTTGCGGTCGCCGCAGCGCGTACCCAACGCCGTCGTGGGACGCGATGGCGCGTTCTCCGTCCTCGCCATCGGCGTACCCGCCGGCCCGCTGGGCGAACAGGTCGGTGAGCATCTCGCGGCCGTCACCGACGCGGTGGCCGCCCACTCCTGTGGAGCGCTGCTCAACTTCTCCGGGCGGACGGCAACCGAACGCGACGCGCTGTGGTCGACCGACCAGCGGACGCGCCTCGAGACCATCCGACGACGCCACGATCCGGCCGGTGTCCTCCGTCCGGGGGACCCCACTATTGTGGGATAGACATCCGTGCAGCTCATGCCCACAATTGTCGAATGACATCGAGTCTGACCGCCGAGCGTGTGCGCCGCGACATCGAGGTCGTGGCCCACGCCGGCCTCGGTCTCGACGACTTCTTCGCCGAGACCGTCGCCTCCCTGAGCCGCGCGGTGCCCGTCGACGCGGTCTGCATCGGCACCTTCGATCCCAACACCGTCCTGCTCACCAGCGCCCGCAAGTACGGATCACTGCTCGGCGAGGATCACCGGGACCCGGACTGGGGTCTCCTCGAATACGGGCAGGTCGAGCCGACGGCCTACCGCGAGATGGTGGCCGCCAAACGCGATGCGGTCGGACTCAACCTCCTCAACCGGGGCGCCACCGAACGGTCCAATCGGATGTCGCAGTTGATGATTCCCGAATACTGCTTCCACGACGAGGCCCGCTTGGTGCTGCGTGACGGGGACCGGGCGTGGGCCGGGATCGCGATGTTCCGCAGCGGGGCCGGATGCCGGCCCTTCGACGCCGACGAGATCGACTTCCTGGGTTCGCTGTCGCGCACTCTCGCCTACGGCGTGCGCGTGGGGTTGCTGAGCAGTGTGGTCGCCGGCGGGGCGAGTGCCGCCGCCCCGGCCGCCGTCGACGCGCCGAGTCCGCCACCGCCGACCGGCCACGGCCCGGCGGTGCTGATCATCGACCGCAGCAACGAGATCGTGCAGATGAGCGCAGGCAGCCAGGAGCGCATCGCCGACCTCGCGTCCGGTCCGAACGGCGCGGCGGTGATGAACCCGATCTACGGCCTGATCGGAGCCGCACGCCGTTACGGCTCGGGTGAGTCCTCCGTCCCGCCGCGCCTCCGGGTGCGCGGGGCGTCGGGCATGTGGCTCGTCATCCACGCGTCGCCGCTGTCGTCGGCCGACGGCCGGGTCGGCGAGGTCGTGGTGACCATCGAGGAGGCCCGCCCGCCCGAGATCATCCCGCTGGTCGTCGAGGCTTTCGGGCTCACGGCCCGTGAACGCGACGTCACCCAGATGGTGCTGCAGAGTGTGGCCACCAAGGACATCGCCACCGCCCTGCACGTTTCCGCCTACACCGTGCAGGACCACTTGAAATCCATCTTCGACAAGGCCGGCGTCCGCAGCCGGCGCGAGCTGATCGCGCGGATCTACTTCGACCAGTACGCCCAGCGTCTGAACGATCCGCTGCTTCCGTCCGGGTCGTTCGCCGCCGCGGATCGCGAACTGTAGCGGTCCCTCACCACCTCCGAACCCGCCCCGTGCGCACCGCGCCGGGCGGGTTCTCTGTCGTCGTCTCACAGTGAGACGTTTGTAATCCACGTCACAGGGTTGTATCGAAGTCGCTCCAGTCCATGCGGGCCGGCAATCCGCCGGCTCTCCACCAAGGAGGCGCACTTTGAGCAGGCAGAGCTTGACAAAAGCCCATGCGAAGATCACCGAGTTGTCCTGGGAGCCCACCTTCGCCACCCCGGCCACCCGGTTCGGTACCGACTACACATTCGAGAAGGCCCCCAAGAAGGATCCGCTCAAGCAGATCATGCGGTCGTACTTCCCGATGGAGGAGGAAAAAGACAACCGCGTGTACGGCGCCATGGACGGCGCCATCCGCGGCAACATGTTCCGCCAGGTGCAGGAACGCTGGCTGGAATGGCAGAAGCTGTTCCTGTCGATCATCCCGTTCCCCGAGATCTCCGCGGCCCGTGCGATGCCGATGGCCATCGACGCCGTGCCCAACCCGGAGATCCACAACGGCCTGGCCGTGCAGATGATCGACGAGGTTCGTCACTCGACGATCCAGATGAACCTCAAAAAGCTGTACATGAACAACTACATCGACCCGGCCGGCTTCGACATCACCGAGAAGGCGTTCGCCAACAACTACGCCGGCACCATCGGCCGTCAGTTCGGCGAGGGGTTCATCACCGGCGACGCCATCACCGCGGCCAACATCTACCTGACCGTCGTCGCCGAAACAGCTTTCACCAACACACTTTTCGTCGCGATGCCCGATGAGGCCGCCGCCAACGGCGACTACCTGCTGCCCACCGTGTTCCACTCCGTCCAGTCCGACGAGTCGCGGCACATCTCCAACGGCTACTCGATTCTGCTCATGGCTCTCGCCGACGAGCGCAATCGCCCACTACTGGAACGTGATCTGCGGTACGCATGGTGGAACAACCACTGCGTCGTCGACGCCGCGATCGGCACCTTCATCGAGTACGGCACGAAAGACCGTCGCAAGGACCGCGAGAGCTACGCCGAGATGTGGCGTCGCTGGATCTACGACGACTACTACCGCAGTTACCTTCTGCCGCTGGAGAAGTACGGGCTGACCATCCCGCACGACCTCGTCGAAGAGGCGTGGAAGCGGATCGTCGACAAGCACTACGTCCATGAGGTCGCGCGGTTCTTCGCCACCGGCTGGCCGGTCAACTACTGGCGCATCGACGCCATGACCGACAAGGACTTCGAGTGGTTCGAGGAGAAGTACCCCGGCTGGTACAACAAGTTCGGCAAGTGGTGGGAGAACTACAACCGGCTCGCCTACCCGGGACGCAACAAGCCGATCGCCTTCGAGGACGTCGATTACGAGTACCCGCACCGCTGCTGGACCTGTATGGTGCCGTGCCTCGTCCGTGAGGACATGGTCACCGAGAAGGTCGACGACCAGTGGCGTACCTACTGCTCGGAGACCTGCTACTGGACCGATGCCGTGGCCTTCCGGGGCGAGTACGAGGGTCGAGAGACCCCGAACATGGGTCGCCTCACCGGTTTCCGCGAGTGGGAGACGCTGCATCACGGCAAGGATCTCGCCGACATCATCCAGGATCTGGGTTACGTCCGAGACGACGGCAAGACGCTGATCCCGCAGCCGCACCTCGACCTGGACCCGAAGAAGATGTGGACGCTCGACGATGTCCGCGGCAACGTCTTCAACAGCCCGAACGTGCTGCTCAACGAGATGTCCGACGAGGAACGGAACGCCCACATCGCGGCGTACCGCGCCAACACCAACGGGGCCGTACCGGCCTGAGTCGCGTCGACCCTTCGTGACGCGCTCTCCGCAAGCTCCGAGCGCTCCTCAGGGAGCAAAAGGAACGCGCTCTCCGCAAGCTCCGAGCGCTCCTCAGGGAGCAAAAGGAAACGCACTCAGCGCGAACTCCGAGCGCTCCTCAGGGAGCAAAAGGAAACGCACTCAGCGCGAACTCCGAGCGCTCCTCAGGGAGCAAAAGGAAACGCACTCAGCGCGAACTCCGAGCGCTCCTCAGGGAGCGGGTGATGTCCCGCAAGCCATCCCCCTGCTCCCTGAGCCTGGATCCGTGGACGGGTGCGGGGTGTCGATAACGTGAAAATGCCCTCTGAGCTGGAATGATTGGTGGTGTTGAGACACAAAACATTCCAGCTCAGAAGGCACTTTCAGTGAAAGTATCGCACACGTTCTCCGCCACGTCCGCCATCTTCGACGACGACAACCTGGTGTCGCACGCCGGACTGGTACCGGTCATGAGAGTGGCCGAATCGACCGGGTTGGCCGCATCGCTGGGCGACCGGGTCGATCTCGGCACCACCCAGGTCGCCTCCGCCGGGGCCAACCTCAAGGCGAAACTGTTGACCGTGATCGGCGGATTGTGTTGCGGCGCTGACAGTATCGACGACCTCGGAATGGTCCGCAGCGGTGGGCACACCCGCCTGTTCGACCGCGTGTACGCCCCAGCCACGATCGGACAAACGCTGCGCGAGTTCACCCCCGGCCACGCCCGGCAACTCAACGCCGTGATGACCCACACATTGCCGGCGATGTGCGCCACCGCGGGTCTGCTACCCACCGACGGGTCCCGGGTATTTGTCGATATCGACTCACTACTACGCCCGGTCTACGGCTACCAGAAAGAAGGCGGCTCCTACGGGCACGCCAAAATCGCCGGGCGTGAACTGCTGCGCAAAGGGTTGTCCCCGCAGGTCACCACCCTGTCCGCACCCGGGTATGCACCGGTGATCGCCAACGCCTGGCTACGCGCCGGGCGCACCGCTTCCGGTAACGGGGCAGCGAGAATGATCGCTGAAACCCTGACCACCGCACGCCGCTGTGGGGCGAGCGGGGAGATCACCGTCCGCGGCGACGCCGCCTATGGCACCGCCGCGGTGATGCGCACCTGCCAACGCCTCGCAGCGACGTTCTCGCTGGTCCTGCGGACCAATACGGCGATCACCCGCGCCATCACCGCGATCGGCGACGACGCCTGGACGCCGGTGCACTATCCCGGGGCGGTCACCGACCCCGACACCGGCGAACTGATCTCTGATGCCGAAGTCGCCGAAACCACCTACACCGTGCAACCGGACTCCACCCAACCGGTCACCGCCCGACTGATCGTGCGCCGGGTCACAGCCCACCACCCCGCCGGCACCGACACCCTGATGCCCGCCTGGCGGTACCACTCGTTCTTCACCAACACCACCGACGACACCGTCACCGCCGACCTCACCCACCGCCGCCACGCCATCATCGAAACCGTGTTCGCCGACCTCATCGACGGACCCCTGGCCCATCTGCCCTCCGGACGGTTCGGTGCTAACGCCGCCTGGCTGGCACTGACCGCGATCAGCCACAACCTGATGCGCACCCTCGCCGCACTCACCAACACCCCCAAACTGCGGGCCGCGCGGGGCGCAACGCTGCGCCGCACACTCATCGCGATACCCGCCCGACTAGCGCGACCAGCACGAACACCGGTCCTGCACCTACCCCGACACTGGCCAACCCAACACGCCTTCACCACCCTATGGACCGCAGTGCACACTCCCTGACCTACCAACCACACCCGCCCACCCACCAC
>NZ_SCOC01000027.1:0-60362 GCF_005502615.1 Gordonia sp. ALPHA1B1 | reverse complement strand
GCGCAACGCCCACTCCCTTAGGTCTTTGTTTTCGCAACTCAAAACCTAAGCGAGACTGGGCGTTGCGTGCGTTAGGCTCGCGAGAAGACACCCACTTTGGCGTCAGAAGAGCCACGTGATTGCGAGTAGCTTGGTGTCATGCCCTCGATCACCGAACTCCGCGACACCCTCACCGTCCTGCAACCACCGCCCGACGACGGCAGTGGTCGTGCCCTGCACGAGCGGCTCGACGAGCTACGGATGTTGCACAACGTGCTCGATCACCAGATCACGGTCCACACAGCACTTTTCGAAGCCACGGGTGCCGCAGCGCGGGCGGGCTCGACCACACGGAACGCACTGATCGAGATGGGCATGCCGCCCGCGGCCGCGCACCGCTATGTGCGGATCGCTCGCGGGCTGGAGTCGGTGCCGAAGGTCGCCGACTGTGCTGCCGAGGGTTATCTGTCTGCTGAGTGTGTCGACGCGGTGATCCGTGGGATCACGTTGGTGCGCAAGCGTTCCGCGTCAGCGTTGTCCGACGACGACCGGTCAACGTTCGAGAGCGAGTTGCTCGCGCAGGCGTTCTCCGGTGCCACCCCGGCCCAGATCGACGACCATGCCCGCGGGATCGCCATGCGGGTCGCCGCCACCGACCCCAGCACTGTGCCGGCGGCCGATGATGCGTCGCTGAACACCGTGCACACCCGCATCACCGACGAGGGTCGGGTCGCGATCACCGCAGATGTGACTGCGGTGATCGGAGAGAAGTTCGTGTCCATGATCGACGAACGGTCCTGTCCGCGTCCCGAACCCGACGGCGCGACGGATCGTCGCAGTGCGGCCGAGCGCCGCGCCGATGGGCTGGAGCTGTTGTTGGATCAAGCTGCGATCGGCGCGGCGATGACCACCGCCGGCGCACCCCGCACCCAACTCCTGGTCACCATCCCTGCCGACGGCGCTGACCCGGCACGCCTGCCGTGGATGGGGGCGGTGTCGCCATCGTCGGCGCGCCGGCTGTCGTGTGATGGCGGGGTGGCCGAGATCGTCCTCGACGCCGAAGGGGTGCCGTTGCGGATGGGCACCACGAAACGACTGTTCCCGCATCATCTGCGGCAGGCGATCATCGTCCGTGATCGGTGTTGTGTGAAATGCGGTGCGCCAGCAGCGCACACGCAAGTTCACCATCTGGTCCACTGGGCCGACGGTGGTCCCACCGATCTGGACAACGGGTGCCTGCTTTGTCAACGCTGTCACACCCAGGTCCATCACCACGGCTGGCAGGTCGTGATGGGACCCGACCGGCACCCCTGGCTGATTCCGCCCGTCGACATCGACCCACGGCGCCTACCCCGGCCCGCCTACAACCGGCGCACCATGCGACTCGACGACGCCCTCGTCTAGACAGTCCACGCGAACACTCCACAGACCCTCCGGCGTCGACCCCGGCGCCACACGATCCTTGACAACTCCACAGTGTGAAACTCGTTCTGCTCAACGGGATTCTGTAACGAGCAATGGCGTATACCCGACGCTCCATGGGGAGCAGTGGGCCCGCGCCTCCGCAAGCTCAGGCCGCTCCTCAGGAGCGGGGAGACGTCCCGCCGCAAGCTTCGGGCGCTAGGCGGAGGGGGTGTCTCGCTCGCAACCTCAAGAGAGTTCGCGGCGCAAACCGGACACTGGTGCCTACGTTGGATCACATGACACCCACACGCATCTCCGGTCCGATCACCTGGCTTGCCGTGTTCCTGGCGGTCGCGCAGGTGGTCGCGCCCGTGGTCCCGTTCTCCGGTTTCGGCGCCTCGCCCAACGAGTCGACCACAGATCTGTTGATCACCCCGGCGGGCTACACGTTCTCGATCTGGAGTCTCATCTACCTGCTGTCGATCGTCTTCGCCATTGCCGTGGTGTGGAAAGGTGCCACCGGGACCGACGACCCGCGGCGTCTGCTCATCGACCTCGAAGTCGCGTTCGCCGGCGCGGCGGTCTGGATTCTGGTGTCGGCCGCGGAGTGGACGTGGGTGACACCGATCGTGCTGACGGTCATGACGGTGGTCCTGCTCGACGCCGCCCGCATCGCCGCGAGACCGGCCGACGACGCGGCGCCCCGGTGGCTCATCGTCCTGACCCGCATCCTCGTCGGTGTCTATGCGGCCTGGGCCACCGCGGCGGTCTTCCAGAACTGGGCCGCCGCGATCGGTGCCGACCTCGCCGATCCGCAGTCCCTGGGATGGCAGCTGACCATCCTGCTCGCATGCGCCCTGCTCGGCCTCGCCGTGACCGCCGCCGTCGGGTCGGTGCTCGTCGCGTACCCGCTCACGCTGATCTGGGCGCTCGTCGGGATCATCGTGGCCGCCGAGGGCGAGACGACGGCGGTCGTCGGCGTCGCGATCGGGACGATCGTCGCGCTGGTCGTGACCACCGCGGCAGTGACGATACTGCGGCGACGGGCGGGTGTGCCCGCTCCTGCTGCGGCACGATAGGCGGGACCGATACTCGAGAGGCGGACCATGACCACCACTGTTGTCGCCGGGAACCCGAAGCCCGGTTCGCGCACGCTCGACGCCGCCCGGCAGTTGGCGCGGGCACTGACCGGGACCGATCCCGACCACGTCGTCGACGTGATCGAACTCGGGCCGGGTCTGCTCGGATGGGGTGACGCCGCGGTCCAGGCCGCGGTCGACGTCGTCGCCTCGTCGGATCTCGTCGTGGTGGCGAGCCCGACTTTCAAAGCGACCTATACCGGCATCCTCAAACTGTTCCTCGACCAGTTCGCCACGGCCGAGGGCCTGCGCGATGTCGTCGCCGTCCCGCTGATGCTCGGGGCGGGCCCCGCGCACGCGATGGCACCCGATCTGCTGCTCAAACCGGTCCTGGTGGAGCTCGGAGCGGTGTGCCCGGCACCCGGTCTGTACCTGATCGACTCGACCTACACCACCGATTCACGGATCGCCGACTACACCGACCGCTGGTCGTCGACGCTCGTGCGGTCCTGGCCCCGGTGAGCCGGTACCACCGCATGAATCCCCGACTGCGCCGCTGACGCGATCATCCGCTCGGTGAGTTCGGAATCGGCCTGTGCGCGTCGCGGATCGGCCACGTCGCGGTCCCACATCGTGCGGCCACCCACCACGACCTCGCGTAAGTTGCGCAGTCCGCAACCGAGCACGTAGGTGGCGACGGGGTCCCAGATCGGGCCGAGGTGGGGGGACCGGGGATCGACGAGGAGGAAGTCCGCGAACTTCCCGACCTCCAGCGAACCGACCTTGTCGGCCACGCCCATCGCCGACGCCGACCCGAGCGTGTGGAGGGCGAGCATGTCGACGGGGGTGAGAATCGCGGCGTCGCTGTGCTTTCCGCGCTGCAGGAACAAACCGGTGCGCATGTTCTCGAACGGGTCCGACACGTCGGTGCACGACTGGTCGTCCACACCGACGCCGACGGTCACCGAATCCCGGAGCAGACGGGGGATGTCGGCGATGCCGGAACCGAGCCGACCGTTCGACATCGGCTGCCACACCACCGCCGACCCCGTGTCGCGCACACGCGCGACCATGTTCTCGGTCGGGTGCACGAAGTGTCCGAAGGCGAAGCCGGGGCCCAGAACGCCTGCGGCGTCGTACCAGTCGAACTTCGACTGCTGGATCTCGATCTGCTCGGCAGTCTCGACGAAGTGCGCCTGATTGGTGATCCCGTACCGGTCCATCAGTGCCCGTTCGCGTTCGGCGGTCGCCTGCGACGACGACCACTGCACCGAGCCGTAGACCGAACCACCCAGATCGAGGTCGCGGTCGACGGTCGCCAGGTGGCTCATCACCTCGTCGAAACCGGCGAACGCGGCGTCCTCGCCGAGTTGCTCGTCGTCGAGTCGCACACTGGTGACGAATCGGATCCCGGTGGCCGCCAGGCCGTCCACCTGGGCGGTGACGAACTCCGGAGAATGCACCCGAGCCGCCTTGAGGACGGACTCCTCATAGTCGAAGAGTGCCAGGACGCGGGACTGGGTGAAGTTGTACACGGAGGTGATTCCCGAGGACAGGTGATCGAGCCCGCCGGCCAGCGTCATCCAGTACAGGTCTTGCGCATCGGCGCCGAGTAGCATCGTGCTGTTCAGCGTGACCCATTCATAGAGTGGGCTGTTGGGCGCCACCCCGCGCATCCCGCCGGTGTAGATGTGACTGTGTGCCGAGACGAAACCGGGTGCGAGGAAGGCGCCGTCGAGGTCGTGGCGAGGGAGCGGTGCGTCGGCCGGCGGTGAGCCCTCGCCCATCCCGGAGATCCGGCCGTCCTCGCCCACCGACAGCCATCCCCAGAACCAGGGCCTATCGCCGCTGACCGGCAGGATCAGCGCGTTGTGGTAAGTGCCGGTCATCCCGGTAGAACCTCCGATGTCCAATGATTTTCGTTGCTGCTGAACCGTACTCGCTGCGACGGCCCGTCTGGGTCGCCGCGCCAGAAGGTGATCTCCCGCAAGTCGACGGCGTACCCGGTCCAGGTGGGCGGTGCGGTCAGTCGCGGGTGGGCCGAGTCGTAGTCGGACCATCGCCGACGCCGCTCCTCGGGTGGCATTGCGGCGAGGTCGTCGTCGTTCAACCATGCCAGGAGTTGCAGGTACCGGGAACGGCGCGAGTAGGCCTCGGACAGTTCGTCGTCCGACGCTCGCCGGACGTCACCGTGCGCGACGACCTGCCGGCCGACGGCTGGCCAGGCGATCGCGATCGAGGCCCGGGGGTTGTCGGCGAGTTCGGCCACCTTGGCCGACCGGCTGTCGGTGTGGAAGTAGACCGCGGTGTCGTCGGCCTCGGTGACCAGCACGTGTCGGACCCGGGGATAACCGTCGGGGCCGCACGTCGCCAGTGCCATCAACGGCCGTGGCTCGTCCGACGGGGGAAGCCAGTTCCGCAGCAGCGTCATCGGGTGGACCGAGAGCTGATCCGCGCTCGCGCAATCGGTTCCGAACCCGGTACCGCTGGTGATCAACGCCCCACCCGGCCCGGGTCGAAGGTGGCGATCTCCGGCAGCGCGGCGACCAGGTCCTCGACGCGCTCGTCGAAAAGCTTCGCGCCGATCGAGGCGTCGGCTCCAGTGGGGTCGCCGATCACCCCCGACTCGGCGAAATCGGTGGACAGCCAACCGAATCGGACGGTGCCGGCGAAACCGACGTGCCCGGCGTCGGCGACCGCGTCCGCCACCGTCGCGACCGCCTTGTCCATGTGCACGAGATCCGGCCGGAGGTGCAGCATCATCGAGGTCTCCGCCCAGCCCGCGTGGATGCCGAGTCCGCGCTCGGTGGGACCGGGGTGACCCGGGCCGGAGGAGAAGAAGGTCTGCAGGTCGAACCGTCGTCGGAGTTCGCGCGCGGCGACCTCGATCAGTGCGGAGTTGCCGCCGTGCGCGTTGAGGAACAGCACACGACGCGCCGGGGTCTGTGCGAGCGACGCCCCGATGTCGACGATCGTCTCGAACAGGGTGCTCGCCCGCAGCCAGATCGTGCCCGGGAGCCGCGAGTGCTCGTCGGATTTGGTGTAACCCAGCGCCGGCAGGAGCCAGACATCGTGCCCCGCCGCGGCACCGCGGTCCACGACGGCCTCGGCGACCGACTCCGCGACGATGAGATCGGTGGCCAACGGCAGGTGCGGGCCGTGCGGTTCGATTGCGCCCGTGGGTAGTACGAGAATCGAGTCCCGCGACAGGGTGGTGCCGATCTGTTCGGTGGTCAGCTCGGCATAACGCCGATGCGCGGCCGGGCGCGTCGTCCTGGTGGTCACCGTGTTCACATCCACCTTCCGGGATTGAGCAGACCCTTCGGGTCGGTCTGGTGCGCCAGCGCGCGGACGCGCTCGGCATCGAGATCGACGTACCACTGGTGCGGGGAGTGGACGCCGACCCCGAGATCCTCGAGTGCGGCGACGCCGTCGATGACCTGCTGCGGACTGCGGTAGATCCCGTTGAGCATCCCGAACATCATCTCGTGGCCGACCTCGAGATGCAGCATGCCGCCCTCGTACACCTTCTCCACCTCCTCGAGCCGGGTGACGAGTGCGTCCCCGCGTACCTCCATGTGGAACCACCTGTCCGGCTGCGACTTCTGTAACCACCACGTCGGGTGGTTGTAGGACAGCGTCGACAGCTTGACCGTCTCGGCGATGCCCTCGCGGACCGCTTCGACGCGGCCGCCGGCGGCGACGACCAGGTCGGTGGTCTCCGCCAATGCCCGGGCGTCGATGATCCCGCGCACGCTGGCGCGACCGCGGACGAGCGCGGGGTCGTCGGGCAGCGCCCCCGTGATGACGGGGCCGTCCGCGGACAGCAGACGCGGCTTCGGTTCGACCGCCGCCAGTCGGAGCGCCGCGTCGAACGCCTCGCGTGTGGAGCCGAAACTCGCGTACACGCAGCGCCATTCCTGCAGCGGCTCCACCCGGACGGTGGCGCCGACGATGATGCCGGCGACCCCGTAGGTGTGCACGAACGGGGTTGCGTCGTCGCCCTCGAGATGGACCACCTCGGCCTCGCCGGTCGCATGGACGACATCCAGTGCGTCGACGAACCCCTGATGGTTGCGGCCGTGCACGATCGTGCCGGTACCGGCCGAACCTCCCGCCAGGAACCCGCCGAGCGTCGACTGGACGGTCGACGGGTACATCCACAGCTGGCTGCCGTGCGACCATGCGGTCTGTTCCAGGTTGATCATCCGCGCGCCCGCCTGGGCGGTGACCGAACGGTCGGTGACGTCCCCGATCGCGGTCAGCGACGTCATGTCGAGGACGAGTCCGCCGAAGCGCGGGATGACCTGGCCGTAGTTCCCGGTTCCCTTGCCGCGCGTGGTGATCGGTACGCCGCGGGCGACCGCCGCGCGGACGATGTGGGGCACCGCGTCGGCCGTGCGTGGGTAGCACACGAGATCGGGTCGGCCGAGATCCTGCGCCGACAGGATCGGACTCATCCCCGAGCCGTCGCGGGCCGCGCGTTCGAGCGCGCGGGGAAGTGAGCTGATGCCACGCGGGCCGACGATCGCGAGCAGGTCGTCGGCCAGCGCATCGACGTCCTCGGGGCCGAAGTCGGGGCGTCCCTCGTCGGTACCGACCGCGACCACCGGAGCGGTCATGACGGCAGGCCCACCGAGGTGTCGATGAAGCGGTTGGTCGCGATCGCCTCGGGCGTCAGGCCGTCGGCTGCGGGCGTGCCCTGCTCGGTGAAGATCGGCCCGGTCACCTCCATCACCCGGGCGACGCGCGCGGTGTCGAAGTTGCCGATCGTCGTGTCGGTGCCGTTGCTCACCAGGTTGAGGTCGGCCATCGTCTCCCGCGCGTAGTCGGCGTTCCGCTGGGAGTACACCCACCCCGTGTCGTACTGCTCGACGGCGTCGAGGATGACCGCGTCGGCCGCCTGTGGCGACGCCAGGTAATCGACCGAACCGCGCTGCAACACCGGCACCAGCTGCTCGAGGCAGGCGGCGTTCTCCTCCAGTGCGTCCGAGCGAACCGCCACCGACGACTTGTAGGACGGGAAGCCGACGTCGTGGATCAGCTGGTACTTCACCGGCTTCTGCCAGCCCTCGACCTCTTCCTGGTAGACCTGCGGCTCGGAGCTGGCGAACCCCTGCTGGGCGGTCTTGCCGCCGTCGGAGACGAAGTTGGCCGGCGACCCGTCGTAGCTGCCGTCGACCTGCGCGGGGGAGAGGACGCCCGACCCGGTCAGGTAGTCCATGTAGGTGGCCCCCTCGAAGTACAGGACGCGTGCGTTCGCCGCCTTGAGGTCGGCGATCCCCTGGACCTGCGGGTAGGTGGCGGGATCCCACATGATCATCTGCGGACTGATGTCGAGCGGTGCCATGACCGCCGTCGTCGGGTTGTCCTTCGAGTTCTGGATGGCCTGATCGGTGTCGACGTAGCCGAGGAGGATCTCCGGGTCGGAGTACATCTGTGAGGTCACCGACTGGAAGCCGATGGCGGGTCCGCCGGCCCGGATCTCGATGTCGACGCCGGTGTATTCGCCGCGGTCGAAGAGCGGACCGACGACGCGCTTGTTGCCGGCATTGATCGTGGGGTCGGGGCCGAGGAGTTGGTAGAGGTGGCCGTGTTCGGCCTCCGGGTTCCAGTCGGTCTGGATGACGACCTTGTCGGGACAGTTGGCGCTCAGGTCGACCGGGCCGACCGCCCCCGTGTAACCGGAGGATTCGGTGCTCTCCCCGGAACTGCATGCGGCGGTGAAGGCGAGGGCGGCGGCGACGACGGCGACACCGGTGGTCTTGGACAGGCGACGCCAGACGGGTGTGTTCATGAGATGAGTTCCTTTTCGGGCTGAGAGATTCCGGAAGTTGAATGGAGGATCAAGGGGTGTCGACGACAGGGGACCCACCCGCTGGTTGAGCCGGCACCGAGCGCAGCGAGGAGCCGAAACCACCCGGCGAGAGAAGATCAGGTCAGTTCTGGTACCAGCGTCCGACGATGCGGTTGCCCAGCCAGCCGAAGAACCAGAAGACGGCTACGCCGAGAAGAGAGGCGAGCACGATCGAGGCGAACAGTTCCTCGGCTTGCAGTCGCGACCGATAGTTGTCGATGAGGATGCCGATGCCGGGATTGCCCTGCTTGAAGAAGAAGTCGCCCACGATGGCGCCGACCACCGACAGGCCCGCCGAGATGCGGAGACCGGCGAAGATGGCCGGCATGGCGGCGGGGAACTCCAGCTTGCGCAGGATGGTGACGCGGCTCGGGTGGTGCAGGGCGAAGAGATCCCGCATCTGCCGGTCGACCGATCGCAGGCCGAACAGGGTGTTGGAGACGATCGGGAACAGCGAGATCAGTACACACACGAAAACCCGTGCACTGAAGCCGAATCCGAACCAGAATCCGACCAGGGGGACGAGCGCCAGGATCGGGACGCACTGCAGGACCACGGCATACGGGAAGAGGGCGTTCTCCATCAGCCGTGACTGCGACATGATCACCGCCCACGTGATGCCGATGATCGCGGCGATCGCCAGGCCGGTCAACGCGACAGTGGCCGTGCGGCTCAGGGCCTCCCACATCGCCTGGGCGGAGTCGCCCAGCAGTCCGTCGGTGACGACCTGGTGCGGGGGCGGCATCAGGAATCGACGGCCGGGATCGAGCACCGCGTAGCTGACGAGGTACCACGCGCCGATGACCAGCGCCAGCACGACGAGCGGTGCGGCCACTCCGACCATCTTCGATCGGGAACGGCCCCGTCGACCCGTGCGCGCGGCCACGGCGAGCTCGGTGGTGGACCCAGGGTCGGGTGTACCGCCCTTGCCGGTTTTCGGGGCCCGCACGCCCGGGGCGGTCTCGGTGCCGGTATCGGGGGCGCTCATGAATGTGCCTCTCGGAGTGCGCGGGAGATCCGGCCGGCGATCGCGCCGAACTCCGGCTCGAAACGCAGATCGGGCGACCGGGGATAGTCGAAGGGGACCTCGATCTCGTCGACGATGGTTCCCGGGCGTCCCGACATCACCAGGACACGAGTGGACAGGAACGCCGCCTCGGCGACCGAGTGGGTGATGAACAGGCCGGCAAAGCGTTTGACGGCGAACAGCTCGGTCAGGTCGGTACCGAGCCGTTCGCGGGTCAGTTCGTCGAGTGCGGCGAACGGTTCGTCGAACAGGAACAGGTCGGGATCGAGCGTCAGCGAGCGGGCCAGCGACACCCGCATCCGCATGCCGCCGGACAGCATGTGCGGCAGGTGCTTGTCGAACCCGGTCAGCCCGACGGTTTCCAGAGCCGCGCGAACCCGCTCGCGCCGTTCGGCTTTCGGTGCACCATCGAGCTCGCCCAGCAGTGCGACGTTGTCGGCCACGGTCCGCCACGGGAGCAGGGTGGCGTCCTGGAACACGTAACCGATCCGTTCGGCACCGCTCTGCAGGTAACCGTCGGTGATCGTCTCCAGTCCCGACGACAACCGCAGGAGGGTCGACTTGCCGCAACCCGATGGGCCCACGACGCTGACGAACTCGCCCTCGCGCACGGTGAGGTTCACGTCGCGGAGGGCGTGGGTGCCGTCCGGATAGGTGAGCTCCACGTGTTCGAAGCCGACGAGCGGGTGACCGAGTGCCGGTCTGGGGGTCGTTGCTGGTGAACTCATCATCTCTCCATGCCGACGGGGGACAGGCCCAGCGGTGATGCTGCGGTTGAGGACATTTCGGCCGGCGATGCTGCTGCCGGGGACGTGAACGCGACCGGGAACGCCGTCCAGGTCGTGGACTCGGTGCGTGCGACCGGGGCTCCGTTCACGATCACGACCCGGTCGGCCGGCGCGGTGGCGATGACCTCGGCGAGATCGGCGCCGCGGATGGCGACGAGGTCGGCGCGGGCTCCGACGACGGGGCCCGCGGGCTCCAGTCCGAGCACGGCACGTGCCTCGGAGGTGACCAGATCCGTTGCGGTGTCCGGGTTCTGATGCGCCGCGGTGATCAGCAGGGCGGCGGTCTCGAGGGGGTCGGCCCGGCCCACGGGGTTGAACGGGTCGCGGATGTTGTCCGCACCGCCGGCGACGCGGACGCCGTGGTCGCGCAGCACGTCGATCGGCGTGATGCCTCGTCGCCCCGCGGACGGTCCGGATCGGCCCTGGAGGTACAGGTTCGTCACCGGCAGTGCGACGACCGAGACACGGGCCCGGGCGAGCGCCCGCGCGACCCGTTGCAGATCGTCGGCGGCCAGGGTGTCGAGGCGGCAACAGTGGCCGGCCGTGCGTATCCGGTCGTCGGGCCAGTCGGCGACGCGGTCGGCGAAGGCCTCGATGGTCAGGTGGTCGCCGTCGAGGAATTCATCGACGTGCAGGTCGGCGCCGATACCGCGCGCTTCGGCGATGTCGAGCAGTCTCGTGAGCTCGGCGAGCGGGTCGTCGGCGATGTGCGGGGCCCCGCCGACGAGGTCGACGCCGGCGTCGAGCGCGGCCTCGATGTGCGCGGTGGGCGTGAGTGGGCTCGCCAGGACCGCGACCTGGATGTCCATCAGTCCGCGCAGGTGCTCTCGGACCTCGGTGAGCACGCGGACGGCTCGCAGTGGGTCGTCGTGCGAGAGCACGTCGGCGTGGGTGCGCACCGCGGTGATGCCGTTGCGCAGCATGGACGAGGTCGCCCGGAGAGCGCGCGTCCGGAAGGACTGCTCATCGAGGGAGACACTGCCGGCCCGCCAGGAGGCGATCGCGGCGTTGAGGTCGCCGCTCGGCGGTGACAACTCCGGCCACGACAGGGCCTTGTCCAGGTGGGCATGGGGTTCGGCGGCGGGTGGGAGCAGCAGGTGGTCGCGGAGATCCAACCATTCGGCGGGATGCGGGGCATCGGGAGAGAACGGTGAGACGGCGCGGACGCGGTGGATACCGTCGGCGTCGGCGGACAGCTCGACATCGACCACTGACCCGTCGGCCAGTGAACCGGTGATGCCCGGCACGGGCGCTGTCTGCTGAGTCGGCATTGATGACACTTCCTCGAGAACATCGAAATGGCTTGCGACGGTGCACGACTGGGTCGGTGGTCCCGCTGTGGCTGGGGTCGGCGGGGTTGGGGCGGTTCGTGATACTTGTTGATCACGTCAACACGTCCGAATATAGGAATGCGCTGTTGCCACGACGTTAACCAGCGCTGCGGGCGTGTAACCATCGGTTCTGCAGGAAGGGTGTGAGCCACATGGCGCTCGACGAGCCGGACGTCGCGCAGGTGTCGCTGGGTGCCGAGATCCGCCGACGACGTAAGCAGCATGGCCTCACGTTGACGAATCTGGCTGCGCAGGCCGGTATCTCGCATCCGTTCTTGTCGCAGCTCGAGCGCGGATACGCGCGTCCGAGCATGACGACCCTGGAACGGATCGCCAGGGCGCTGGACACCACCCAGGTCAGTCTGATGCTGGCCGCGGACCCTGCGCACGTGGCGGGGGCGCCGTCTCCGGCACCCGTCGGGACGCAACTGGTGCGTGCCGGCGAGGGCGCGATCCTTCCGCAGGCCGGCGACAACGCCGGATACGCCCGGTTGCTCGTTCGAGGAGACGCCGCGTTCTTCCCCCAGGAGCAGTTGTTGAACCGGCGGGACTACGGCGAGTACTTCCAGCACGAGCAGGACGAGTGGTTGCATGTCGTCGACGGCGAGGTCGAGGTCGACCTCGGCGACGGAAGTCTCCTCGAATTGCGAAGAGGCGACAGCCTTTACTACGCTGGCGGCATTCCCCACCGGTGGCGGCTCACCGGTTCCGAGGCCGCTCGGCTCGTCGTTGTCCAGGCGTCAACGCAGGTGTCGGAGATCCGCGACGGTGGGGGTGGTTCCCGTGGCTGGGAATCCCGGCGGAGATCGTAATACCTAGGAGATCTCCGATGTCTGTGTCAGCGAACGACCTTCGAGATGGACTGCGTGTCCGCGTGGTGTCACGGCGCCGGCTCGCCCGTCGGGTGGACGAATTCGTCCTCGCGCCGGTCGGTGTCGCCGCGCTGCCGTCGTGGACCGCTGGATCGCACGTCGATCTGCACACACCGGCCGGCCCGGTCAGGCAGTACTCGTTGTGTTCCTCCCCTGACGACACGAGTACGTACCGGATCGCCGTCGAGCGGCGGATCGACAGCCGGGGCGGTTCGGACTCCGTGCACGACGACATCCAGGTGGGCGGCGAGGTGTGGATCAGCCCGCCGCGCAATCACTTCGCGCTGACACGTGCACTCGGTTATGTGTTCGTGGCCGGTGGTATCGGCATCACCCCCGTCCTCGCCCTCGTCGACGAGGTCCGCCGTACCGGGCGGCCGTGGCGGCTCGTCTACGTCGGACGGTCCCGGGCGGAGATGGCCTTCGTCGACGAGATCGAATCCAGGTACCCCGGACTGGTCACGATTCACGAGTCGGCCCACTCGGGCCGCCTGGATCTCGGTGGCGTCCTGGCCGGGCTCGCCCGCGGCACCGCCGTGTACACCTGCGGACCGCCGTCGATGCTGGAAGCCGTTGCGCAAGTGTGTGAGCCGCAACCGGCCGTGGATTCGTTCGCCGAGAAGTTCACGGCCACGACGACGCAGTCCGCGGCTGACGCGGAGTTCGAACTCTCCCTTGCCTTCTCGGGCGTGACGGTGACGGTGCCGCAGGATCGCACCATCCTCGACGTCCTGGACGGACGTGGGGTGGTGGCGCCGTCGTCGTGCCGCGAAGGTGTCTGCGGAACCTGTGAGACGGGGGTGGTCAGCGGCGAGGTGGACCACCGCGACTCGATCCTGTCGCCGGAGGAGCGGTCCGAGAACGAATCGATGATGATCTGCGTGTCGCGGTGTACGAGCGGTCGTCTGGTGCTCGAGCTGTGACCGTCACGGTGCTCACCGGCGCGGTGGCGGTCCTACGTGACGCGTCGATGGTCACGCGCGATCCGGTCGTGGTCGACGACGGGCGGATCGGGGCCGCGGTCGGCGGCCGGGCCGCCGCGGACGAGGTCGTCGACGTCTCGGGGTGCGTCGTCACGCCCGGTCTCGTGAACGCGCACCACCATCTGCTGCAGACCGCGTTCCGGTCGCGTCCGGAGAGCCGGTCGGTACCGATGCCGCAGTGGCTCGGCCTGATGGCGCAACGTTATTCATCGGTCGGTGTCGACCCCGAGCTCGTCGCCGCGGCAGCGGCTGCCGGGCTCGCGGAGTCCCTGCTGTGCGGTGTCACTACGGTCGCTGACCATCATCTGACCTGGCCCGGTGGTCAGGACCCGGTCGCGTTGGCCGGCGGGACCATCGATGCCGCCGCACGGGTCGGTGCGCGATTGGTCTTCGTCCGGGGCACTGCTCGCGACGACCCGCAAGCCGCAGCCGCATCGGTCGAGGACATCCACCGAACGCATCTGGGTGCGGGGGCAACCGGCACGAGCGCGGACGGGATGCTGCAGCTGGCCGTCGGCCCGTCCGGCGTGCACAGCGACGGGCCGGAGACCTTCGCGACGCTCGGCGAGGTCGCATCTCGACTCGGCCTGCGTCGTCGTACGCAGGCGAACGAGCAGGTCGATGTGCAGGTCGCCGCGGAACGATATGGGCGGCGCCCCCTCGAGTTGCTCGACGAGTGGGGTTGGCTCGCCGACGACGTCACGCTGGCGCATCTGTGCGAGATCACCGACGACGAAGTGGCTCTGGTCGCGCGATCGGGAGCGTCTGCGACCCACGCGCCCGGGTGCGACGTGCCGATGGGATGGGGCGTCGCGCGGGTTGCGGCGCTCGTGTCCGCGGGTGTGCGGGTGGGACTCGGCACCAGCGGCGGCGGGAGCAACGACGCCGGGCACCTGCTCGCCGATGCCCGCCTGGCCGTTCAGGTCTCGGGATTGATCGGCGAACCCGTCACGGCCCGAGAGGTTCTCGCGATGGCGTCCGAGGGTTCGGCGGCAGGTCTCGGCCGCAGCGAGCTGGGGCACCTCCGGCCCGGTGCCGCCGCCGACCTCTGCGTGTGGGACTGCTCGGACGTCTTCGACGCCGGGGTCACCGACCCGGTCGACGGCCTGCTGTGGGCCGGCCCGGGCCGGCGACCCCGCGACGTCATGGTCGCAGGCCGGTGGGTGGTACGCGACGGAGAACTCGTGACCGCTGATTCACGTTCGCTCGCAGCCGACCTCGGGACACTGCTCGACTGGCGGCAGCGTTCTGCTCCCTGATCCGAGTGAACCACAGAACCGCTGGTCCGTTGGGTGCAGCGACGGCCTCCCTCTGCTCCCTGAGGTGCGAGCGAAGCGAGCCACGAAGGGCTTCGCAACGTGTCTCACCAGGCCCTTCGTGGCTCGTCGCTATCGCTCCTCACTCCTCAGGGAGCAATGGGGTCGCTTCTTTCGGATCAGCAAGCAGGGGCGGGCTCGCCCGCCGTCAGGAAGTGGCCGTCGCACACGGCGGTGCGGGTGCGTCCTGGGACAGCGGCTTGTTCAGCGGCATCAGGTACAGGACGATCAGCACGACCGGGCTGGTCCCGAGATTGGTTCCCTCGTGGGTGTTCGCCTTGCCCCCGGGTTCGGCGATGATCTCGCCGGTCCGGTACACCACCGGCTTGCAGTCGGAGCCGGGGTGGGTGAGGGTGCCCTGCCGGACCAGTCCGTAGAGCGGGCCGTCGTGATAGTGCCACCCGGTGGTGCCGCCGGGGGCGATGGTGATCTCCCGAACCTCCACGTGTACGCCGTCGGGCACGAATGGTAGGAGGTCGGCCGGGATATCCGCCTTGGCCAGGCTGACCGCCGAGACTCCGGACGAAGGCGTGGAATTCGCCGTCCCCGACGACATCGCGAGCGGCGTCAGGAGAGCGGCCGCGGCGGCGAGCGTCGCGACGGCGGTGCGCAGGAGTGGTGTCATCGTCCGACCGTACGTCGGGCCGACGCACCTCATACCCGATTCGTCCGATTCTGTTGTGCGACAGTCCTGGACGATTGACCCGAACGGTCCTGAGTACAGAGCGGTGTGCATACGATGACGGGACCGGGTCGGTGATGATTCGGCACGAACTCGAGGAGCCGCCGATGTCTCGCTTGCCGAATGTCCTGGTCGTCGGCGTCGGCGTCGGCGTTGCCGTCCTGTCCATGGTGATGGGCGTGGCGGGTGTGCTCGTGCCCTCCGCGGGATCTGCGTCGGCGGACACCCTCACCGGTGTCCGATACGCCAAGGCGACGGCCGGCGCGCCATACCGGGAGACCTGGGTGTCGCCCCGCAATCTCGTGGTGTCGGTGTGGTCACGGTCGATGCAGACCCAGGTCCCGTCGCTGGTCCAGACGCCCGCGAACCGGAATCAGGCCGCACCGGTGATGTACCTGCTCAGTGGATCGTCCGGCGGCGAGGACAACGACGACTGGACGCACGCCACCGACGCCAACGCGTTCTATGCCAACAAGAACGTGTGGACCGTGACCCCGATCGGCGGTGCCGCGAGCTACTACGCCGACTGGCGCCGCGTCGACCCGGCCGCGAACTTCCGGTTCGGCGTGAAGACGTCGCGGCCCCTGCGGTGGGAGACCTTTCTGACCTCGGAGCTGCCCGCCGCCTTCGAGAACGCGCACGGGGGACGATCCGGCCCGGGACGCTCGCGCGGTGTCGCGGGGATCTCGATGGCGGGTACGGCGGTGCTGCGGATCGCCGAGAACCACCCGGGGTTCTACCGGGCGGTGGGCTCCTACTCGGGATGCGCCGACACCGCGTCGCCCACCGGGCAGTTGCTGTTGCGCAACGTGGTGTTCGTCCCCGGACTCGCCGACGCCAGCAACATGTACGGTCCGCCCGGGGACCCGCAGTGGGCAGCCCAGGATCCGGTGATCAACGCCTACAAGTTCGGGCGTCGCACCCCCGCCCTGTGGATCAGTGCGGCGACCGGATTGCCCGGTGCGCACGACAATCTGTCCGACCGGCGGATCGCCGGCAACGTGGGGGAGCTCGCCGAACAGGTCGCGGCCGGCGGATTCGCCGAAGCGACCGCACGCTCGTGCACGGTGACGATGACAAACCGCCTCGCCGCGCTGCGCATCCCGGCCGTCGTCCGGCTCCCGGCGACCGGTACGCATTCCTGGGGGTACTGGGAGGACCAGATGCATGAGTCCTGGCCGATGTTCGCCCGCGCGCTCGGGGCGTGACGCCGCGGGAGATGCACCGCGGACGGCGGTCGTCGTCGACCGCCGGACCTCGCATTTCAGCGTCCGTTCAACTCGACGCACCTACGGTCGGGGCGTGATCTCCGGGCACGGCTCCACCCGACGAGGCCCAGGGGGCGATCCGCGATGACCGTGACCCGGCGCGGCCTGTGGCTCTCGCAACTGCTGCATCCCGAGGTCTCGCATGTCGTCGCGTTCGGCCTGACCCTGAGCGGCCGGCTCGACGCCGAACGACTGCATCGCACGGCCGGTGCCGTGCTCGACCACGTCGGCTGGTACGACGTGCGTCTGAGCCCGAATCGGTCGCCGGCCGACGGTCATCCGCACCCCCTGCAACCAGCCGGTTCCGGACTGGACCCGGTGGAGTGCGTGGACCTGTCCGCGTGTGCCGACCCGGCTGCCGAGAGCGAGGCGCTGCGCAGCGTTTCCTCGACGACCCCGCAGGCGCCGATCTCGGACTGCCGTTGTTCCGCAGCGAACTGCACGTCCTCGCTCCCGACTCCCACCGGTGGATCGTGCGGGTGCATCACGTGCTCACCGACGGCGCCGGCGTCCTGCGGGTCATGGCGCACATCGCCGCTGTCTACGCGGGTACTGCGCGACCGGACGAGATGCCCCTCGCCGACGACCCCGAACTCGAGGCCGAAGAGGAGAGGTACCGCGGCTCGCGACGCCGAGGGGCCGACGAACAACACTGGGCCCGACGACTCGACGGCCTCGCGCCGTCCCTGCTGGCCGGTTCCATCCCGCATTTCACGTCGTCGATCACGCGCGTCACCGAAACCCTGAGAAGTCCGCGCACCGCATCGTCGGCCGAGTTCGTCACCGCGTTCGCGGGCCTGTGCGCCCGGCTCCTCGACGCCCCGGACGTGGGATTGAGTCTCCCGGTCGCGGCACGTACCTCGGCGGCACGTCTCCGGGCGGTGCAGCCTGTCTCGAACGTCGTGCCCCTGCGCCTCGACGGAATCGGCGACCGCGACGCCGGGCAGGCCCTCTCCGCGGTGTCGTCGGCCCTGATCGAGGCACTGCGCCATCAGCGCTACCCTCGCGAGGACATGCTGCGGAACCAGCACGGGCTCAACGGCTTCGGTGCGGTGGTCAACCTCTTGCCGGGTTTCGGGCCGCCCGCTGTCGACGGCTTGCACTGGGGACTCGAGGTGATGCGGACCGGACCGATCTCCGACGTCGCGGTGACCCTGCACCCCGCCGATCAGAACGGTCGCCGGGCGGTGACCTGGGAAGCCCCGGACGCCGTCGTCGACACCGATGCGCTGGCCACCCTCGCCCGACGTTTCGACCGATACCTCACCGCCACGCTGCGCGAACTGGACGGTGGCCCAACGGTTCCCGACGATTCGGTGTTCGTCGACGGGGAGTGGGAGCGGTTTCGGTGCCGGAGCGGACCACCGGCACCGCCTTTCACGCCGACCGTGAGCCACCTGGAGGACCACCGTTCGGCGGACCCGGCGGCCATCGCGATCATCGACGGTGAGGTGTCGGTGTCCCGACGCGAGTTCGCGCGCCGGGTCGTTCGCGGGACCCGGTTGCTCCTGGAGGCCGGGGTCGGTGCGGGCGACCGCGTGGCGGTGTCCATCGAGCGGTCGGCGGCCTCCGTTGTCGCGTTCTGGTCGGTGCTGTGTGCGGGCGGCGTATGGGTGCCGGTCGGCGATCCGTTCGCACCGGACGCGAGAACGAGGGATCTGCTCGATCGCTCCGGCGCCAAGGTCGGATTGTGCGTGCCGGGCGCCCCACACCCGGGCTCGATCCGGTGGCTCGACCTCGAGCACGACGACCCCGGCTCCCCGATCCCCGATCGGTGGCCGGGTTTGGAACGCGGGCCCGACGATGCCGCCTACCTGCTGTTCACGTCGGGTTCCACCGGAACGCCCAAAGGCGTGATCATGCCCCACCGCGGCCTGCCCGCCCTGATCGCGGAGATCCGACAGACGTACGCTCTAGCACCCGGGTCACGCATCCTGCACGCGTCGTCCCCGACCTTCGACACCGGGATCGTCGAGATGCTGTGCGGGGTGGTCGGCGGGGCGACAGTTGTCGTCGCGCCGAGGTCGGCACCCGGCGGTGATGCTCTGGCACAGCTGATCCGACGGCATCGCGTCAGTCACCTCATCGTCACGCCGTCGGTCCTCGACACCCTGCCCCTGGATCTGGCCGAGGATCTGGTGCAGGTGATCATCGGTGGCGAACCGCCGTCGCCGCGGGTGGTCGACCGCTGGTCGGGTCGCGTCCGGCTGCGGAATGCGTACGGACCCACCGAAGCCCGGTGCAGCATCAACATCTCCGCTCCGCTGCTGCCGGGCGAGGCGATCACCGTGGGCCCGCCGATGGTCGGAGTCGACGAGGCGGTCCTGGACCGCCTCGGCCGGCCACAACCTCCCGGGGCGATCGGCACGCTCCACTGTGCGGGACCGCAATTGGCCGACGGCTATCTCGACGATTCAGCGTCCACTGCGGAGGCCTTCGTGCAGAGCACGTTCTCGGCCGAGGAGGTGATGTACCGGACCGGCGACCTGGCCCAGTGGACCGAGGCCGGTGAGATCCGACTGCTCGGACGCCGCGACGGACAGATCACCCTGCGGGGCTTGCGAATCGAACTCGCTGAGATCGACGCTGCGCTCGGACGATGCACCGACGTGCGGAGTTCCGCGACGATTCTGCGCGAGTTGCCGTCGGGCCGTACCGCTCTGGTGTCATTCGTCGTGCCGCAGCGAACCGGAACGGATGTCGACGCACCCGGGCTGCGTCGCGCGGTCGCCGGTGTCCTGCCGTCGTACATGGTGCCCGCGCTCATCATCGGCATCGACGCGCTACCCCGCACCGGCAACGGCAAGCTCGACGTCGGAAAGCTGGTGGACCACCCGCTCCCCGGTCGCCGGTCGGTGCGCGGACCCGTCGGCTCGCACGAGACCCTGCTGGTTCGGGTCGTGGGCGAGGCGCTGGGCACTGATGAGGTCGATCTGTTCGCCGGCTTCCTCGAGCAGGGCGGCGACTCCCTGGCGGTCATGCGGGTCGTCGGATCGCTGATCGCGGCAGGACATTCCGAGATCGGGCCCGACGACGTGCTCACCGCGCCCGACCTGGAGACGCTGGCCGAGCGGATGGTCGAGCCGGTCCGCCCGGACGACACCGTACGGCGACCGGCCGCACCGGACGACGATCGTCCGCTCACGTCCGCAGAACGGACGGTCGAACGCGCACCGGGACACCCGCACGGGCAGCTGGTCCGCGTCGGATGGGTTCCACCCGAGACCGGGCGGCCCACCGCTCCCGAATTGCGAGAATTGCTCCGCGCGTTGGCCGATCGGCACCCCGCCCTGCGGTCGAGCTATCCGGACACCCCCGCCGGGCCGGTCCAGCGGGCGCTGGCCGGCGGCGCTGACGCAGCGGTCGATGTTGCCGTGCAGGTGGTTTCGGACCCAGACCCGAACCCGGGACGCGAGAGCCTACGCGCACACGCCGAACAGATGTCGGAGTCGCTCGATGTCCGGACCGCGCCGCCGTTCTGCGTGCGGATCCTGGCGGATGCCGACGGCGGTGTGATGGCCGCGGTCGCGGTGTTCCATCACATCGCGGTCGACGGGCACTCGCTCGGAACGCTGGCCCGGGAGGCGGACCTGCTCGCCCGCGGAGTGGATGTCCCTGCGGTGCAACCCATCTCGCCGCACGCACCACGCACTGACGACGACATGGACGGCCGGTCGTGGCACCAACTGCTCGGTGAGTCGCCCGCGGGGTCCTTCACCCTGGACGGGTTGGACCCCGTCTCCTGCGCGCAGTCCACGGCGGTTCGTCGCCGGGCTCTCGTCGACGCCGACGTCTACGCACGGTTCCGTGCCGGTGCGTCCGAGCAGGGCATGACCCCGTTCGAGGCATTCGGGAGATCGGTGTCGGAGGCGCTCGCGCGACTGACCGGACAAGACCGGGTGATGGCGGCCACCGCGGCGTCGACGCGACCGGCGGGTGCCGAGGACACCGTGGGCGACTTCGTCGTCGCTGCGGTCACACCGCTCGACGCCCGCGAGGACGTCCGCGGCTCGGTCGAGCGCACCCGTCGGTGCATCGCCGCGGCGACCGGACCGATGGAGGACGTGCTGGACGTACTGGGCCGACCGGCCGTCGACGGGCGCCTCTTCCCGGTGCCGGTGCTGCTCGGCTGGACCCCGACGATCACCCGGCCGAGCGTGGGCGGTCACCTGTACGTGTTCCCACCGCGGACCACGCGATGGATGCTGCAGATCGAGGGCTCGCCGACCGCACAGGGGGAGCTGCAGGTCCTGGTGACCGGCGCGGCCTCCGCGCTCACGGGCCCCCGGGTCGAGCAGGTGCTCGCCGAGGTCGTCGCGTGCCTGCGGGAACGGTGATTCGAGAACCTCACCGGCAGAGCAGAACACCCCGCGGGCGAGGTGCCCACGGGGTGTTCTCGATCGTGAGATGACGGATCAGGCCAGATCGAACCGATCGTTGTTCGAGACCTTCACCCACGCCTTGACGAAGTCGTTGACGAAGCGCTCCGCCGAGTCGTCCTGCGCGTAGACCTCGGAGAGTGCGCGCAGCTGCGAGTGCGAGCCGAACACGAGGTCGGCAGCCGTTGCCGTCCACTTCTTCTCGCCGGTGGCGCGGTCGGTTCCCTCGTAGACGTTCTCGTCGGAACCGCTCTTCCACTCGGTGTTCATGTCGATGATGTTGCGGAAGAAGTCCGTCGACAGGACGCCGGGCCGGTCGGTGAACACGCCGTGCTTGCTGCCACCGTAATTGGTGTCGAGCACGCGGAGACCACCGACGAGGACGGTCAGCTCCGGCGCGGTGAGGTCCAGCATGTAGGCACGGTCGAGGAGCAGCGACTCCAGCGGAGTCTTCTCGCCGTCCTTGCTGAAGTTGCGGAACCCGTCGGCGCGCGGTTCGAGGACCTCGAACGAGTCGACGTCGGTGCTCTCCTGCGAGGCGTCCGTACGGCCGGGTGTGAACGGCACGGTGACCGGGAAACCGGCTGCCTCGGCGGCCTTCTCGATCGCCGCCGCACCGCCGAGGATGATGATGTCGGCGAGCGAGACCTTCTTGCCGCCCGATGCCGAGTCGTTGAAGTCCTTCTGGACCTGCTCGAGTACCGGCAGCACCTTGGCGAGCTCGCCGGGCTCGTTGATCTCCCAGTTCTTCTGCGGCTCGAGACGGATGCGGGCGCCGTTGGCACCGCCCCGCTTGTCGGTGCTGCGGAAGCTGGCCGCCGACGCCCAGGCCGTCTTGATGAGCTGCGTCGGGGACAGCGCGTCGAGCAACGTGCCCTTGAGAGAGGTGATGTCGTCGGCGTCGATCAGTTCGTGATCGACCGCGGGAACCGGGTCCTGCCAGATCTGCGGCTCGGGAACCCACGGGCCGAGGTAACGGCTGACCGGACCCATGTCGCGGTGCAGCAGCTTGTACCACGCCTTGGCGAAGGCCTCGGCGAGCTCCTCGGGATGGTCGAGCCACCGACGGGTGATGTCGGCGTAGATGGGGGACTCGCGCAGGGCGACGTCGGTCACCAGCATGGTGGGCGCGCGACCGGGACCGCCGAACGGATCGGGGATCGTGCCTGCTCCCGCACCGTCTTTCGCGACGTACTGCCAGGCCCCCGCGGGGCTCTTGGTGAGCTCCCATTCGTAACCGTAGAGGTTCTGGAGAAATCCGTTGCCCCACTGGGTCGGGGTGGAGGTCCAGACGACCTCGAGACCACTGGTGATCGTGTCCTCGGCCTTGCCCTTGCCGTAGCCCGACTTCCAGCCCAGGCCCTGCTGTTCGATCGGGGCGCCCTCGGGCTCGGGTCCGATCAGGTCGGCGTCGCCGGCGCCGTGGGTCTTGCCGAAGCTGTGGCCGCCGATGATGAGTGCCGCGGTCTCCTCATCGTTCATCGCCATGCGACCGAAGGTCTCGCGGATGTCCTCGGCGGCGGCGATCGGGTCCGGCTTGCCTTCGGGGCCTTCGGGATTGACGTAGATGAGACCCATCGTGGTGGCGCCGAGGGGCTGGGCGAGCTCACGTTCGCCGGAGTAGCGCTTGTCGGTGCCGAGCCAGGCGTCCTCCGGGCCCCAGAACACCTCCTCGGGCTCCCAGATGTCCTCGCGGCCGAAGCCGAAGCCGGAGGTCTTGAAGCCCATGGACTCCAGTGCGACGTTGCCGGCGAACACCAGCAGGTCGGCCCAGGACAGCTTGGTGCCGTACTTCTGCTTGATGGGCCAGAGCAGACGACGGGCCTTGTCCAGGTTGGCGTTGTCCGGCCAGCTGTTCAGCGGGGCGAACCGCTGTGCACCCTGACCGCCGCCGCCGCGGCCGTCGAAGATGCGGTAGGTACCGGCGGCGTGCCAGCTCATGCGAATGAACAGGCCACCGTAGTGGCCGTAGTCGGCGGGCCACCAGTCCTGGGACGTGGTCATCAGCGAGACCAGGTCGGCCTTCAGGGCCTCGACGTCGAGCTTCTCGAATTCCGTTGCGTAGTCGAAGTCCTCGCCGAGCGGGTTGGACAGCGAGGAATGGGCGTGCAGGATCGAGAGGTCGATCTGCTCGGGCCACCAGTCCTTGTTGGTCAGCGGCGCATGCGCTTTCGGCTTCGGCGAGGGGATCGCCGGGTTCTCGCTCTCGCTGGCACTTGCGGTGTCGGCGTCGGAGTTGGGCGGGCGGCTGTCGGAGGTCACGACATTCCTTTCGAGGGGACTGACAGGCTGCGATCACGGGAGGTGATCAGGTCGGGGCCTTGCTGAGGCAATCGGGGCACAGGCCCCAGAAGATGACCTCGGCCTCGTCGATTGCGAAACCGTGGTCTTCCGAGGGGGTCAGGCATGGGGCTTCCCCGATTGCACAATCCACGTCGGCGATGACACCGCAGGCGCGGCAGACGACGTGGTGGTGATTGTCTCCGGTGCGAAACTCGTAGCGCGACACCGAACCCGAGGGTTGGATGCGGCGGATGAGCCCGCGCTCGGTCAGGGCGTGCAGCACATCGTAGACGGCCTGACGTGAGACGGTGGGCAGGGTTTCGCGTACCGCGTGATAGATGGTGTCCGTGTCGGCATGCGGGTGCTTGTCGACGGCGGCCATCACCGTCACCCGAGGCTGGGTGACACGAAGATCTGCGGCCCGGAGTTGCTGGGCATGGTCCGATGTCGATGCCACGTCCCCCACCATAGGGGCGTGACCGCCACTTCGCACGGTTTTTCTGGATCTGATCCAAATTCGTGCAGAGGTGGGTGGGGCCGACGCCAGTTGTCGTGTGTCGTTGCGTCTGGCGCCACGTTTCGCGACATCTGCAGATGCTTCCGACAGGCCGACGGCCGCCATCAGGTCGATGGCGGCCGTCGGGGTCGGTCGGTTCGGCAGATCAGCTGTCGATGCCGACCAGGTCCTTGGCGATCTCGGCGAAGCGGATCTCGACCGCGGAGACCACGCGCTGGCGGTTCTTGTGTGCCTCCTCGTAGGCGAGGGTGACCCGCAGGTCGGCCGGCTTGGTCAACTCCTTGACCGCGGCCACCGCGTCGGTGACGTTGAGATCGACGTAGCCCTCGATCGGGAGGTCTTCCGCCTCAACGGTTCCGGTGATCTCGCGGAGCTGGTGGAGCGCGTCGGCGGCACCCTCGGCACCGCTGTCGCGAGCACTGTCCTCGACTGCCTCGAGGGCGGCGTCACGGCCGGCGGCCACGGTCTTCGAGACCGCGGCACCGGCGTTGCTGACGGCGTCACCGGCTCGCGAGGCGGTCTCGGTCGCGTCGTCGACTGCTCGTCCGAACCGGCTGCGCAGGGTCTCCACGGGGTCGGGGAGCTGGCGGGCGAACTCGGCGGTGCGGTCGATCGCCCACGATGCGCCGAGCGCCGGGGCGGTCAAGGCGCGCGCGGCGAGGCCGCTCGCCCACTGCGACGGGCCGCGACGCAGGGCGGCCGGGCCGCCGAGAGCCTCTTCGGCGAGAACCGTCGTGAGCCAGTGGACGGTCGCCGTGTGGGCGTCGATGAGCTTGTCGGCCAAGCCGACGAGTGATTGGTCATCCTGACCGGTGGCCAGTGCCTTCAGGTACGTGGCGCGTGCCACGAGCCGCTGCTCCAGTGCGAGGTCGTCGAGCAGGGCCTCGTCGAGCGGTTGGGTCTGCTCGGCCAACGTCTTGGCGACGGCACCGACACGGCCGAGGACCGGCCGGACGACGTCGACGAGTCCGCCGCGGTCACGCAGGGCGGTCTCGATGGTGAGTGCGCGCTCGCGGGCGTTCTCGGCGTTCTGGGCCAGTTCCTTGCGGATCGCATCGGTACGGGCCTGGGCCTGCCGGGTCTCGGCGATCTGGATCTCGGTGTGCGTCAACGCGAGGATCGCGCGAAGTTGCTGGTGAACGGTGGTGGTGGAAACGGTCATCGGTTCTTGCTCCCCTCTTGAACGGGTTGGATCGGCTACACCCCGAGTGTTGCCACGACGAGGGCAGATGTAACACCCCGGTGCGAATCAACCAGTCGCGCCGACTCGAACACGTTGAGCCACAGCGGGTTCTACAGATTGTGAGCCGCGTCACAGCGGCCGATGCGGGCGTGCGCTATGACCGTTTGCCGAGATTTGTGTGGTATCGGGCCTGCGTCGGGCCGGCCGGACCGTACGTCGAGGTTTGGATTCGCCCTCGTCACGGGTACCTCGCGGCGATGGACCCGGAGCGGAGTGTTCGCCAGGCGGACCCCGACCTGGGATCCGGAGTGACGGTCGCGCAGATCGCCGACCACCTCGACACCGCCATCCTCGGCGACCTCACAGCCGGGTCGACGCTGGTCCGCGACATCGACGACGATTCCCGCACGATCCGTCCCGGGGACGCGTACCTGGCCATCCCGGGCCGCCGCTGGCACGGACTCGACTTCGAGCGGGACGTGGCCGCGGCCGGTGCCGTCCTGGTGATCAGCGACCGCCCGTCGTCGGTCCTGCCTTCTCTGGTCGTCGACGAACCTCGCCGCATCATGGGGCCGCTGACCTCGTGGTTTCACGGTGAACCGTCACGTGATCTGCGGATCTTCGGTGTCACCGGCACGAACGGCAAGACCAGCACGACCCACTTCGTCGATGCCGCCCTCGCGGCGACCGGGGAGGCGGGCGGGCTCATCTCCGGTGCGCGGATCCGGGGCCCCGGGTACGACGTCGTGCCCGCCCGCACGACGCCGGAGGCGCCCATGCTGCAGCGGACCCTGGCGACATTCCGACGCCACGGCGTCACCTGCTGCGCGATGGAGGTCTCCTCGCATGCGATCGATCAGGGGAGGGTCGACGGCACCGCGTTCCGCGTGATGGCGTTCACCAACTTGTCCGACGACCACCTCGACTACCACGAGTCGATGGAGGGCTACTTCGCGACCAAGGCCGCGATGTTCACACCGGAGCGGACGCAGATCGCGGTGGTCGACATCGACGACCACTGGGGTGCGCGTCTGGCGGCCGGGGCCACGACGGAGACCTGGACGTGCTCGACTCGGCGCACAAACGCCGACGTCGTCGCCACCGATATCCGGGCCGGGCGTCTCGGCGCCGAGTTCACCGTCCACACGCCACACGGGCGATCCCGGGTCGGGCTGCAGCTGCTGGGGCCTCACCAGGTCGGCAACGCTCTACTGGCGCTCACCGCCGTGGTGGCAGACGGCGTCGACCTCGCCGCTGCGGCCGAGGGCGTCTCCTCGGTGACCGGCATCGCCGGACGGTGCGAACCCGTGCATGCCGGACAGCCGTATCGCGCGATCGTGGACTACATGCACAACACGGCGGGACAACACGCGATGTTCCCCTACCTGAGGTCGTTGACGGAGGACGGTCGGCTCATCGTCGTGGTCGGGGCAACCGGTGGACGCGATCCAGGGAAACGAGAACCACTGGGACAGGTCGCGGCGCGTTACGCGGACGTCGTGATCGTCACCGACGAGAGCCCCGAGGACGAGGACCCCGGCGAGATCAGGGCCAGTGTGCTGCGCGGCGCGCACCGGGAGGCGTCGGCGGTCGTCATCGAGGAACCCGACCGGCGGCGCGCATTCTCGACGGCCACGTCCATAGCCGGTGACCGCGACGTGGTCGTGGTCACCGGCCGGGGCAGCGACACCTTCCGCAGGTACGGGCCCGAGACGTCGTTCTTCGACGATCACACCCAGTTACGGCGCGCGATCCTCGACACGTCGAGCTGAACGGGCGATCACTTCTTTCCGGACAGAACGGCGTCGCGGGCCGCGGCGGCCGCGTGGAGCTCGCGCTGATACAGGATGCCGTAGGTGAAACCGTTCTCTCCCTTGCGGATTCCCGCGGCGGCGCCCAGTTCCCGCAGGGCGCGGGCGGCAACGGCGGCATCCTGGTGTTCCCCCAGGACGGTCTGGATCTTCTTGTAGCGCTTGGCCTGCGCACGACCGATCGACCCGACGACGGGCGTGGCCAGCTCACCGGCGTAACGGGCGCGCTTGGCCGCCTTGCGCGCCCGATGCAGATCCTCCTCGTGCCCGGAGGCGAGGGCTTGCTTCAACCGCTTGTCCGCCTTGCGCGCCGCGCGGGTGGCGATCTGACGGACCTGCTTCTTCGAGATCTGGTCATCGACGAGCGGGACTGCCTCGTTCCAGGTCGTGAGGGTCGACAGCAGCCGGCGATACCGGTCCGATGTCATCTCGGCGGCGACGTTCTCGCGATGGTGGTGCTGCTGAGCGGAGAGTTCCTCCTCGATCCGCGCCGCAACCGGTCCGAGCACGAGCTCGTCGGGCAGTTCGGCGAGGGCGGTGGCGAATCGTGCGCGCAGGACCTCCCGGTCGCGCACCTCGCCGAGAACCCCTGCGAACCACCGCAGTTCGTCGTCGAGTCTCACGAGGCCGCTCGGCTCGAACAGCGGTGCCGCGGTCCGCAGCGTGCTCCGGAGACGGCGGATGGCGACGCGAACGCCGTGCACCGGGTTCTCACCGCGACGCAGCGCGACATCGCCGGCGAAGATGGTCGCGATCTGCTCGTGGACGTAGTCCAGTGCGGCGGCAGCGGCCGGCGACGCCGATCCGGCTCGGTGCGGTGCTTCGTGACCGATGGCGCGCTCGTACGTCGACGACGCCGACGCCGGACGCGCGCCGGCCCCGACCATCCGTTTGCGTACCCCTTTGGGCACCGCATCCGACGACGCGGAGCGCACCGCGACCTCGCGCCAGGACGTGGCGGTGGCGACCGGGCCGGTGGCGGTGGCGGAGACGGTGTCGTCGATCACCTGGTAGTCGGTCTCACCGTTCGCGTCGAGATGGCGGTGGCGGGTTCGGTGCGTGTGCACGATCGCCGCGACGCGAAGCGGTTTGCCGCCGCTCAGCCCCCATAGGGCATCGGCAATCGTCGGCGGGACGGCCGTCGAGGGGGCATCGATTCGTTCGGTGATGGCCTCAGCGGGGAAGGGGGTGACGACCCGCCAGCCGGCCGGACGCTCGTCCCCGTCGACGTAGACGACCGTGGTGCCGTGCGCGAGGAGGTCCCGGTCCTCGGTGTCGTAGTACGTGTCGCTGAAATCCGTCGACGAGATCTCGACGTCGCCGGGGTCTCCGAGGTCGGGGATGGCGCTGCCCAGACCGAAATCCCAGGTGTCTGCGCGGGTGGTGTCGGTGTGCACTACTCGCTCCTCACTCTCGCTGTGTCGCTGACACACCGAGGGTGTCCGAACCGGACATCCGGTAAACGTCAGGAGGGGTCACGATCGGCCTACGAGCGGTGGTAGACGCCGTCCTCCGAACGCGTGACCTGGCCGTGGCGTAGGAGCCGTTCGAGGTGGAGTTCGGCTGTCCGTTTCTCCACCGCGTCGACGAAGGGCAGCTGGACATGCGGGCGATACACCAGCCGCTCGGTGGCGATCCCCTCGACCGTGAGTGGGCGGCGCAGCAACTCCAGCAGGCGTTCCTCGCGTCGATGGATGACGGCCTCGTAGTCGGCGAGACGTGATCGGAATTCGTCGGCGCCGGTGACCACGCCCTTCTGATGGAAGGTGCCGTACCAGCGGGCATCGATGTCGCGTACTCGCGCAATCGACGCGAGATAGTCGTCTACGCTGCTCCCCAGGTCGCCGTACATCGGTCCGAACGAGGTGAGGTCGATGTCGGCGAGATAGAGAAAGCCCGTGGGTTCGACGAGGATGCCGGAATGCCCGGCGGTGTGCCCGGGCAGGTGGACGACCGTCGCGGTGACCCCGCCGAGGTCGAAGGTGTGTCCGTCCTCGACCCCGGCGGCCTCGGGGAAGCCGGACGTCAACCGGAAGGTGTCGCCGATCTGGGCGTCGACGCCGGCCCTCTCCTCGTCGGTCAATCCGTAGTTGTCGAGAAGGACCTGCAGGGATCGCACGCCGTCGACGTCGGCGTGATGGGCGAACTTGTCCGCGGAGAAGTACCGGAGGCCGGCGATGTGGTCCTCGTGTGCGTGACTGATCATCACCGCGTCGGGCTGCACCGGGTCGTGGTCGACCTCGAGGGAGGGGTCGATCACCAGGGTCCCGGCGGAGCCGCGGACCACGACCGTGTTGCCGTAGGGAAACGCACCGCCATGTGACGACGCGAGCACGGTCACCTCGTCATAGCGGTTCTCGATGAAACTCGGTGCGCGGGTCACGTCGCCTGCGTACCCCGGCGGCGGAACGCTGTCAACGGCGGGGGTCGTCGACGGAGTCCCCCGGCGAGCCCGCCACCGCGCGGAGCCACAGCGGGAGTATCAGCCACGCGAGGGAGAACACCACGAGCGTGACGACTCCGGCGATTGCCGACGGGACCGGCCCGGCGGTCGCGCCGAAGACAACCGTGACCGCGCCGGACAGGGCCAGTCCCAAGAGGGTCAGACCGGCGAAGGAGAGATAGTGGGCGGCGGTGACGATCAGCCCGAGCTGGTGCTGACGGAACAGCGCCCGGTGCAGGGCCACGGGTGCGGCGAGCAGGATTGCTGCACCGACCGCGCACGACACGGTGATCAGGTAGATCACGCGTAACGCGCCGCCGAGTTCCTCGAAACCGTCGTGGAACGGCAGGGTGAGCAGGAACCCGGTCAGGATCTGTACTCCCGTCTGGACGACGCGGAGCTCCTGGAGGAGCGAATTCCAATTGCGGTCCAGGCGTTGGGTTTCCGTTTCGTCGCGTTGGGCGCGATTCCACTCGGCGTCGTCGGCGCCGGGTTCGGTGCGGCCGGTGTCCGGCGGACTGGTCACCTGTTCATCGTCGCACCGATTGATCTCGTCGAGCCGTGCGGTGGAGTCTCGAAGCGGTCACTGGTCGTCGTGTGCGTGCCCCGTGGGAACAGTGCGCCCTGGCGCATGACGCGGTATCGGAGGACCATCGGTCACATGGCCACAGCGATGGATGAGTTCACGATGTCCCGGCTGGGTTCACTGCGCTGGGCGGACATGCGGCGACGGGTGCGCGCGCTGGTCGACGGAGAAGTCGTCGTCGACTCCGCGAGGGCCATCCAGGTGTGGGAGCCCTACCGGGTGGTCGGATGCTACGCGGTGCCCGTCTCCGATGTCGTTGCGCCGCTGACCGATGCACAGTCAGTCGACGCCGCCGACGACCACGGGCCGATCCTCACACCGGTCGATCCCTTCGACGTGCACACGACGCCCGGTACGACCTGCGACCTCGTGGCAGGCGAACGGACTCTGGCCGGCGCCGCGTTCCGTCCGGACGATGCCGATCTCGCCGGCCACGTCCTGCTGGACTGGGCGGCCTTCGACGAGTGGCGCGAAGAGGAGCAGACGGCGATCGGTCATCCGCACGATCCGTTTCAGCGCATCGACTGCCTCGACACCCGCAGACATGTGATGGTGACGGTGGGAGGTTCGGTCCTGGCGGACAGCCGACGCCCGACCCTGCTGCTCGAAACCCATCTGCCGCCCCGACACTATCTGCCGCGGGAGGACGTCCGGATGGATCTACTCGTGCCGTCGGACACCGTCACGGTGTGCGCATACAAGGGCGAGGCGACGTACTGGTCGGCCGTCGTCGGCGACGAGGTCATCCCCGACGTGGCATGGACCTACACCGATCCGCTGACCGATGCCGAGCCCGTCCGGGACCTCATCTGCTTCTACGACGAGCGGGTAGGCCTGAGCGTCGAGACCTGACGGGGTCCTCGAACTAGACCGGCGTCAGCGCAGCGAATACCTGATCGGCAGGTGCTTGAGACCGCCGACGAACACCGTCGCGGCCAGCTCTGGCGTCCCGGCCAGTTCGATGGAGTCGAGCCGCGGGATCAGTTCGGCGAAGAAGCTCCGCATCTCCATCCGGGCCAGAGCGGCGCCGAGACAGAAGTGGACGCCGTAGCCGAACGACAGATGCTTGTTGGGGAACCGGCCGATGTCGAAGGTGAACGGGTCGTCGAAGACCTCCTCGTCCCGATTGCCCGAAGTGTAGGCGAGATAGACGGATTCGCCCTTGGCGATGGGCACACCTCGCACCGAGGTGTCCTCGGCAGCGGTGCGCATGAACTCCTTGACCGGTGTGGTCCACCGGATCATCTCCTCGACCGCGGTCCCCACGAGTTCGGGCTCGCGCCGAAGTCGTTCGAGTTCACCGGGGTTCTCGATGAACGCCCGCAGGCCGCCGGAGATGGCGTCCTTGGTGGTGTCGTGCCCGGCGCTGGCCACGATCACGTAGTACGACGCGGTGTCGACGTCGGACAGGGGCTCGCCGTCGATGAGGCCGTTGGCGATGGCGGACGCCAGGTCGTCCGTGGGGTGCGCGCGGCGTGATGCGGTGAGTTCGCTGAAGTAGGCGAAGAAGTCCAGCAGTGTCGCCATCCGCTCCTCGAGCGTTGCTCCGCGCCGGTATTCGACGTCGTCGGCGCCGAACAACTCCTGCGTGAGCTGATGCATCCGCGGGAAGTCCTCCTCGGGGAGGCCCAGCAGCGACAGGATCACATACAGCGGGAAGCCGACCGCGATCTCCTCGACGAAGTCGCACTCGGGTCCGATGTCGCGCATCCTGTCGACGTAGCGCTTCGCGAGCTCATCGACGCGGGTCTGTAGGTCGCGCAGGGCTTTCGGACGAAACCAGTCGGCGCCGATGGCGCGGACCTTGCGGTGGTGCGGGTCGTCCATGTGGATCAGGGTGCGCAGTCCGGCACCGGACTCCAGCTGAGCACGTGCCACATCGTCGGCGGCGGCGGTGGTCAACACCGGACGCGGTTCGCTCAGCCACAGGTTGTTGTCGCGCTCGATGTCCATGATGTCGGCGTGCTTGGTGATCGCGAAGAACGGCCGGTAGGGGCCGTGGTCGACACGCGGTACCGGATTGTGTGCCCGCAGGTGGGCCATCGCGGCGTGCAGTCGCGGCTCGTCGGCGTAGGCCTTGGCGTCGGCGAAGACGTTGGCGGCGTCGTCGGTCATGCTCGTGTCCACGCTGCTTGTCGGCACCGTTGTCCTTCCGTCGAGGGTCGATCGCTGTCGAGTGTCCGGTATCGGCGGGTTTCAGACCGGCGTATTGGGGAACCCGGTCGCCCATCCGAGATGAGGCAGGCACCGAATGGCCGGCATGAGCACCCCTTCCGAATCAGGCGAGGACGCGGCTGCGACGGCTCGATGCGACGGCTCGACGACGGCCGACGCCACCGGTGACTATCTGCCGATCGCCGACCACGGTGTCATCGGGGACCTGCGTACCGCGGCCGTCGTGGGAGTCGACGGGCGGATCGACTGGTTCTGTTGTCCGCGGTTCGACTCGCCGAGTGTGTTCGGTTCGTTGCTCGACGCCCGCCGCGGCGGTGCCTGGACCGTGGAACCCATCGACGGAGAGGTCACCACGCGGCAGTTCTACCTCCCCGACTCCAACGTGCTCGTCACCCGCTTCCTGAGCGAGGACGGCGTCGCCGAGGTCCAGGACCTCATGCCGATCGCGCGCCCGCACGATCCCGACCATCGCACGCGGATCATCCGTCGGGTCTCCTGCGTGCGCGGCTCCGTGGAGTTCCGCGTGACGGTTGCGCCGCGGTTCGATTACGGGCGCCAGGCGCACACCGTCGTCGTCGAGGACGAACGCCGACTCCGTTTCGAGACCGACGATCTGGAGTTGCATCTCGCGTCGACGGTCGATGTCGACACCGTCGACGACCGGGATGCACAGGCCCACTTCACCGTCGAGACCGGTCAGTGCGTGACGTTCGTCCTCGCCCCCGACCCTATCGGGTCGGAAGTGCTCGACCACGACAGTTCTCCCGCGGTCGTCGCCGCGACGGTCGCATTCTGGCAGGACTGGGTCTCGCGCTCCTCCTACACGGGCCGATGGCGGGAGATGGTGCACCGGTCTGCGCTCACGCTCAAACTGCTCACGCACGAACCGTCGGGGGCGGTGGTGTCCGCGGTGACCGCCGCGCTTCCCGAAGAGATCGGCGGCGAACGGAACTGGGATTACCGCTACGTGTGGATCCGCGATGCCGCCTTCACGCTCTACGCGCTACTGCGGCTGGGTTTCACCGACGAGGCGGGCGCGTTCATGGACTGGCTGACCTGCCGGTTCGACGATGGCGCCGATGAAGCGGGGGATCTGGGGCCGCTGCGGTTGATGTACACCGTCGACGGGGATCCGCCGCCGAAGGAGACCGAACTCGACCACTGGGAGGGTTACCGGCAGACCTCGCCGGTGTTGGTCGGAAACGCCGCCGCCGACCAGCTCCAGCTGGACATCTACGGCGAGCTCATCGACTCGGTGTACCTGTACAACAAGTACGGACCGGGGATCTCCTACGGGTCCTGGACGCATCTGTGCACGGTGGCGGGATGGCTCGTCGACAACTGGGATCGTCCGGACCAGAGCATCTGGGAGGTGCGGAGCAAGCCGCAGGACTACGTCTACTCGCGAGTGATGTCGTGGGTGGCCCTCGAGCGGATGATCCGGATGAGTCGGCAGCGCGGTCTACCGGGCGACGTCGCGGGTTGGATGAAGGCCCGCGACGACATCTTCCTGCAGATCATGGAGCGGGGCTGGAACGACGACGTGGGGGCCTTCGTCCAGACGCTCGACTCCGATCGGCTCGACGCCGCGCTGTTGCTCATCCCCGCCGTGAAGTTGCTGTCGCCCACCGATGATCGGTTCCTCCGCACGCTCGAGCGGATCGAGGAAGAACTGGTGAGCGACTCCCTGGTGTTCCGGTACGACACCGACGGCGGGCACGACGGGCTCGACGGTGCCGAGGGGACGTTCTCCCTGTGCTCGTTCTGGTATGTCGAAGCACTCACCCGGGTCGGCCGCCTGGCCGACGCCCGGCTGGCGCTGGAGAAGATGTTCACCCACGCCAATCACCTCGGCCTCTATGCCGAGCAGGTCGGACTCACCGGCGAACAACTCGGCAACATGCCGCAGGCGTTCACCCACCTCGCACTCATCAGCGCGGCCATCAATCTCGATCGACGGCTTGGCGATTGAACCGAGCGTCACGGGATCCGGTTGCGTTTTGTGCCGGTAACCGGGACAAACCACAACCGGATCTCATGTCCGCGTTCAGATCCAGCCGGACCCGCCGCACAGGTCGTCGGCGGCCGCGGGGCCGGTCGATCCAGCCGCATACGGTTGCGGCGCCGGCGGATTCGCCAGCACCGGTGCGGCCACCTCCCACACATGCGCGAGACCATCGGGTCGGGTGAACAGCGACCGATCGCCGCGCAGCACGTCGACGATGAGTCGGGCATAGGGCGACAGGCCGTCGGCCACCTCGTCGAGCTGTTCGGTCATGTGGGCGACGGAGAGGTCGGTGCCCGAACCCGGTTCCTTGACGGTGACCGCCAGATCGATGGCACCGTCGCCGGCCAGATCGAAGGTCAGCACGGTGCCGTCCTTCGGGGTATCGGTCAGCGGACCGTCGGCGGGGGAGCGGAACACGAGGCTGAGTCGCTGGGAGCTGTGGTCGAGCATCTTGCCGGTCCGCAGCAGGAACGGGACGCCGTGCCAGCGGTCGGTGTCGACCCACAGACGCACGGCCGCGAATGTCTCGGTGGTGGAGTCCGCGGGGATGCCCTCGGTGCCGCGGTACCCCTCGTACTGGCCGAAGACCACCTCGGCGGGGTCCAGCGGCCGGAACGCCGCGATGACCGACTCCCGCGCGTCGAGCAGGTCGTCGGCGCCGAGCGAGACCGGGGGTTCCATCGCGACTTCGGCCGCCACCTGGAACAGGTGGGTGACGATCATGTCCAGGAATGCGCCGGTGGCGTCGTAGAAGGCGGCGCGGTCGGCGATGTCGAGAATCTCCGGGACGTCGATCTGGACTTCTGCCACGTGTTCGCGGTTCCACACCCCCGAGAACAACCCGTTGGCAAAACGGAGGACGTGCAGGTTCTGGGTGCTCTCCTTCCCCAGGAAGTGGTCGATCCGGTAGATCTGCTTCTCGTCCAGGGATTCGTGGACTGCCTTGTCGAGAGTCCGGAAGCCGTCGGGGGACGTTCCGAACGGCTTCTCGTAGACGACTCGGGATCCATTCGCAAGATCGTGCGCGGCAATGGCTTTCGTGTAGTCGACGAAGGTCGTCGGTGGGAGGGCCAGATAGTGGACCAGTTGAGCACCGTCACCGACGTCGTCACGGGCCGCGTCGATCACCTCCGGCAGACGGCCGGGGTTGTCGACGGTGAACCCGCCGCCGGCGAAGCGGATGGTCTCGGCGAACGCTTCCCATTCGTCCGATGACACCGACCCGCCCGGACCGAACTCCTCGATGGCGTCCTTCACGTGCTGCCGGAACTCGTCGTCGGTCCGGTCGCCACGGCCGTTGCCGATCAGCTGCCATCCGTCGGGGAGTAGGTCTCGCCGGTGGAGTTCGTACAGCGATGGCAGGACCATCCGCTTGGCGAGGTCGCCCGTCGACCCGAAGAGGATGAAGATCACCGGCCCGGTGGAGTTGTCTGTGGTCACTCAATCCATATTGCGCGAACAGATGTGCAGAGTGCGGGATGTGCGCTGGATTCCGTTACCGATCCCGCTCTGTGGATGTCAGCGGATCCCTGCGCCGCCGGCCCCATCTAGTCCTGCGGAGGTCCTGGCAGGGGGAGCGCAGATACCACGGCAGGGCGTAACGCGACGGGAACGACGTACCTGTCGCCCTCGAGCGTCAGCCAGCCTTCTTCGATGTACAACTCGAGCCGACGATGGATTGCCTCGACGAGGAACTCGCTGAGTCCGAGTTTGGGGACCCAGGCGTTGATCTCGGCGATACTGAGCGGTGAATCGCCGAGTCCGCTAATGACCACGCCGATCAAGGACGACGAGAAGTCGATGTCGGGGTTGTATTCCCGAGGAAAGCCGGACCGAACCCATGCGGTGAGACCCACCCGCAGCACGTCGATCCGGGGCTCCTCCCGCCACAGATGGGCGGCGCGCCCGGGACGTGCGCTCGAGGTGTTGGCTTCGACGATATCGAGGGCCTGGGCAAAGCCCCACAGGTGATGTAACGACGCGACGTCGCTCATGCTCTTGACGTGAGCGGGGAAGTCGATGTCGAGTCGGCGGGCGAGGTCGCGGGCCTCGGCCGGTTTGAGCCACCGACTCTGCGTGGTGGGGCGGTGCGGACCCAGCCAGTCCAACAGCTCGGTGACCCGCCGGACGGGCTGTGTGTCCAGGAGGGCAGCGCGTTCGGTGGCCTCGTCGACTTCCTCGATTGTCGTGGTCCGTAACTCGAGCCCGGAGGCAAGGGCAAACTGCTCGGCGGCATAGGCCGATACGGATTCGGTGCTGAGCCACATGCCGGTCTCGACCAGGTAGCGGCGCAGCGTCTCGATCGCGATGGCGAGCGGTTTGGCGTCCTGCTGCTGGTTCGACTCGATGTGGCTGAGCATCGACACCATGGTGTCGACGTCGTCGGTAGTCCAGGAGAGCGGATCGAAACCGGGGTTCGTCTGCCCGACGGCGTCGAGCACGATGAACGCGTACGCCCCGATGTGGGTGACAGCTTCCTCGTCGCCGGGGAAGACCTCATCGCGGAGCCACGACTTGAATGATTCGGGAGCAACGTGTCGCCTTGCTGTGCCGAAAAGCGGTACCACGTTGGAGTGGTTGCCACTGCCGGAGTCGTGTTTGCGCTTACGTTGGGCGCGCCGCTTCTTCTTGTCGCGTGAAAGCTGTGACATCAGGCTCGAGAATAGGCGCCCGACTTGTGCGTCGTTCAATACTGCGGATCGGTTTGTCGCGTTCCGGAGAGTCTGTGGCGTCGGGTCCCGAGCCTGGACGGCTGTGAGGGCGGGGGATCGCCAACCCCCGACATCCTGGAGCAAGTGGTCTATGTCACAAAAACTTCAGGCTTGAGCGGAATGCACTCAACTATGTTGGCGTTGTAGACCGCGTATGGCTCATACTTGAGCCTGTTGGACTTAAGAGAAAGGTGCACGCGAGTGGACAGCTTCACCCCCACCACCAAGACGCAGCAAGCATTGAGTTCTGCTGTGCAGGCGGCGGCCAGTGCTGGCAACCCCGACGTGCGACCGGCCCACATCCTCGTGGCACTGCTCGATCAGTCCGACGGCATCGCGTCGCCGCTGCTCAAAGCGGTGGGCGTGGACCCGTCGAGCGTTCGTGCGCAGGCCCAGGCTCTGGTCGATCGCATGCCAACGGTGTCCGGCGCCAGCTCGACGCCTCAACTATCCCGCGAATCGATCGCGGCCGTCACCGCAGCTCAGCAGCTGGCCGGTGAGCTCGACGACGAGTACGTCTCGACCGAGCACGTCGTCGTCGGCCTGGCGACCGGTGATTCCGACATCGCCAAACTGCTGCACAACCTCGGTGCGACTCCGCAGGCTCTGCGCGAGGCGTTCGTCGCCGTGCGCGGCAGCGCACGGGTCACCTCCGAGGATCCCGAATCGACCTACCAGGCTCTCGAGAAGTACTCGACCGACCTGACCGCGGCCGCCCGCGAGGGCAAGCTCGACCCGGTCATCGGCCGCGACACCGAGATCCGGCGCGTCGTGCAGGTGCTCAGCCGGCGGACCAAGAACAACCCGGTCCTCATCGGTGAGCCCGGCGTCGGCAAGACCGCCATCGTCGAAGGTCTCGCGCAGCGCATCGTCGCCGGCGACGTGCCGGAGTCGTTGCGCAACAAGACCGTCATCTCCCTCGACATGGGTTCGATGGTCGCCGGTGCGAAGTACCGCGGCGAGTTCGAGGAGCGACTCAAGGCCGTGCTCGACGAGATCAAGGGTTCGGCCGGACAGGTCATCACCTTCATCGACGAGCTGCACACGATCGTCGGAGCCGGTGCGACAGGCGATTCCGCGATGGACGCCGGCAACATGATCAAGCCGATGCTCGCCCGTGGCGAGCTGCGGCTGGTCGGTGCCACCACCCTCGAGGAGTACCGCAAGTACATCGAGAAGGACGCCGCACTCGAGCGTCGCTTCCAGCAGGTGTACGTCGGCGAGCCGTCGGTCGAAGACGCCATCGGCATCCTCCGTGGCCTGAAAGACCGATACGAGGTGCACCACGGCGTGCGCATCACCGACTCCGCATTGGTCGCTGCCGCATCGCTTTCCGATCGCTACATCACCTCGCGGTTCCTGCCCGACAAGGCCATCGACCTCGTCGACGAGGCCGCGTCGCGGTTGCGGATGGAGATCGACTCGCGCCCCGTCGAGATCGACGAGGTCGAGCGGATCGTCCGCCGTCTCGAGGTCGAGGAGGTCGCCTTGCAGAAGGAGACCGACGCGGCGTCGAAGGAGCGGCTCGAGAAGCTCCGCGCCGAGCTGGCCGACCAGAAGGAGAAGCTCAACGAGCTCTCCGCCCGGTGGCAGTCGGAGAAGACCGCGATCGACGCGGTCCGAGACCTCAAGGAGGAGCTGGAAAGGCTTCGCGGCGAGGCTGATCGCGCGGAGCGCGACGGTGATCTCGGACGCGCCGCCGAGCTGCGGTACGGTCGCGTCCCCGGACTGGAGAAGGAGCTCGAGGCCGCGATCGAGAAGACCGGCACGGATCCTTCTCAGGACGTGATGCTGCAGGAGGAGGTCGGACCCGACGACGTGGCCCAGGTCGTGTCGGCGTGGACCGGAATCCCGGCCGGACGCATGCTCGAAGGCGAGACCGCCAAGCTGCTGCGCATGGAAGAGGAACTGGGACACCGGGTCATCGGTCAGAAGGATGCGGTGCAGGCGGTGTCCGACGCGGTGCGTCGTGCCCGCGCCGGTGTCGCGGACCCGAACCGGCCGCTCGGCTCGTTCATGTTCCTCGGCCCCACCGGTGTCGGTAAGACCGAGCTGGCCAAGGCGCTCGCCGAGTTCCTGTTCGACGACGAGCGGGCGATGGTCCGCATCGACATGAGCGAGTACGGCGAGAAGCACAGCGTGGCAAGGCTCGTCGGTGCTCCGCCCGGTTACGTCGGGTACGAGGCCGGCGGCCAGCTGACCGAGGCGGTGAGGCGTCGTCCGTACACGGTGGTCCTGTTCGACGAGATCGAGAAGGCTCACCCGGACGTGTTCGACGTGCTGCTGCAGGTACTGGACGAAGGTCGACTGACCGACGGTCAGGGCCGGACGGTGGACTTCCGCAACACCATCCTGATCCTCACCTCGAACCTCGGTGCGGGGGGCGACAAGGATCACGTCATGATGGCGGTGCGGTCGGCGTTCAAGCCGGAGTTCATCAACCGTCTCGACGACGTGGTGATCTTCGACGCCCTGAGCCCGGAGGAACTGGTGTCGATCGTCGACATCCAGCTCGACCAGCTCAAGAAGCGCCTCGCGCAGCGTCGCCTCGACCTCGAGGTGTCGCTCAAGGCCAAGGAATGGCTGGGCGCTCGCGGATTCGACCCGCTGTACGGTGCCCGCCCGCTGCGCCGCCTGGTGCAGCAGGCCATCGGTGACCAGCTCGCCAAGCAGCTGCTCGCCGGGGACATCCGGGACGGTGACGTGGTGCCGGTCAACGTCAGTGCCGACGGAGAATCGTTGGTACTCGGCTGAGTTCGTGAATGACAAGTGAATGACAAGGGACCCATCCTTCGGGATGGGTCCCTTTGTCTGCGCCGGCTACGGATGTGGGAAGCGGTCGAGGTTGTCCTCTACCCACAGGCGCAATGCGTCCAGCGGCCCGGCGGCGTCCACCCCGAGTTCCGTCAGTTGGTATTCGACGTGCAGCGGGACCGCCGGATAGACGGTACGGGTCAGCATCCCGGCTGTCTCCAACCGACGCAGAGTCGCCGTGAGGACTTTGGGGCTGATCCCGTCCAGCCGCACGCGGAGCTCTCCGAAACGCATCGGTCGATCGCGTAGGGCGCCGATGACCAGGGCGCTCCACTTGTCGGCGAGGAGGTCGAGCATCCCTCGGCAGGGACACGACGCAGAGTAGGCGTCTCCGCGATGGGACGGCAGTGACATGGCGCTGGCCTCGATGCTTTCTATTGGATACTAGGAGCCCTTGCGGGTAACTGGGGTCGTGGGGATACCTTAGCGCCATGACACGAGAGATGACAGCCCTGGTCGCGGTCGGCGCGAACTCCGTCGAGGACCCGAGCGCGTTCGCCGAGACGACAATGCCGGTGCCGGCCCCCCGTCCGCACGATCTCCTCGTCGAGGTCCGCGCGGTCTCGGTCAACCCGGTGGACACCAAAGTGCGTGCAGGCCTGCGTGACTCCGATCCGCCGCGTGTTCTGGGATTCGACGCGGCGGGGATTGTCGTCGGGATCGGCGACGAGGTGTCGAGGTTTGCCGTCGGGGACGAGGTCTACTACGCCGGTTCGATCGATCGGCCGGGAACGAATGCCGAGTTCCATCTTGTCGATGAGCGGATCGTCGGGCGCAAACCGTCGTCCCTCGACTTCGGCGCGGCTGCCGCACTGCCGTTGACCACGATCACTGCCTGGGAGTCGTTGTTCGAGAAGCTGCGGGTCGATTCCGCGGACTCGGGAACGATCGTCGTGGTGGCGGGTGCCGGGGGCGTCGGCTCGATGGTCATTCAGTTGGCCCGGACCCTGACTGATCTCACCGTGATCGCAACCGCGTCACGGCCTGAGTCGCAGGAATGGGCGCGAGGGCTCGGGGCCCACCACGTCGTCGACCCGAGACGCCTGCGCGAGGACGTGCGGTCGTGCGCCCCGGGCGGCGTGGATTACATCTTCTCGCCCCACTCGGACGGGAATGTCGAGTCCTATGCCGACATCATGGGTGTACACGGTCAGGTCGTCGCCATTGACGAGCCGGAAGGTCTCGATACCCTCCCGCTGAAGCAGAAGAGCCAGAGTTGGCATTGGGAGTTGATGTTCTCCAAGCCATTGTTCGCACCGGAAGACGACTCGCAACACCGGATCCTCGGCCGGGTCGCCGAACTCGTCGACGCCGGCAAGATCCGCAGCACTGTCAATCGTGAACTCTTGGGTTGCACGATCGACAATCTCCGTACAGCACACCAGGTCTCCGAATCCGGAGGGGCGATCGGCAAGGTGGTCCTCACACGCTGACCACTGCGGATGAGCAGGCGGACCTTCACCAGGTCGCGAGTAACTCCATGAGGTGTGCTTCGACGAGGGACGGCCGGGGTGTGCGAGGTCCGGGTCGTGGTGGCCGGTAGTCGATGACGTGGCTGGTTTTCAACCATGATCGGCGCGCGTCATGTGGGCGTGGCTCATCGCCGGACGTGGTGCGTCCGTGGACCTCTCGCCGCACCTGTGCCAGGTGGGCGTGCAACCGCCTGGGTATGTCGGGTCGGCGGTTGAGGTGTTCGGGGTTGGGCGGTGCGCCGGGTTCGGCGTTCAACCGCCACAGGCAGCGGCCTTCGTCGGGTCCGGATCGGGCGATGCGGGTGGTGTATTGGCCGGGCTGGTCGCCGACCATGCGGTTGTGACGGGGACAGGCCGGGGCGAGGTCGTCGATGTCGGTGAGACCGCCCTTGGCCCAGTCTCGTTCGGCGTGATGAAGCTCGATGTGGGTCGCGGGTTGATCGCACCCGGGTGCCGAACACACTTCCCCGTCGGGACGGGCGAAGGAGACCAGGCGTTGTTCGCGGGTGGCGAGTCGTTTCCCGCGCCCGAAGTGCAGGGGGACGGTGGTGGCGTCTTTGAAGATCGCGAGCCAGGGTTGCATGTCGGCGGCCATCGCGATCAGGTCCCGGATGGGCAGCAGGGTTCCGGTGGCGGTGGTGGCGAGTCCGGCTTCGCGGATGAGGTCGTTGAGGTCGGCTTTGATGATCAGTTGCACGGGTAGCCCTCGGTGCGAGGTGCCGAGTGTTCCGTCGGCGAAGCCTGCGGCGAGTGCGGCGTCGAGGGCGTCGTGATTGGTCTGGGCGAGGGTGCGGCCGTCGCGGTCGGCTGCGGTGGCCAGGGCGTCGGGGTCGGCGGTGCCGGCCGGTCCGCTGGGTGAGGCGGGGTCGTCGGGGTTGTTGAGTCCGGGTTTGCCCCACACGGCGAACATCATGGTGAGTCGGGCGGCGAGTGCGGGTGTCAGGGTGCCCGATATTTTGGCGGTGCCATCGGCGCGTTGCCGACCGATCCACAGGCCGCGGCGTCGTTTCTGGTCGGTGTCGTCTGACAGGGTGCCGTCGGGGTCGAGGTGGGCAAGCAGCCGCGCGCCGAGTTGGGTGATGTCGGCGGGCGTGTGGTCGGCGGCGATCTCGGCCATCTGTCGCTCGGCGGCGACCTTGATGTCGTGGTCGACGGCGGCCGGGATGCGGTCGAGGACGTCCACTGTGGCCTGCACGTGCGCGGTGCCGACCGCGCCTTGTGCGAAAGCTTCGGCGAGGTAGGGGTATTCGGGTGGGAGGACCTCGCCGCCGAGGCTGGTCCGGTGGGCGGTGGCGTCCATGTGCTTACGGCGGCGCATCGGGTTCGAGACTCGTAGCCGGTGCGTCATGAACTGCATGAGGGTGCGGCAGCCGGCCTTGCGGGGCAGGTCGCGGGCCTCGACCTGATCGATCTGCCGGTCACCGGCGACGGTCAGACGCGCGATGGCGCGTTCGGTCTCCTCGGCCACTTCAGCGAGTTCAGTGTCGGTACACGGCGACAGATCCACCGACTGCAACTTGTCCAGGGTGCGATGCAGATCGGCCACCAACTCGACCACACGAGGCGAAGGCGCGTCGGTGTCGCCGACCTGCTGGGAATCGAACATGACGGTCACCTCCCCCGAGAACCGTTGCTGCGAATGTAGGTTCGAGTGTACACCAATCCAGACGTGCGGCAAGTCCAAAAATACTGTTGTGCAACGATATTCGTTGATGTCGACTTGTCGGTGTCGTGTGGTAGGGGCCTCGGACGGAAGCTCTTCCCGCGATGCACGCGGCGACCTGTCCGACAGGACCACCGCCCGTTGCTCAGCGCACGACCTCCCGGTGCCCGGCGTCAAGACGGCGGGTCCAACCGCGGGCGTCGAGGTACTCCAGTAGCGGAATGACCACGCGCCGAGAGGTTCCGAGCGCCTGGCGGGCGGTGCTGGTGGTGAACGGCTGATCGAGCGAGGCGAGGGTGCGCATCGCCAGGGCGGGGGCAGTCGGCAACAACACGACACCGTCGCGCAATCGGAGAATCCGGCCCGTGCGCTCGGCGGCGGCGAGTTCTCGGGCGCCCAGGCCGAGTGCGGTGAGGTCATCGGCCTCGGGTGCACGGAACGGGTGGTCGGCGAGCCGGCGCTCCAGTGCGCTGACCGCGTCGTCGGCATCACCCAGGGAGGGCTTGTGACCCGGGACCGCCAGGTGCCCGTCGGACGACGACAGCTCGGCTTCCGAGATGACGGTCGCCAGCAGCGTCGTGTCCGGAAGCCCGAGCAGGGCAGGTGCGCCGGACGCGGACAGCCCCGCCGACAACGGATCTCGGTCGTGTAGATCGACAACGGCGGCGCGGAGTCGCTCGGTCCAGGCGGTGAGGGAGGTTTCGGCGACCCACCACTCGCCGATCACTCGTACGCCGTGGGGTGTGGGCTCGGCGTCGTCGACCAGGCCGAGTCGCGTCAGATCGGTGACGCGCATCGCGCCACGCCGATGCACTTCTTCGGCGGCCCCGGCGTCGTCGGACATGGCCGCCAGCGAGGCCGCGCGTCGCGTCGCGTCGCCCCGCCGGGTCAGCGCCGGGGGATCGGGGTGCAGCACGACGCCGCCGCCGACGATACGTTGGCCGGGATCGCGCAGGACCAGCCGATCGCCCCGCGACATCGGCACGGCGCGCGCGAGGGTCACACGCGCGTGGTCGCCGTCGAAGGGGCGCAACCGGACCGGTAGCGCCGCTGTGCCGATGTGCGCGACGAGGTGTTCCGGTGCCTCCTCGAAGGACATTCCGCTCACGCGCCGGACATCAGCGACAGCAGAGGTGTGCCAGGCTCCGGGCGTCACGAGTGCGTCGCCACGCGAGACGTCGTCGACGCCGACGCCGCGCAGATTGATCGCGACTCGGCTGACCGGGGCCGCGGTGGTGAGAGTTGCACCCTCGCTCTGCAATCCACGGACATCGAGTCGTCGGCGGCCGTCAACCGTGAGCAGGTCCAGGGTGTCGCCGACCGCGATCGTCCCGGCGGCCAGGGTGCCGGTGACGACCGTGCCGGCGCCGGTGCGGGTGAAGACCCGGTCGATCCAGAACCGGACACGCCCCGAGGTCGACGGCGATGACATCCCGGCCAAGACGGCGTCGAGCCGTGTGCGCAGTTCGTCGATTCCGACGCGATCGGGCGCCGACACCACGACCGCGGGCGCATCGGAAAGGCCGGTGCGGCTGAGGCGATCACGCGACAGATCGATCACTTCACGAACGCGGTCGGGCGAGGCCCGGTCGGCTCGGGTGATGACCAGCAGCCCGTACTCGATGCCGAGGGCGGCGACGGCATCACGGTGGTCGTCGGACTGGGCGCTCCATCCCTCGTCCGCTGCGACGACGAACAGGACGACGGGCGCCGGGCCCAGGCCGGCCAGCATGTTCGGGATGAACCGCTCGTGGCCGGGGACGTCGACGAAGGCCACGTCGGCACCGGAAGGCAGTGTGGTCCAGGCGAAGCCGAGGTCGATCGTCAACCCGCGGCGCCGTTCCTCTTCCCATCGGTCCGGCTCGATCCCGGTCAGAGCACGCACCAGTGTGGACTTCCCGTGGTCCACGTGTCCGGCGGTGGCCACCACATACTTCACGAGCGCGACTTCACGATGCGTCCAGAGCCTGTCGGATCGCGGCGAGTACCTGCACGTCGTCGGCTTCGGGAACGCAGCGCAGGTCCACCAGACACGCGCCGTCGTGAACGCGGGGTAGGACTGCCGGATCGCCGACGCGCAGACGAGCGGCCGTCGCGACCGGGAGCCGCACCGCCCACCCCGGCAGCGGCACGCCGGGTGCGCCACCGCCACCCACCCGTCCGTCATGGGCGACGATCGGGAATCCGACTGCCGTGCCCAGGGATTCGGTACGCACGCGAAGTCTGTCGGGATCGGCGTGGAGGTATTCCCAGACGGGGGGTCGTGGCCCGCCGACGGTTGCCTCCATCGCAGCCAGTGCCAGCTTGTCCGCGCGAACGGCCCGTGCGAGTGGGTGTTTCGCGAGACGCTGAACGAGCGCTCCATCGCCGAGGAGGAGTCCGGCCTGTGGTCCGCCCAGGAGTTTGTCGCCGCTGGCGATGACGAGGTCGGCGCCGGATTCGAGTGTCGTGGTGGCGTCGGGTTCGTCGGGCAGCAGCGGGTCGGGTTGCAGGAGTCCGCTGCCGATGTCGGCGACGACGGGCACGCCGTGCGCCCGGGCGAGGCCGCGCAGCTCGGAGAGCGATGTCTCGCTGGTGAAGCCCTCGACCCGGAAGTTGCTCGGATGCACCTTGAGAATTGCTCCGACGTCGTCGTCGGTGAGGGCGTCGGCGTAGTCGCGTGCGTGGGTGCGGTTGGTGGTGCCGACCTCGTGTAACCGGGCGCCTGTCGACGCGATCAGTTCGGTGAGCCGGAAACCTGCGCCGATCTCGATCATCTCGCCACGACTGATGACGACTGCACGCCCGGCCGCCAGCGCGGTCGTCGCCAGTACCAATGCGGCCGCACCGTTGTTGACCATCAGCGCGTCTTCCGCTGCGGGACAGGCTCGTAGGAGAGCGCTGCGGGTGGCCGCCCCGCGCTTCGACCGGGTGCCGGACTCGAGATCGAGTTCCACGTCGACGTAACCCGACGCCGCGCCGACGGCGTCGAGCGCCGCGGGTGACAGCGGTGCCCGCCCGAGGTTCGTGTGCACGACGACCCCGGTGGCGTTGAGCACGGGGCGGATCGACGAGGCATACGACGCGCTGACCGATTCCACGACGATCCGCTCGACGTCATCCGGTGGCGTCTCGCCGCGGCGGGCCGCGTCCTGGGCCTGGCGAATGATGTCGCGAATCGCTGTGTCGCCCAGTCGTGCACGCGCCGCGGACACCGCGGGCAGGGCCAACAGTGCGTCGGTTCGCGGAATTCGACGGCGCGGATCGGTGACGGGGGGCTTCGACACGGCTCCTCGCTTCGCTCGTCACCGGCTCAGCCGGCGGGGGGTGGGCTCTCGCTTCGCTCGTCTCCGGCTCAGCCGGCGGGGGTGGCTCTCGCTTCGCTCGTCACCGGCTCAGCCGGCGGGGGTGGCTCTCGCTTCGCTCGTCACCGGCTCAGCCGGCGGGGGTCACGGTCGACCCCCCTGGCGGAGGCGGACGGGAATCGAACCCGCCAGGCCGAGATACTCGACCTCCTCGGTTTTGAAGACCGGGGAGCCCACCAGGACCCATACGCCTCCACGCGGTCCCAACCTATCCGACGTGCGGCCGGGTCAGTCCTGCCGGTGCGGCCAGTTGCCCTCGGTGATGAGTTCCTCGAAGTGGCGGATCAACTTCGGGTTGAGATCGTCATCGACGGCACGCTCAAAATCGCCGTCCCACTTCGCAAACCACTCCTCGTCGCGCTTCATCAGGAAGATGGGCCAGCCGTGGGTGATATCGAGTTCGTCGGCGTACAGGTCGGTCGACCCGTCCTCCCGCATGTACCAGTAGTGGTGACCGGATTCCCAGAACGCCTGCAGCTCGCCGGCCGTGACGTAGTACTCGCCGTCTGCTTGCCTCATGAGCCCGATGGTAGCGATCGCCGGAGGACAGCATCGGAGATTACCGGAGGGCTACCCTCGACACGGTGACCGTGCGAAGCGAGACACCCATCCGACTGACCGGCTACGCCCACGGTGGTGGATGCGCGTGCAAGATCCCGCCGGGCGAGCTCGAGCAGGCGGTCGCGGGACTCACCGGCCAGGTCGGCGACGACATCATCGTCGGACTCGACGACGGCGACGACGCCGCGGCAGTGCGTATCCGCGACGACGTCGCGGTGCTCTCCACCGCCGACTTCTTCACCCCGGTCGTCGACGATCCGTACGACTGGGGCCGCATCGCCGCGGCCAACGCGCTGTCGGACATCTATGCCATGGGCGGCACCCCCGTCGTCGCCATCAACCTGGTCGGCTGGCCGCGGGAGGTGCTGCCGATGGAGCTGATGACCGAGGTGCTGCGCGGCGGTCTCGACGTCGGGGCGCAGGCCGCCTGTCCGGTGATCGGCGGGCACACCATCGACGATCCGGAACCGAAGTACGGCATGGCGGTGACAGGGGTGGCCGAACCCGGCCGGTTGTTGCGCAACGACGCGGCCGAGCCGGGGCTGCCGATCACCCTGACCAAACCGATCGGGGTCGGACTGTTGAACAACCGGCACAAGCAGACCGGCGAGGTGTTCGACGAGGCGATCGCCCTGATGACGACGCTCAATCGCGATGCGTCGAGCGCCGCGGTCGCGGCCGGCGTCCGCGCGGCGACCGACGTGACCGGCTTCGGCCTGCTCGGGCATCTGCACAAACTGTGCCGCGCGTCGGGGGTCGGCGCGGTAGTCGACCGCGCTTCGGTGCCCGCGGTCGACGGGGCGGCGCAGGCACTTCGGGACGGTTTCGTGTCCGGGGGTACCCGCCGCAATCTCGACTGGGTGCGTCCGCACCTCACGGTCGGTTCCGGTGTCGCCGAGGACGACCTGCTGTTCCTCGCGGACGCACAGACCTCGGGCGGGCTGCTCGTGGTCGGCGAGGTCCCGGGCTACCCGGTGATCGGCGAGACGGTGGCGGGCTTCGGGATCACGGTGCGCTGACCCTTCGTGGCTCGTCGCTTGCGCTCCTCGCACCTCAGGGAGCAGGGGTTATGCGCCTCTTTCGGATTAGGGAGCGGTGGGGTCGCCGAGACGGTTGCGGGGATGGGTATCCGGGTTCGCTGACTCGGTCGCCAAGACCCTTCGTGACGCGCCCTCCGCAAGCTCCGGGCGCTCCTCAGGGAGCGGGGGCCTGGCGGCCGTTGTGGACCACGAAAGAACACTCGTGAACGTCCGAAAAACATGCTCCCTGAGGTGCGAGCGAAGCGAGCCACGAAGGGTCACGCAACGTGTCTCACCAGGCCCTTCGTGGCTCGTCGCTTGCGCTCCTCGCACCTCAGGGAGCAATGGGGACCGCCTTTTTCGGATAGAGAGCGGAGGGGGTGGCGCTTGCGCTCGGGAGCGGAGTGCGGCGCTGGCGCTCAGGGAGCAGCAGGGGGCGGCGCTCCTCAGTGGGCACCGCTCAGGGCGCGGGCGGCCCGGTGGTGATCGAGTCGTCGGTGATTCCGGCGGCACGACGGGCCGCGAGGCGGCGCTTCTGCGGTTCGATCGTGTAGCGGGGGTTCTTGGCCGACTCGATGCCGGCGTCGAAGACGCCGAATCGCGTGCAGGCCGACGCGGCGAGCAGTGCGAGTCCCGAGACGACCGCCAGGGGGCGGGAGCGCCCGCTGAGCAACGCGCCCACTCCGCCGGCGACGGCGAGTCGCTCGCTCCAGCGCAGCAGGGTGCCGGCCTTTCCGTGGTGGAGCGGTTCGGCGGCGACCGGGTCCATCCGTCGCTCCGTGAGTCGCATCGCGACGAGGTCGCCGACCACGCCCAGCGCCGCGAGAGTCCGTGCCGGCCCGGCCTGACCGACCGGCGTGGTGACCAGCGCCAGCCCGCTCGACGCCAGGCTCGCGGAACTGACGAACACGAACGGCAGGTCCCGGTGCATGGCGTTCCAGGTCGGCACGGCGGTATCGGAGAGCAGGACCGCGGTGTACACCGCGAGCGGCGGACCCGCCAGCCCGGCGGCCAGCCCGGCGGGGGCCTCGACGGCGCGCAACACCGCACGAAGCGGCCCGAGCGGCAGCCGCGCACCGGTCATCCGGTCGACCTCGGCGACCGCCGCGACGCCGAGTGCCCCGCTGAACGCCGACAGCATCCAGGAACCGACGCTCATCGGCGACGTCACCTTGAACGTGCGCAACATGTTGTAGAACCGGTCCGGCCGTCCGAGGTCGGCGACGAGCGCGATCCCGCCCAGACCCACGGCACCCAGACCACCGAGGCGGGCGTTGCGGCGCAACGCGTCCCGCCCGGTGAGCTGGGCCCCGGCGGCCAGGACGCCGGAGCCGCCGGCGACACCGCCGAGGAACAGGTAGGCGGCCACCTTCTCGTCCCAGGGTGGTGGCTTGACGACGGGATGCCCGTAATACGAGGTGAATTCGGCATCGGGCACCATCGACATCTCACGGTTGCCGTCGCCCTGCCCGAAACCTCTACCCGGTCTGCGTTTTCCGCCACGGCCGAAACCCCGGCCGCGCCGCCGGGGCGGCTCCGGCGGACGGAAGGAGTCGAACTCCGACGAGGTCATCGGCCGCCCCGTAGGAACGAGAGTGCGGCGGCGGCCAGCATTCCGGCCGCCGCGATCCCGGCGCGCTTGTACATGGCCGGCAGGTCCGCGGTGCACACCCGCGGGTCCGGCGGCAGTCCGTAGACCTCCGGCTCGTCGAGCAGCAGGAACACCGATCCGGTGCCGCCGACACCGTCGTTCGGGTTGGCGCCGTAGAGCCGCGCCTCGGTCATGCCCTGCTCGTGCAGCGCCCGGACGCGGGCGTGCGCGTCGTCGACGAGGTCGTCGTGGTCGCCGAACTTGATCGACGTGGTCGGGCAGGTCTTCGCGCAAGCCGGTGTCTCGTCGTCGAGCAACCGGTCGTAGCAGAGCGTGCACTTCTGCGCGACACCGCGTTTGGGCACCTCGGGCTGCTCGCCCTTGCGTTCGCCGGAGCGGGTCGTCGGCGCGGCGGTGCCGTCGGCCCGGCGCTCGACGACGCCGAACGGGCATCCGGCCACGCACGTCCCGCAGCCGTTGCAGACGTCGTCCTGGATCACGACGGTGCCGAACTCGGTGCGGAACAGCGCGCCGGTCGGACAGACGTCGAGGCACCCGGCGTGGGTGCAGTGCTTGCAGACGTCCGACGACATCAGCCAGCGGAACTCAGGGGTGTCGGGGACTTCGACTCGGCTCGTCGCTTCGCTCCTCGCCGGCTCAGCCGGCAGGGGAGAGGGCCTGGTCGGCAGAGACGAACGATCTTCAGGCGAGGAGCCGGGCATCGCGGGCATGCCCAGTCCGACGAGCGCACGCCCGGACTCACGGGCCTCGGCGATGCGGTCGGAATTCTGCTCGATGAAGGCGACGTGGCGCCAGGTGCTCGCGCCGAGGGCGACGGTGTTGTCGTACGACATCCCGGTGAGGGCGAGGTCGCCGTCGCGCGGGTTGCCGTTCCATTCCTTGCACGCCACCTCGCAGGCCTTGCAGCCGATGCAGATCGAGGTGTCGGTGAAGAACCCCTTGCGCTCCTCGTGGGTGTGCCAGTGCGCGTCGGCGCTGGGATCGGATGGCCCGGACAGCTGTCCCATCTACTCCTCCGCCTTCCCGGTGATGTGCTGATTGTCGGTCTCGACGGTGACCCCGGCCCGCTCCTGGTAGGCACGCACCAGGTCGAGCAGTGCCCGGCCTTGCGGCCGGCGCCCGGCGATGACGTCGCACGAGCCCACCTTGGACTCCTGGATCTGCACGTTCGGATCCAGTGTGACCCCGATCAGATCGTTGGCGGCGTCGCCGCTGACCACGGCGTCGGAACCCACGCCCCAGTGATAGGGGAGACCCACCTGATGCACCTGCCGGCCGTTGATGGTCAGCGGCATCATGCGGTCGGTCACCAGCACACGCGCCTCGATCGCGGCGCGCGGCGACACGATCGTCGCCCAGCCCTCGTTGGTGAGGCCCCGCTCTTCGGCGAGTTCGGGTGAGATCTCGCAGAACATCTCCGGCTGCAGTTCCGACAGATACGGCGTCCATCGGCTCATGCCACCCGCGGTGTGGTGCTCGGTGAGTCGGTACGTCGTGAACACGAACGGGTACACCTCGGAACCGGGGCTCTCGCCGCTGGGTGCGTCGAGATTGTCCGTGCGGGGGAATAGGACTCGCGATGGCGACTGCTGTTGGGGGTACAGCGCGTTGACCACCGGGGATTCCTGCGGTTCGTAGTGCGTCGGCAACGGGCCGTCGACCAGCCCGCGCGGGGCGTAGAGCCAGCCCTTCCCGTCGGCCTGCATGACGAACGGGTCGTCGCCGCAGAGGGCGTCGACGCCGCCGACCGACGGGTCGGGACGGGCATCGGGAGCCAGGTCGACCGGGAAGTCGGGCACGTCGGGACCGACCCACCGCCCGGCGTCGGCGTCCCATTCCATGTACCGCTTGCGCTCGCTCCACGGCCGGCCGTCGGGGTCGGCCGACGCGCGGTTGTAGAGGATTCGACGATCCGCCGGCCACACCCAGCCCCACTCGTGCTGGGTGACCCCGCCGCCGCCCTGCGGGACCCGGCGTGCGGCCAGGTTCGACGGCCCGTCGGTGTCCGCGCCGGTGTAGACCCCGGTGTAGATCCAGCAGCCGCCCGCGGTCGAGCCGTCGCGCTTCATCTGGGTGTAGGACGTGAGGTTCGAGCCGGCGTCTTCGCCGTTCACGTGGTAGCCGTTGATCTCCGACAGCACCGCTTCGGGGTCGGGGTTGCCGTGGTCGTCGAGGGGATAGTCCCATGTGACGTCGAGCAGCGGGCGGTCACGTTCGTCGGTCGACTCGGCGAGGCGTTCGCGGATGCGCCGCCCGAGCTCGAAGAAGAAGTCCATCTCGCTCTGGCACTGACCCGGTGGCTCGACCGCCTGGTGGCGCCACTGCACCATGCGCTGGGTCTGCGTGAACGAGCCGGCCTTCTCCACATGCGTGGCCGCGGGGAGGAAGAACACCTCGGTGGCGATGTCCTCGGTGCGCAGCTCGCCGGACTCGATCTCCGGGCCCTCCTTCCACCAGGTGGCCGTCTCGATCATGTTGAGGTCGCGGACGACGAGCCATTTGAGGTGCGACATCGCCATCCGCGCCTGGCGCCCGTTGGCCGATCCGACCGCCGGGTTCTGGCCGAGGACGAAGTAACCGTCGACCTTGTCGGCGAGCATGTCGACCGTCGTCTGGAAGGTCCCGGCGGGCCCGGTGAGCCGGGGCAGGTAGTCGTAACACCAGTCGTTCTCGGCGGTTGCGGCATCCCCGAACCACGCCTTGAGAAGACTCACCATGTAGTCCTCGGCGTTGGCCCAGAAACCCTTCTCGGCCTTCGACGTGATCGCGTCGATGTAGTCGGCGAAACTGTCATGCTTGCCCGCCGAGGGCATCGGCAGATACCCGGGCAGCAGGTTGAACAGCGTCGGGATGTCGGTGGACCCCTGGATGCTCGCGTGTCCGCGGAGGGCCATGATGCCGCCGCCGGGGCGCCCGACGTTGCCGAGCAGGAGTTGCAGAACCGACGCGGCGCGGATGAACTGCGCGCCGAAGGTGTGCTGGGTCCAGCCGGTCGCGTACCCGAAGCACGTGGTGCGCTCGCGGCCGGAGTTGTCGGTGACGGCCCGGGCCAGATACTCGAAGTCGCGCACCGAGATCCCGCACATGTCGCGCACCATCTCGGGTGTGTAGCGCGAGTAGTGACGCTTGACGATCTGGAACACGCTGCGCGGGTGTTCCAGGGTGTCATCGCGCACTGTCGCCCCGTGTTCCAGCGGCGGCCCGCCGGAGCCATGCTCGTGCCCCACCGCGCGGTCCTTCACCCGCGGCCCGTCGTCCGGGTGGCCGGGCGACTCGACCTTGCCGTCCTCGCTGTCGCGGCCACCGTCGTCGGAGTGGGCGGACGGTTCCTCGTAAGCCCAACTGGTGGCGTCGTATTCGCCGGTCTCCGGGTCGAAGCCGGAGAACAGGCCGTCGAGATCCTCGGTGTCGCGGAAGTCCGCGGCGATCAGGGTGGCGGCGTTCGTGTACGCGACGACGTACTCGCGGAAGTACTTCTCGTGCGTGATGGCGTAGTTGATGAGCGCACCGAGCAGGACGACGTCAGAGCCGGCCCGGATGGAGATGTGCCGGTCGGCCACCGCAGAGGTACGGGTGAAGCGCGGATCGACGTGAATGATCGTCGCGCCCTTGGCCTTCGCCTCCGACACCCACTGGAAACCCACCGGGTGCGCCTCGGCCATGTTGCCGCCCATGAGAACGATGCAATCGGCGTTGGCCATGTCCTGCAGTGATTGCGTTGCGCCGCCGCGTCCGAACGAGGCCCCCAGACCGGGAACCGTCGCGGAGTGTCATATGCGGGCCTGGTTCTCGATCTGGATCGCGCCCGCCGCGGTGAAGAGCTTCTTGATCAGATAGTTCTCTTCGTTGTCGAGGGTGGCACCGCCGAGCGAGGCGACACCGGTGGTCCGTCGGAGCAGCCGGCCCTCGTCGTCGCGGTCCTGCCAGCCACGGCGTCGGGCCTCGAGGAAACGGTCGGCGATCATGTCGATCGCGGTATCGCGATCCAGGTCTTGCCATTCGGTCGCGTACGGGGCCCGATAGCGGATGGAGGTCTGCCGCATCGGGTTGTTGACCAACTGCTCGCTCGACGCGCCCTTGGGACAGAGGCGCCCGCGGGAGATCGGGGAGTCCGGGTCGCCCTCGATCTGGACCACCCGCTCGTCCTTGACGTACACCTTCTGCCCGCAACCCACCGCGCAGAACGGGCACACGCTCTGGACCACACGGTCCGCGGTGGCGGTGCGCGGTTCGATGCCGCGTGTCCTCGCCGAGGTGACCGCCGGTCCGCGCCCGAAGACGTCGCCCGACCGCAACTGGCGGAACACCGGCCATTCGAGGGGGCTGAAGGCTGGCACCCGTCCAAGTCTAGACCTCATCGTCTGCGGTTGCGTCTCGACCGTTGCTATCGTGGCGGGTGGAGTGCCGGGAAGTCTGGTCGGCTGCACGTGTGTCGTTGTCATCCCTTGCCGGGCTGATCATCGATGCCGTGTGCCGTGAAGACGCGCCGATGGGATTTCCTGATGACCACCGCATACAAGACCGAATCCGGCCGCGACGTAATCCGACGATGGTGCGAGATCCGGTTGTCGGCAGCAGATTGTGTTGCCGCGCAATGGGAAGTCCAGACGTCGGCGGGGCGGACCAGGATCGTTGCATCCCGGTCTCTCGACCCCGGGACGGCGGCACCCGCCGACCGGCGCACTGTCGTCGTGGTGCCGGGTACGAACATGAACTCGGCGACGATGATCCCGCTGCTGTCCGAACTCGCGCGGAACAACGACGTCATCAGTCTGGACGTGCCCGGCCAGCCGGGGACAAGTGCACCGGAACGTCCGCGGCGACGCGGTCGGATCCCTGCCTACGGGCGGTGGCTCGACGAGGTGCTCGGCGCGACGGTCGCCCATCCGGTGATCGTGCTGGGTCACTCGCTCGGGGCGGCGATCGCGTTGGCCGGTGCCTCATCGCTGATCGCCGGACGCCTACTCGTGTCACCTGCGGGCATCACCCGTTTGGCGGTCTCGCCTCGGACATTGCGCACAACCGTCTCATGGCTGGCCTCGCCTCGGCCGGAACGCTCGTATGATCTGCTGCGAATGATGACGGCGCCGGACAGAAACGTCGATCCCGCGCTGATCGCATGGATGGATCTGGTTGCCGGACACTGCCGTACGAGTCTGGCGCCGGGGCCGTCTGATGAATTGCCGACGGACCGCCCCTTGATGGTGGTCTCCGGCGACCATGACGTCTTCCTGCCGACACGGCGGCTGGCTGAGGTGGTACATGCGCGGCTCGGCGTCGAGCTGAAAGTCCTGGACGACTGCGGCCACCTGGCTCCGCACGATCAGCCGAAGCGGATCGCAGAACTTCTCGACCGTCTCAACCGGGAGCTCGTCACCCCGCCCGGATGACAGGCACGACTACGTCAGTGCTGCGCGGCCGTGACATCCGTGCCGCGCGGGACGAGCGCGAAGACGGCCACGGCGACGGCGACGAGCGTGACCCCGCCGACCAGGCTCGTCTGCTGCATGGCGTCGGTGAACGCGGCCGCCGCCCGCTCCGCGAGGCCCGGTGCTCCGGCGGCTTCGGCGAGACCCATGGCGGCGCCGAGGGATTCGCCGGCCGCGTCGGTCACCTCGGCGGGTACGCCGGGGACGGGCTCGGCCGTCAGCGTGGTCCGGTAGAGGATCGACGCCACGCTGCCGAGGATCGCGACACCGAGCACATTGCCCAGGTCGTAGGCGGTCTCTTCCAGCGCGGCGGCGTTGCCCGCCTTGGCATCCGGGGTGCCGGCCATGATCATCGCCGATGCGATGGCCAGTGATCCGATGCCGAATCCGACAAGCACCTGAGCGGTGGCGACGGTGCTGTAGGAGAGCCCGTCGGAACCGAGGAACATCAGCGCCATCCCGACGCCGGCGATGCCGATGCCGCCGGCCACGACGGCTCGGGCGCCGATCATCCGGGAGAGCGGGGCGGCGATCATCGAGGACACGATCGCCGCTCCCGCCACCGGCAACAGCCGCACACCGGCCGCGATCGGGGAGTGGCCCTCGACCAACTGGAGCCACTGGGCCAGCAGCAACAGCGCCGCCGCGAGTCCGAACATCGAGCCGAGCGCGGCGAGAACACCCGCACTGAACGGCCGGCTGCGAAACAACGAGACGTCGAGCAGCGGCTCGGTGCGTCGCATGCAGCGTCGGACGAACAGGGCCAGGATGAGGACCGCGCCGATCAGGGCCACCCAGGCGGCCGGTGCGAGGAGGCTCTCCTCCTTGGCGAACCGCTTGATGGCCCAGACCAGGGCGACCATGCCGGCGATCGACATCAGCGCACCGACGGCGTCCCACCGGCCCGGCTGCGGGTGCTTCGACTCCGGCAGGATCAGCACGGCGGCCACGATGGCGACCGCCATCAGCGGGACGTTGACGAGGAACGCGGCGCGCCACGAGAAGTACTCGAGCAGAACCCCGCCGACGATCGGGCCGACGGCCGCACCGAGGCCCGACACCGCGGCCCAGAGCCCGAGGGCGGTCGCACGCTCGGCGGGGTCGGTGAAGATGCTGCGCAGCAGGGACAACGTGGTCGGCATGATCATCGCGCCGCCGACGCCCAGCAGCACCCGGACCGCGATCACCGCCTCGGGTGACTCGGCCAGCAGGACCAGTGCCGAGGCCCCACCGAACACCGCGAAGCCGGTGACCAGCATCCGTTTTCGGCCCCACCGGTCGGCCAGTGAACTCATGGAGAGCAGCAGGCCGGCCAGGACGAGCGAGTAGGCGTCGATGATCCACAGCTGCTGATCGGCGGTCGGGCGCAGGTCGCCGGCCAGGTCGGGGAGTGCGACGTTGAGGATCGTGAGGTCGACGGTGATGACCAGCAGGCTGGCCGACAACACGGCGGCCGACGCCCATCGGCGCCGGAAGGACAGGCCGTCTGCGCTGGTGGTCTCGGTGGCGGATCGCTGGGTCATCGTCGGCTCCGGTCGTGCTCGGGGGAGGGCAGCCCGGTCAGGGCCGTCAGGGTGGCGGTCAGGTCGTCGAAAGACAGCGGCGTCCCGTAGAGGAGTGCGTGCATGGCCACGCCGTCGGTGTACGCGGCGATCGCGCGAGCGGCCGTCTGCCCGACGTGCGGGATGAGGATTTCGACCAGCCCGTCGGGCCAGCGAACCGCGAGCGGGCGGAGCGCGGGATCGAGGACGGCGGCCGACACGAGCGCGAGGTCGGCGCGGATCAACCGCTCGTCGGACAGATAGTCGTGGAGCGTCTCGGCGAAGACCGCCGCGGCTGGGCCGTGTTCGGCGAGGGTCTCGGCCACCTCGGCCAGGCCGGAGTCGATGTCGTCGGCCAGGCGGGCGAGCGCTGCCTCGCGCAGATCGTCGAGCGTGGCGAAGTACTGCGTCGTCGAACCGAGCGGCACACCGGCACGTTTCGCGACAAGCCGGTGGGTGAGCCCCTCGGAGCCCACCTCGGTGATGAGCGTGGCGGCGGCCTCGACAATGGTGCGTCGCCGTTCCTCGGGATCTCGTCGGCGGCGGGGCGCTGCCTCCGTCATGACTGTCCTCTCAAGCTAATGTACGGATGTACATGTACAAACGTACACTAGCGCTTCGTGGGTTTGCCTGTCGAGTGCTGGCATCATGCGACCATGGCGGTGAACAGGATCGATGCGGTCGAGCTGCCCCGGACGGCGCTCGGCGACTTCTTGTCGTCGTCGGCCTTCGCGGAGATGCTCGACCCGGACGACGAGCGCACGTCCTCCCGCGGTGCGGCGGCCCGGCGCGCCGAGGTCGCCGATGTGGTGCGCGCCGTCGACCGTTTCGCCGGCCGGCGATTCGTCGACCGGGAGCGCGCCGGCGAGGTCGTCTTCGGCGGGATCACCGCCGGGGGGCTCGGGGTCCGTCCTTCGGTGGTCGACGAGGTCCTCGCCCTGCTGCGGCCGGTCGGGGTCCCCGCGCCCGGCGCCCCGAAACCTGTTCCCCACGAAGCGCAAACGGTGCTCGGTAGTTACGTCTATGCACTGGTCGATCCGCGTGACGCCACGGTGTTCCACGTCGACGCCGGCCGCGGGAACCGCGTGTACCGCCATACCGCCGCCGCGCTGGCGGGCGACGCACCCGACCCTGCCGACATCGTCGGCGACGACGATCCGGCCGAGGTCGCGGCCGCCATCTCCGAGCGCATCCGCGACATCGACGCCGACGGGTTCGGCGTCGAACACTGGATTCTGCGGTACGACGTCGGTTCCCTCGATTCAGCTGCAGCGCACGCGCTTTCGCTACGGCGCACGGTAGTCGACGTCGTCGCTCTGGCCGGATCGGCACTTCCGGAGACGCCGGATGCGCAGGGGCCGTGGCGCATCGAGGAGCTGATCCTGCGACATGCGGCGCTGGTGTCGCCGCCGTTGCCCGACGTGTGCGTGCTGGTGAAGGTCGACGAGTCCGCCCGCGGCGACGCCACTGCCGAGGTGATCTACGAATCCGCCCGCAGCGCTTGGCGTGCGGGGCCGCACCGGACCGTCCCCGATCTACCGGTGCTGGTGTTCGCCGACGATCTCGTCCGGGCCGTCCACCGTGTCGACTACTGGGAGTCCTACCGCGACGCCGAGGGAAACCTGGATCCGAAGCGGTGGGTGTACACCGGGAAACCCGACGCCGAACTCGAGGCCCGATATGTGGGTACCAGCCTGCGCGAGGTCCGGCAGGAACGCGGCGGCAAGTGGAATCCGTCCGGCTGGCACCCGTACGGACACGTTCCCTGAGCCTGTTCGTTGGAACAAAATCGCCTGTCGTGATCCGACGAGGGACGCGCGGTCTGGTAGTACTCGCGGCATCGTCCATCGACAGAAAGCCGGCGCATGTCCTCGGATCGACGCAGTTCATTCGACCACCGCACCGCCCTGATCACCGGCGCCTCCGCCGGGATCGGCAAGACGTTCGCGGAACAACTCGCCGCGGAAGGGTACGACCTACTGCTGGTCGCCCGTCGGGCCGAACGGCTCGACGAGTTGTCCGAGCGACTACATCGCGAGCACGGCGTTCGCTGTGAGGTGTTTGCCGGGGATCTGTCCGAACCCGGCACGCCGGCCGCGATCATCGAGCGCGCCGATGAACTAGGGCTGGACATCGACGTGCTGATCAACAACGCCGGGATGTCGCTGAGCACCAAGTTCGCCGAGACGCCGTGGGGGGAGGTCGGAGGGCAGCTGCAATTGATGCTGACCTCGCTGACCGAGCTGTCCCACCGCGTGCTCCCGGGGATGAAGAAGCGCCGGTGGGGGCGGATCGTGAACGTCTCGTCCATCACGGCTCTGCTGCCTCCCGCGGAGGGCCTGCTCTACTCCGCGATCAAGTCGTATGTCCTGCTGATGTCCCAGTCCCTGGACATGGAACTGAAACCGCACGGCATCCACGTGACGGCGCTCTGTCCCGGTTTCACCAGGAGTGAGTTCCACGATGCGATGGGTGCGGAGACCCGCGAGACCGCCGATCGCCTGCCCGGCGTGCTGTGGCAGGAGCCCGAGGACGTCGTGCGCGAGGGGTGGAACGCGGTGATGAAGGGCGACGCGGTGTGCGTGACCGGCATGGTGAACAAGCTGGTCACGACGGCCGTGCGTCCCATTCCGCCGGGTATCCAGTACTTCCTCGGCCGGACGCTCAATCCGTTCAAGTAGACGCCGGGCGGCTCACTTCTTGGTGCGCCGACTCCCGCCGTGCCAGTCCTCCTCGACACCCGCCTCGCCGTCGGTCACTCCGAAGGCCCGCAGTTGTGGCTTCTCCCGCAGGCTCCGCTTGAGCTCGGCGAAACCCGGGAAACTCGCCAGGCCGATCACGTGGTCCCACAGGACGACCGCGTCGTCGTCACCGGGTAGACGGCTGATGACGGGCCCGAAGAATGCAACTCCCTCCGGCGGCTCGAAGTGGATGATCGGCGTACCCACGTCGCGACCCGTCAGCGACAGGGCCTCGTCGGTCTCGGCCTGGATCTCCGCGTCGAACTCGGCGTCGTCGAGGGCATTCAGGTGGTGCGCCGGCAACCCGAGCTCGTCCAGGACGGGCCCGAGGAAGTCGGTGGTGCCTCGATGATCAGTGGCGTCGACGGTGTAGGAACCGGTGTGCGCGTCAAAGATTCGTGTACCCAGCGCCTCGTAGAGCGGGCCGATGGCGGCCGGTCCGCGTTCGCGGCGGATGCTCGCCGCCGCGCGCAGGAGGCGGAGTCCGGCGGTGTGCCCGGCCTCGTACTCCGGCGGGAACTGCGCGTCGTAATCGATGTGTGCGTTCAGCAGACGTAGCGAGATGAACCGCCATTCCACCGTGTAGTCCCGCTGGGCCTGTACCTTTCGCACCCATTTGCTCGTCATCCACGCGAACGGACAGACGGGATCGAAGTAGAAGTTGACGTCGGCCATGATCTCGACGGTAGACGGCGGGACAGTCCTAGGTGTCGGCAGAAGCCGACACGCTTTGCGCTCGGAGATACTACGGGAACGTCACCGACGGCAGTTGAGCGTGGTCTGTCGATTGGTCGTACCGTGGGGTCGGTGAACTCGGTCACTGGGACGTCGCCGCGTCACAGTGCCGTTCCTGCTTACCTTGTGTCGCGCAGTGTTGCGCATCTCGGCGGGGCGATCTCCGGGACCATTCTGCCGCTGATCGTGGTGGTGACACTCGAGGGGACCCCGGGCGAGGTTGGCGGAATCCTCGTGCTGACGCTGGTTGTCAGCCTTGTTGCCCGCATAGTGATGGCACCACGAGTGGACCGCCACCGTCGGCAAGTAACCCTGCAGGTGCGCGCTCAGATCCTGGCGGCTGCAGCTGCGTGTGGTGTGCCCCTGCTCTGGGCGTGTGGGTGGTTGTCGTACACAACGTTGATCGGTGCAGTGATTCTGATGGATCTCACGCAGAGTCTGGTTCAGACGTGTGGACACGCAACAGTGAACAGACTGGTGCGCCCGGCGAAACGCGTCACTGTGATCGGGTGGTTGAACAGTTTGTCGGGGGTGTCAGATGGTCTGTGTAAGTCCAGTGCTCATCAGTGAGAGGACAATCTATGAGCATGGCGTTAGACGATAAGCAGCACGACGACGGTCAGCAGCTGCCTGAGTTGGCTGAGCCGCGTTCGACCGCGGAGGTGGCCGAGGCGCTGGAGGCCTCGGGCATGGTCGATGAGTTGTTGGCCCAGATCGATACCGGCCAGGTCCAGATCACCGGCGACGGC